>NZ_DASSRA010000194.1:0-6467 GCF_035702065.1 Rhizobacter sp.
TCGACGCCATCACCGGTGCGCCGGTGCTGGGCCCGGTCAACGCCAGCGTGACCAACGTCGACCCGGCCCGCGACCCCGAACGCATGCCCGGTGGCTACACCACGCTGCAGGCCGGCGCGGTGCGCGCCATCGAGAGCTTCGGCGCGATCAAGGTCGACCTGCGCGACGCCACCGGCCGGCGCCTGCAGCTGGCCCCCGGCACCGACGCACGCATCCGCATTCCCCTCTCCACGCGCTCGCCCAACCCGCCGGCCGAGGTGCCGCTGTTCCACTTCGACGAGGCCAGCGGCCGCTGGGTGAAGGAAGGCATCGCCCTGCTGCGCACCGCGCCCAATGGCGAGCGCTACTACCAGGGCGACGTGACCCACTACAGCTACTGGAACGCCGACATCGAGGCCGAGACCGTCGAGGTCGAAGGTTGCGTGCAGCGCGCCGACGGCTCGCCCGCCGCCGGCGTGATCGTCAGCGGCAGCGGCAGCGACTACTCGGGCCGCACCTCGGCCATCACCAACAACGAAGGCCGCTTCACGATGTCGGTGCGCAAGAGCGCGATCACCAGCATCTGGGCCGCGACCGACACGCAGGTCACGCCGATCACCGAACTCACCGTGGGCGAGGTCGGCGGCGGCATCACCGGCCCGTGCATGCGGCTCGAGGCCTCGACCTCGCCCGTCCCCGGCCGCCTGTCGCCACGCATCATGCGCAACCCGCGCAGCACCACCGTGCAGGCCGGCGACGCTGCCTTGCTGCAGGCCGTGGCCGAAGGCACGCAACCCCTGACCTACAGCTGGAGCCGCGACGGCCAGCCCATCGCCGGCAGCAACACGCCCTCGCTGTGGGTGTTCAACACCTCGCCCGCCGACAACGGCGCCACCTTCACCGTGACGGTCACCAACGCCGCCGGCACGGTGACGAGCACCTCCGCACGCCTCACCGTGAGTGGCGACGCCCTGCCGCCCAGCATTGCTGCCGCACCGCAGAGCGCGACGGCGGTGGCCGGCGACACGGTGGCCTTTGCCGTGGTGGCGCAAGGCAGCGGCCCCTTGAGCTACCAGTGGCTGCGCAACGGCGCGCCCATCGCCGGTGCCACCCAGGCCAGCTACCAGGTGGTGGCGAACGCGGGCGACAACGCCGCGCTCTTCAGCGTGCGCGTCAGCAACACCGCCGCCACGGTGGAAAGCGCGGCCGCCACGCTCACGGTGGTCTCGCCGCAGTCGGCCCCGGTGATCACCACGGCGCCTTTCAGCATCGTGGCGCCGCTCGGCGGCAACGCGAGCTTCGCCGTGGCCGCCACCGGTGCCGGCCCCATCAGCTACCAGTGGCAGCGCAACGGGGCCAACATCCCGGGCGCCATCGGCAACACGCTGACCATCACGCCGGTGACGGCAGCCGACAACGGCGCACAGTTCCGCGTGGTCGTGAGCAACAACAGCGGCAGCGTGGCCAGCACGGACGCCACGCTCACCGTGAGCACCGGCACCGAGGACCAGCAGGCCCAGGTGCTCAAGCTGATGATGCTGTGGGGCGATGGCCTCACCGCCGCCGGCGCACCGCTGCAGTTCGTCGACGACGACTTCCGCGCCAAGGCCATCGGCGACATCTGCAGCGGCGGCAACGCCACGCTCACGCTGGACGGCGCGGCCGCACCCGCCGCAGGCCAGAGCTACCCGCTCGGACAGCACACGCTGGCGGCGCAATTCAACGGCTGCACGGCCGAGTTCGGCGTGGGCTATGACGGCCGCAGCAGCCTGGCCTACAGCTTCGCCGACGCGGCGCAGCGCACGGGCTCGGGCGAGGCCACCGTCACCAACTTCGTCCACACCGACGTGGACGACAACGGCGACCCGTTCTCCACCCGCGTGAACGGCAACGCACGCCTGGAGATGGACGGCAGCCTGAACGGCAACGTCGAGACCGTGTCGCTGCGCTTCATCCCCGCGGCCGGCCTGGCACTCACCGATGTGGCCAGCGGCACGGTGACCACCTTCGGCAGCGGCAATGTGCGCTCGCACAACGTCAACGTGGCCACCGCCGCCGGGCCGCGCCCGCAGCTTGCGCGCCAGGAGTACACGCAGCTGAGCTTCACGCGCAGTGGCATCGCCTACGTGGTGGATGGCTTCGTGCAGTTCGACTTCGACGAGCAGGGGCGGCTCAGCAGCGGCAGCGGCACGGTGACGATCACCGCCAACGGCCAGGTGATGGCACGCGTGAGCGGCAGCAGCGGCGGCTATGCGGTGGAGGTCGTGTCGGCGCCGCAGGGCGCGAGCGCGCGGGCCATCCAGCGCGTGCGCGTGGGCAGTGCCAAGCCGCCCGCACTCTAGGAACGCACCGAAGGCACGAAGGCGTCCGTGAAGCAGAAACCCTCGGCCAGCCCCTGGGCCATGAAAGCGGGCACCGCCGTCTCGACCATCCTGACCGAGCCGCACACGTAGACCTCGTGCTCGCGCAGGTCGGGGAAGTCGTGCAGCAGCGCCTCGTGAACCAGCCCGGTGCGGCCCTGCCAGCCGTCGCCGGACTCGGGTTCCGACAGCACCGGCACGAAGTGGAACTGTGCATGCTCGCGCTGCCACTGCTCGGCCAGCGCCATCGCGTAGAGATCGGCACGGGTGCGCACGCCCCAGTACAGCCACATCGGCCGCGCCACGCCGCGCGACAAGGCGTCTTCCACGATGCTCTTGATCGGCGCAAAGCCGGTCGCCCCGGCCACGAACACGATGGGGTGCGCGCTGTCGCGCAGCGTGAAGTTACCCAGCGGCCCTTCGAAGCGCAGCGTGTCGCCCACCTTCATCTGCGTGAACACCTGGCCGGTGAAGCGCCCACCGGGAATGCGCCGCACATGCAGCTCGATGTGCCCCTGCACCTGCGGCGGGTTGGCAAACGAGAAGGCGCGACGCGCGCCGTCTTCGAGCAGGATGTTGATGTACTGCCCCGCCTTGAAGGCAAGCCCCTCGCCGCCCGGCAGCACCAAGGTCAGGCGCATCACCTCGGGCGAGAGCCTTTCCATGCCGGTCACCTGGGCCCGGTACTCGCGTATCGGCACACGCACTGGCGCACCACCGGGCTCGGACTCGACCTCGATCTCCACATCGGACAAGGCCTTGGCGCAGCACATCAGCGTCTTGCCCTGTGCACGCAGCGCCTCGGGCAAGGCGCTGGGCTGGAAGGCGCCGTGGTCGACGCTGCCGTGCAGCACGGTGCACAGGCACACGCCGCAGCCGCCGTTGCGGCATTCATAAGGCAGCGCCAGGCCCTGGCGCAGGCCGGCTTCAAGCAGCGTCTCGCCGCTGCGCACATGCAAGGGCTCGGTCGAGGGGTGGATCGTCAACAGATGCTCGCCCTTGCTGTTGCGCCTGAAGTTCGGCGGCAACCAGGGCAGCGCCACCAGCAGTGCGCTGCAGCCGGCCACCAGCGCCCACACCTGCCCCATGGGCCACAGGTAGAAGAGCGGAAACAGCGCCAGGAAGAACCAGTCGAACTGCAGGCTGCCCACCGCCACGCCGAGATGCGCCGCGCCGCCCTGGCTCAGCGCAGGCTGCACGAACGACAGCACGAGCAAGGTGAGCAACAGGCTGGCCATGATGGGCCGTGGCGGGTTGGTGCGGGCCTTGGGCACGCGCTGCACGTGGATGAACATCAGCAGCAGCACCACCAGCGGCACACCGATGTGCATGAAGGCCAGCAGGGAGAAGAAGCGGTCAGTGATGCTCGTCGGGTAGATGACGTTGCGCATCAGCGTGCCGCCGAAGCCGGGCAGCCAGTCGATCCATTCGAAGCTGGCGGTGATGACGAACTGCGCCATCTGGTCCCAGGGCAGCATGTAGCCGTTGATGCCCGAGACGTAGACACCCCAGATCAGCGCCACGCCGGTCAGCCACGAGAACCAGCGAAAGCCGCGGAAGCGGTCGAAGGCGAAGTGGCGCAGCATGTGCAGCAGCATGGTGAAGACCATGGCGTCTGATGCATACCGATGCACGCTGCGCAAGACGCCCCCGGCAAACCACTGGCGGTGCGTGAGCGCCTCGACCGAGGCGTGGGCCCCGGCCACGCCGGTCTCGAAGAAGGCGTAGAGGTACAGGCCGCTGGCCGCCACCACCCAGAACAGGAAGAAGGTGATGGACCCGAGCTGGTACAGCGGGTTGAGCCGGTCGCCGAAGGCCGCATTGAACAGCGCCTCGACGCGCATGAACAGCCATTGCAGCAGGGCCTGCAGCTTCTTCATGCGGGCTTCGTCTCTGCGGGTGCGCGCATCGCGCCGACCACTACCACCACGAAGAGCAGGCCGCCGACGATGGCGATGAGCCCGCCCAGCCCCATCAGGCCCATGCCGGCCACCTCGGAGCTGCTGCGCAGCACCTGCTCGGCCCCTGCCACCTTGCGCTGCACACCATAGCCGCCCGACCACACCAGGCCGAGGATGTGCGTCAACTGCCCGGCCCCGTACAGCACCGGCTGCAGCGTGGCGAGCCGGCCCCTGGGCGCGCGGTAGCCCAGCTGCGGCAGCAGGCGGTAGACCAGGCCCATCAGCGCGAGGGTCACACCGACGATGCAGCCGTGGTAGTGCGCCGGGATGCGCACGTTGCTGCCGGCGATGAACACACCGATCAACCCGCCCGAAGCAAACAGGACCATCGAGGCGACGAGCGCCGCACGCAGCGGCCGCTGCTCAGGGGCCAGCCGCGCCAAGCCGCGCAGGGCGACCGTCACCGCCAGCGCGATCGGCGCGATCGCCAGCCCGCCGCCCATGCGCATGGCCCAGGTGTGCAGGTTGCGGTGCTCGACCGAGGCGATGTCGTGTGCCACATAGGCATAGGGCGTGACGAAGACGCTGGCGAGCGCCAGGGCAAAGAGACCCAATGCGACGCGCGGGCTGAGCGGCACGCGCGCGCCGCAGGCGCTGGCCAGCCACAGCCAGGCCACCAGCATCAGCAGCGTCCAGGTGAACTGCAGCGCGTGTCCGCCGCCCCAGTACAGGATCTCGTAGTAGGCCTTGCCCGCCAGCGACTGCGGCAGCACCGCGAACGACCAGCCGAAGGCCAGCAGCGCCACCGCGGTGGCCACTGCGCTCGCGTTGAGGCCGAAGCGCAACGCCCCCTCACCGTCGAAGGCGATGCCGATCTTTGGCGCGGCCCACAGGCTGCGCAGCACCAGCAGGCCCACCCCGGCGGCGAACACCAGCAGGCCGGCGATGAAGGGCGTGCCGTCGAGCATGGGGATGTAGTTGGCCATGACGGCCTCGCCGCTGCCGAGGAAGGGCGCAAGCGACATCAGCGCCGCCCCCGCGCCGCACAGGCCCAGCGCCGCCCACGCCCAGCCCAGGCGCCGCGGCGTGCCGTGGATGCTCCACAGCATGCCGGCCAGCGCGATGAACCACACCAGCACCGACAGGTCGACATGCACCACCAGGGCCACGCGGAAGAAGTCGGCCACTGGGAAGAGCTTGTTCAGGCCCGGCGTGCGCGACAGCACCAGCAGCACCGAGAACAGGCCCGAGCCGATCAACGCCAGCAGGCCCAGCCAGAGCCAGCCGCGGGCGAGGCGGCGGCGGGCGTCGGTGGGCACCGGCAGTGCGTAGTCGGCAGAACCACTCGTCACCCCGGCGAACGCCGGGGTCCACTGCCTCGCTGTGCCAACGGCTGAGACAGGGGGCAGTGTGGGCCCCGGAGTTCGCCGGGGTGACGTGAGTTGGGTGCTTGGGGTGTTCATTGGAGCGTGATCTGTTGGGTCGCGGTGTCGAAGTCGATCACCAGGATCTGGGCCGGCGCGAGCATGACGGTCTCTTCGCGCATGTGGTTGAAGCCGGGGCTGCGCGCGTCGTCCTTCATGCGCACGGCCACGCGGTGCACACCGGCACCGAGCGCCAGGCGGTGGTAGACCGACGAGGCACCGTCTTTCGACAGCCCCGAGGGCTTGGCGGTGTGCTGGTAGACGCGGGCGCCGTCGATGTCGAGCTCGACCACGATGGGCGAGCGCTCGCGCGGGCAGCGCACCGGGGCACGCATGTTGGGCGGCAGCTTGGCCAGCTCTTCGGGCGTTTGCGAGAGGCACTCGGACACCGGCTTGCCGGTGTGGCTGAAGCTGATCTTGACCAGCGACTGGTCGCTCGCCAGGTGGCGGTACGGCGGCCAGCGCGAGAACACGCCGATCAGCAGCGCGAAGAGCGCGTACAGCAGCAGCTGGCCGGCCCAGGCGGCCGGTGTGGTGGTGGGTGCGGTGGGCTTATCCATGAACGAGTGAGGCGCGGTGGCGCAGTTGTTCGAGCGCGGTGCGCAGGCTGGCTTCATCGCCTGCATCGGCCCAGGCGGTGGCGATCTGCTCGCGCGGGACCGAGGCGCGCAGGTGCGGCTCGCGGCTGCCGTTCAATCGCTCTTCGGTCCAGCGCTGGCCGAGGCGGAACTCGCAACCGCCTTCGCGGCAGCCGCTCACCAGCACGCCGGCCGCGCCATCGCGCAAGGCGTATTCGACGAACG
>NZ_DASSRA010000195.1:0-6824 GCF_035702065.1 Rhizobacter sp.
GGAGTTCTGCTGGGTGCTGATGTAGGGGCCGGTCGCGCCGTCGATGCCGCATTCCCACAGTGCCTTGGCGTCTTCTTCGCTCGATACGCCCTCGGCATACACCTGCAGAGACAGGCCGTGCAGCAGCGTCACCGTGCCGCGCACGAAGGTCAGGCGGTGTTCGTCGCTGCCGACGCCGGCGACCAGGGCGGCGTCGAGCTTCACGTAGTCGAGCCCGGCCTCGAAGAGACGCGGGATGGCGCCCAGGCGCTCGCCGGCGTGCTCCAGGCCCAGACGCACGCCGGTCGGCCGCAGCTGGCGGCTCAGTTCCTGGAGCAGCTCGAAGTGCTCGACCGCGGCGCTCTCGGCCACCTCCAGCCAGATCAGGCGCGCCACGCGCGGTGAGTCCCACAGCAGCGCGCGCAGCCGCGAGGCGAAGCTGCTGTCGGTGAGCGAGGCGGGCGAGAGGTTCACGCAGCGCGGCTGGCCGTCGCTCGTGGCCTCAGCTAGCGCGAGCGCCAGCGCGCGCTCGTCCACGTCGACCGTGAGCTTGCTGCGCATGGCCAGCGGCAGCCAGCGCGCGGCCGGGTCGAAGGCGCCCTGCTCTTCGAGCTGCAGGCGCAGCGGGCATTCGAGGTGGATCAGCTCGCGCCGGGTGTTCACCACCGGGAAGCTCACCAGGTGCACGCGCCCCTGCGCCAGCGCCTCGCGTATGCGCTGGCGCCAGGCCCCCTCGCCCAGCATGGCCACGCTGTTGGCGGGCTCGCTGCCCAGTTCCACGGCAAAGGCACCGCGCGCTTCAGCGCGGGCGAGCGCAGCGTCGGCAGCGCTCATCACCTGGCCCGGGGTCATGTCGCGCCGCAGTTCGATGGCGCCCATGCTCACGGCCAGGCCCGAGCCCAGCGTGGGCAGCACCATGCCCAGCGCATCGGCCACGGCCTGCGCGGTCTCGCGCGCCACGCCGGGCACCGGCAGGCACAGCGCGAAGTCCGAGCCGTTCAGGCGGCCGAGAAAGCAGCCCTTGGCGCGCTCCGCATACGGCCGCAGCGACTGCGCGATGGCGGTGATCACGCGGTCGGCCGCCACGTGACCGAGGTTGCGGTTGACGCCCGCGAGGTCGAGCACGCGCAGCAGCACCAGGCCGCCTTCGGCCGTGCCGTCTTCACGCTGCAAGGCGGCCGAGAGCTGGCCGAGGAAATGGGCGCGGTTCGACAGGCCGGTGAGCCGGTCAAGGTTGGCCTGCTTGTGCAAGGTGTCGAGCTGCTCGGCCTGGGCCTGGAAGGTCACGCGCAGGCGGTTCACCATGGTGTTCATGGCCCGCGTGAGGCGCTGCAACTCCGGCGCACGCGGCTCGGGGACGATGCGGAACTCGCCCGCCACCAGCGCATGCGCCTGCTCCACCGTCGAGTCGAGCGGCTTGCGGATGCGCCGCACCACCAGCATGCCCACGCCACCGGCGATCAGGCCAACCACGGCCAGCGCCGCCGCCGAGCGCAGGCTGCCGGCCCACAGCTCGTCGTAGGCGAAGAAGGTGTGGCTCACCACCTCGACCTTGCCCAACGCGCGCCAACCATCGGAGACCTGTGCCACGCCGGGCTCGGAGTCGATCGGCGCGAGGTTCACGAACCAGGCCGGCGCCGAGGTGGGCGTGGCTTGCGCCTCGCGCACGAAGCCGACCTTGCCGTCGGCGGCGGTGAACTTGATGCGGCGGTAGAAGCCAGTGTCGAACTGCGCCGACATCAAGAGGCCCATCAGCTCGGCGTCGCCCTTCTGCTGCGAGAGCGCCAGCGCGAGCGAGGTGGCGTTGTCCGAGTTCTTCAGGCGCAGCTGCGTCTGCAGGTAGCCGCGCGCCGACTCGACCGCCACCGTCACGCTGCCGGCAAAGGCCAGCAGCACGGTGCCCAGCATCAGCAACCAGATCTGTCGGATCAGCGACATGCCGTCTCCCCTGCTTGGAACTTCATTCGAGAATTCATTGGAACCCCTCCGCACGCGCCTTCGCAAGCACCTCACGCCAACGAGACAGGCGCGCCGCCGGGTCACCCGCCGCCTGTGGGCCCACACCTTGCCACAGGCCTTCGCTGTTGAAGCTGAACACGGGCACCAGGTCGGGCCGCCGCGAGGCGGGCCGCACATCGGTGATGAGGTTGTCCAGAATCAGCGGCTCGGCGCCGGGTGCCGCATAGTAGGCCAGCACCATGTGGGCCTGCACCGCGCCCTGCGGCCCGCCGATCTGGGCCCGCACGTAGACCAGGCGCAGCTTGGTGGTCGGCATGCCGATGGCCAGGAGGCTGAAGTACTTGGCGATGGCGAAGTCTTCGCAATCGCCCTGGCCCTTGTCGAGCGTTTCGATCGGGCTGGCCCAGTAGTCGATCTGGCCCCACACCTCGGTGTCGTCGCGGAACAGGATGCGCCGGTTGAAGAACTCGTTGACGGCTTGCAGTTGCGCGGGCTCGTCCATGTCCAGCGCCTGCGCGAGCACGGGCTGCAGGGACTGCACGCCCGCGGCGGCCCGCGGCGACAGGCGCTTGGCTGCTGCTGCCATGCGCTCGGCGTCCCAGGCCTGCGACGCCGCGATCGGCATGCACAGCGCGGCGATCGCCCACGCGGCCAGCCAGCAGCGCAGCCCCACGCGCCGCACGCGTGTCAGGCCGATGCGGCTGCGGAAGTTGGAGAGAACGGCGTGCACGTGGGCTTCAGGCGGATTCAGGGCTCAACGTCTTGTTGTCGTCACGGCGAGGGTGGACTTGAGTGCCGCAGACCGCACAACTCACATGCGTCTGCTGAAAAAACAAGCACACAGCGAGGACATGCGTGAAATAGTCCCACGCCGCCATAAGGACAGGGGGGGGCCGCAAGAGGGGGTCAAAAGCTAAACTTCGCGGCGCAGTGAAGGAATCCCTCACTACGCCTTGCTCAACGCCATTTTGACCTGCGAGAAAGACACCGCCTGATGCGTTTCAAGACCCGAGCCTTGTTTGTTGCGGCCACGATGGCGTGCATCGCCAGCGCCCAAGCCCAGACCAACGAGGTGTTGAAGGCTGCGGCGCAGAAGGCGATCAGTGTGAACCCGGACGTCACCGCGCGCTTCAATGCCTACCGCGCCGCCGCCGATGCGGTCGACGCCGCACGCGGCGGCTACTACCCGCGGCTCGACCTGAGCGCAGCCGTCGGCAAGGACCGCGACACCATCACGTCACGCACCCCCGAGAACCAGTCGATCAGCCGCAGCGGCGCCGCACTGACCCTGACACAACTGCTGTGGGACGGCCTGGCCACCAAGAACGAAGTCGGGCGCCTCGACCACGAGAAGATGGCCCGCTACTTCGAGCTGCTCGACACCACCGAGACGAACGCACTCGAAACCACCCGCGCCTACTACGACGTTCTGCGCTACCGCCGGCTGGTGCAACTGGCCGAAGACAGCTACGTGCAGCACAAGAGCGCGTTCAACCAGATCCAGTCGCGCTTCAAGGCCGGCGTGGGCCGCGGCGTCGACCTCGAACAGGCCGGCGCGCGCCTGGCCCTCGCCGAATCGAACCTGAGCACCGAACTCGCGAACCTGCACGACGTGTCGACGCGCTACCAGCGCATCGTGGGCGACGAGCCGCCGAAGAACATGCCGCTGCCGCTGGCCTTCAAGGACGGCATCGCCGCCACCGCCAGCGAAGCCTCTGCCGAAGCCGTGCGCCGCAGTGCCGCGGTGAGCGCGACCATCGAGTCGCTGCGCTCGGCGCGTTCGCTCGCCTCGGTGCGTGAATCGGCCTACCAGCCCAAGATCGAAGCCCGCGTGCGCTCCGGCGCCGGCACCAACCTCGAAGGCGTGCGCGACCAGCGGCGCAACGACACCGGCGAGATCGTGCTGAACTGGAACCTCTTCAACGGGGGCAGTGATGCCGCCCGCGTGCGCCAGCAGGCCAACCTGGTGAACCAGGCCGCCGACCTGCGCGACCGCGCCTGCCGCGACGCGCGCCAGCTGATCGCCATCGCCTACAACGACACGCGCAAGCTGAACGACCAGCTGCTCTACCTCGACCGCAACACCATCGCCATCGAGAAGGCGCGCGACGCCTACCGCCAGCAGTTCGATATCGGCCAGCGCAGCCTGCTCGACCTCTTGAACTCGGAAAACGAGCTCTACACGGCACGCCGTTCCTACGCCAACGCCGAGTACGACCTGGGCATCGCCTACGCGCGCACGCAGGCCGCCACCCAGCGCCTGAGCGCGCAGCTCGGCCTCACCCGTGCCGAGAACGCGCCCGAAGTCCCGGCCGAATCCGAGGGCTGGGCCGCCGGAGAAGACGGCCCGGCGCGCTGCCCCACGCTCGCCATCGACATGCAGGAGATGGACCTGCAGCGCCTGAACCAGCGCGCCGCGGCCATCACGCCCTCGCCCACCGCGGCGCCGGCCACCGCCACCACCGCCGCCCCAATCGGCGCCGTGCCCGCCCCTGCTGCGCCAGCAGCGCCCGGCACCCCGGCCGCACAGACCGTGCGCCGCCTGACCGACTGGGCCGCTGCCTGGGAAGCGAAGGACGTGGCGCGCTACATCGGCTTCTACGCGCCCAGCTTCATGCCGACCACCGGCGACCTCGCCACCTGGAAGACCAAGCGCCGCGCACTCGTGGCCAAAAAGGGCAACATCAGCGTGAAGGTCGAAGACATCCAGACCAACACGCTCGCCCCCAACCGCGTGGAGACCAGCTTCAACCAGAGCTACCGCTCGGACAACTTCAACGACGTGAGCACCAAGACGCTCACCTGGGAGTTGATCAACGGGCAGTGGTACATCGTGCAGGAGAGCGGCCGCTAGAGCGGTGCCGCCTGGCAAGACAAAGAAAACGGCACCCTCGGGTGCCGTTTTTCATGGGCCAATCGCTCAGCGCTTCACGGGCGGCAGGTCCGTGCAGTGCCCTTCGGCCGCCTCGGCCGCCAGGCCCAGGCTCTCGCCCAGCGTCGGGTGCGGGTGGATGGTCTTGCCGATGTCCACAGCGTCGGCTCCCATCTCGATGGCCAGCGCGATCTCGCCGATCATGTCGCCCGCGTGCGTGCCGACGATGCCGCCACCAACGATGCGGTGCGTCTCCTCGTCGAACAGCAGCTTGGTGAAGCCTTCGTCGCGGTTGTTGGCGATGGCGCGGCCCGACGCGCTCCAGGGGAAGAGACCCTTCTTGAGCTTGCGGCCCTGGGCCTTGGCCTCGTCTTCGGTGAGGCCCACCCAGGCGACCTCGGGGTCGGTGTAGGCCACGCTCGGGATCACGCGCGCATCGAAGGCCGCATGGCTGTCGCCCGCCGCCACCTCGGCCGCGACGTGGCCCTCGTGCGTCGCCTTGTGCGCCAGCATGGGCTGGCCCACGATGTCGCCGATGGCGAAGATGTGCGGCACGTTGGTGCGCATCTGAGCGTCGACAGGGATGAAGCCGCGGTCGGTGACCGCCACACCGGCCTTGTCGGCACCGATGCGCCTGCCGTTCGGCACGCGGCCCACGGCCTGCAGCACCAGGTCGTAGAGCTGCGGCTCCTTCGGCGCACCCTCGCCTTCGAAGCTGACCAGGATGCCTTTCTTGGTGGCCTCGGCCCCGACCGTCTTGGTCTTGAGCATGATGTTGTCGAAGCGCAGCGCGTTCATCTTCTGCCACACCTTCACCAGGTCACGGTCGGCGCCGAGCATCAGCGAATCCATCATCTCGACCACGTCGAGCCGCGCGCCCAGCGTGCTGTAGACGGTTCCCATCTCGAGGCCGATGATGCCGCCGCCGATGACCAGCATCTTCTTGGGCAGCTGGCGCAGTTCCAGCGCGCCGGTGGAAGTGACCACGCGCGGGTCATCCTTGGGCAGGAAGGGCAGCTTCACCGCCTCGGAGCCGGCCGCGATGATGGCGTTCCTGAACTTGATGACCTGCTTGCCGCCGTCGGCCTTGGTCACGCCCAGGTGGTAGGGGTCGAGGAACTCGCCCGTTCCCTGCACCACCGTCACCTTGCGCATCTTGGCCATGGCGTTGAGGCCACCGGTCAGCTTGCCGATGACCTTTTCCTTGTGCGCGCGCAGCTTGTCGAGGTCGACCTTGGGCGTGCCGAAGCTGATGCCGAGTGTGTCGAAGTGCTTGACCTCGTCGAGCACGCCGGCCACGTGCAGCAGTGCCTTCGAAGGAATGCAGCCCACATTGAGGCACACACCGCCGAGCGTGGCGTAGCGCTCGACCAGCACGGTCTTGAGCCCGAGATCGGCGGCACGGAAGGCGGCCGAGTAGCCGCCGGGGCCGGCGCCGAGCACCAGCACGTCGCACTCGAAGTCGGAACCGCCGGCATGCGTGGCCGCGGGCGGCGCAGCCACGGGTGCGGCCGCAGGGGCTGCGGCAGCGGGCTTGGCCGCCGGGGCCGGCGCGGGCGCCGCGGCTTCGGCGCTGTCCAGCACCAGCAGCAGCGACCCTTCGCTGATCTTGTCGCCGATCTTGACCTTGAGCTCCTTCACCACGCCAGCGTGCGAGGACGGGATCTCCATCGAGGCCTTGTCGCTTTCCACGGTGACCAGCGACTGCTCCTTGGTGACGGTGTCACCGGCCTTCACCAGCACTTCGATGATGGCGACATCCTTGAAGTCGCCGATGTCGGGCACCTTGATCTCGATCGCGGCCATGTTCAGTCTTTCGTTGTCTTCAGTTTGAGGGTCTGGGCCTTCACCGGCCCATCCGAGTTCTTGTCGAATTCACAGCCCGCCTTGACGCCGATCTCGGCCAGCTCACGCGCCGTCTTGGCGCGGTCGAACGAGGCGTGCATGGCGCCGAGCGCGAACGAGCGGCCGGAGCCGATGGCCCAGAAGCGGTCGAACTCGAACACCTCGCGGT
>NZ_DASSRA010000196.1:0-6094 GCF_035702065.1 Rhizobacter sp.
GCGCAGATGAACTGCACGCCCTGCACGCCGCTGGCGATCATGTGGTCGACCGCGTTGCCGCCGCCGCCGCCGACGCCGATCACCTTGATCTGGGTGCCGAGGTCAAATTCTTCGATCATTTCGATGGCCATGTTGAACTCCAATCAGTTTGCAGTTGCCGTTGTGTTGCTGTGAATCTTGGTCTTGTGTTGCGGTGGTTCTTGCCTAGCCCGAAGGTGGGTCATGGCCCGCGTGCGGCGGCTTGGAGACGAAGTCGTTTCTTGCTGTTGTCATGGTTGCGAGCTCCCTGTGTGCTTAGAAGTTGCCGAGGAACCAGTCCTTGGCTCGCCCGAACAATGTCTTGACCGACCCTGCCTGCTGGGCGGCCTTGATGCCGCGCGCGCGGCCCAGCCGCGCTTCTTCGAGCAGGCCCATCACGGTGGCCGAGCGCGGGCTGGCCACCATGTCGTGCAGCGAACCGTGGTACGTGGGGATGCCCTTGCGCACCGGCTTGAGGAAGATGTCCTCGCCCAGCTCCACCATGCCGGGCATCACCGCCGCGCCGCCGGTGAGCACGATGCCGCTCGAGAGCAGCTCCTCGTAGCCGCTGTCGCGGATCACCTGGTGCACCAGCGAGAAGATCTCTTCCACACGCGGCTCGATCACGCCGGCCAGCGCCTGGCGGCTCAGCATGCGTGGCGCGCGGTCGCCCAGGCCGGGCACTTCGAGCTGCTCGCTCGGGTCGGCCAGCAGCTGCTTGGCCACGCCGTATTCGACCTTGATCTCCTCGGCGTCCTTGGTGGGCGTGCGCAGCGCCATCGCGATGTCGCTCGTGATCAGGTCGCCGGCGATGGGGATCACCGCCGTGTGGCGGATCGCCCCGTCGGTGAAGATCGCCACGTCCGTCGTGCCGGCGCCGATGTCGACCAGGGCCACGCCCAGGTCCTTCTCGTCGTCGGTCAGCACCGCATGGCTGCTCGCGCTCGGGTTGAGCACCAGCTGGTCCACCTCCAGCCCGCAGCGGCGCACGCACTTGATGATGTTCTCGGCCGCGCTCTGCGCGCCGGTCACGATGTGCACCTTCACCTCGAGCCGCCCGCCGCTCATGCCGATGGGCTCCTTGACCTCGTGGCCGTCGATCACGAACTCCTGCGGCTCCACCAGCAGCAGCCGCTGGTCGTTCGGGATGTTGATGGCCTTGGCGGTCTCGACCACGCGTGTCACGTCGACCGGCGTCACTTCCTTGTCGCGCACGATCACCATGCCGGTGCTGTTCTGGCCGCGGATGTGGCTGCCGGTGATGCCGGTGTAGACGCGCGTGATCTTGCAGTCGGCCATCATCTCGGCCTCTTTCAGCGCCTGCTGGATGCTCTGCACAGTCGCGTCGATGTTGACCACCACGCCGCGCTTCAGGCCGTGCGCCGAGGCAATGCCCAGGCCCGCCACGCGCAGTTCGCCGTCCGGCAGCACCTCGGCCACGACCGCCATCACCTTCGCGGTGCCGATGTCCAGGCCGACCACCAGATCCTTGTATTCCTTGGCCATCTGTTTCCCTCAGTTCCTTTTGCCGGGTGGTGTTGCCGCCACCGCGGTCGTGATGCCCTTGAGGCGCACCGCATAGCCCTCGTTGTGGCGCAGGTCGGCGTAGACCAGCGGACGCTGGTAGCGCTCGATCACCTGCGTCACCGTGGCCACGAAGCGCTGGCTGCGCGCCACCATCTCGTCTTCGCTGCCGCGCCCGAGCTCGATCTCGGCGCCGCTGTCGAACTCGGCGCGGTAGGAGCCGCGCCCGCTCATGCTGAGCGTGTCGATGTGCATCTCCAGCTTCTCGAACACCGGCACCAGCTTGCGGTACATGGCCAGCATCTCGGCCGAGCTGCCGTCCGGGCCTTGCAGCGTGGGCAGGTCTTCGTCTTCCACGTCGCCCAGGTTGGCCTGGAAGACCTCGCCTTGCTGATTGACCAACTGGTCGTCACCCTCCCTGGTGAGCCAGAACGCCGCCGGGCGGTGCTCTTCGAGCTGCACCGCGAGGCGGTTGGGCCACACGCGCCGCACGATGGCGTGGCGCACCCAGGGCACGGCCTCGAAGGCGCGCTGGCCGCGCGCCAGGTCGAGCGTGAAGTAGTTGCCCGCCAGCTGCGGCATGGCGTTGGCGCGGATGGTCGAGACGCTGTTGCGCGAGACCTCGCCCTCCACCTTGACCGCGCGGATGTTGAACACCGGCTGGCGCACCAGCCACATCAGCGCCAGCGCGGCCATCAGCACCGCCCCCACCACGAACAACACCGAGGCGGTGATGTTGAGCAGGCGCACGTCGGCCGGCAGGGCGGCGGCCAGGGGGGTGCGCAGGGCGGCTTGGGCGCGCATGGCGTTCCGGTCAGGCCTTTCGGGGCGCGGTGTCCAGCGCCGCGTTGGCCAGCAGGTGCAGGCACAGGTCTTCGTAGGGCATGCCGTTGGCAGCCGCCGACTTGGGCACCAGCGAGTGCGAGGTCATGCCGGGTGAGGTGTTCATCTCCAAGAGGTACGGCTTGCGGTCGCTCTTGCGGATCATCAGGTCGGCGCGGCCCCAGCCGCGGCAACCCAGCGAGCGGTAGGCCGCGACGACGATGCGCTGGATCTCGCGTTCTTCTGCTTCCGGCAAACCGCTCGGCACGTGGTACTGCACGACGTCGGTGAAGTACTTGTTCTGGTAGTCGTAGGCACCTTCGGGCGCGGCGATGCGCACCACCGGCAGCGCCACGGCATCCGGCCCCTGTCCCAGCACCGGGCAGGTGACTTCCTCGCCGTCGATGAACTCCTCGCACAGCACCTCGTGGTCGTACCTGGCGGCCAGCGCCACCGCATCGGCCATCTCGGAGTAGCCCTTGACCTTGCTCACGCCAATGGACGAGCCCTCGTGCGGCGGCTTCACGATCAGCGGCAGGCCCAGCTCGTCGGGAACCGCGCGCACGTCCTCGCGCGACTGCTTGTCGCTGGGCAGCGCCACGTAGCGCGGGGTGGGCAGGCCGTCGGCCAGCCACAGGCGCTTGGTCATCACCTTGTCCATCGCGATGCTGGAGGCCATCACGCCGGAGCCGGTGTAGGGGATGCCCAGCAGCTCCAGCGCACCCTGCACCGTGCCGTCTTCGCCGTGGCGGCCATGCAGCGCGATGAAGCAGCGCGCGAACCCCTGCTTCTTCAGTTCCGCCAGGTCCTGGACCGAAGGATCGAAGGCGTGTGCGTTGACGCCCTTCGATTGCAACGCGGCGAGCACACCTTCGCCCGACATGAGCGAGATGTCGCGTTCGGCCGAGGTACCGCCCATCAGCACCGCGACTTTGCCCAGCGCCTTCACATTGATGCTCATGTTTGCCCCTCGTTCGCGGCAACGCCGCTCACGATCCCCCGCGGGGATCTCGTTCGGCTTGGGGCGGCCCGGCGCTCGAACTCGTTCATGACGCCTCCTTCAACAACTCCGCCACCTGGCCCGCGACCGCACCGATCGTCCCGGCCCCCATCGCAATCACCACGTCGCCATCGCGCGCCTGCTCGGCGATCACCTCCGGCATCTGCGCGATCTCGTCCACGAAGATCGGATCGACCTTGCCCGCCACGCGCAACGCGCGCGCCAGCGAGCGGCCGTCGGCCGCCACGATGGGCGCCTCACCGGCGGCATACACCTCGCCCAGCAGCACGGCATCGGCCGTGCCCATCACCTTGACGAAGTCCTCGAAGCAATCGCGTGTGCGGGTGTAGCGGTGCGGCTGAAAGGCGATCACCAGGCGGCGGCCCGGGAAGGCGCCGCGCGCGGCCGCGATCACCGCCGCCATCTCCACCGGGTGGTGGCCATAGTCGTCGATCAGCGTGAACGTGCCGCCGCTGCGCGCGCGCTGCTCGCCGTAGCGCTGGAAGCGCCGGCCCACACCGTGGAACTCGCCCAGCGCCTTCACCACCGGCGCGTCGGGCAGCTCCAGCTCGGTGGCAACGGCCACGGCCGCCAGCGCGTTGAGCACGTTGTGCTCGCCCGGCAGGTTGAGCGTGATCTCCAGGTCGGGCATCACGACGCCATTGCGGCGCTGCGCGGTGAAACGCATCTGCCCGCCAACCAGCGCTTGCACGTTGACCGCGCGCACCTGCGCATCGGGCCCGAAGCCGTAGGTGATGACGGGGCGCGAGACCATCGGGATGATGGAGCGCACGCCGGGGTCGTCGCCGCACAGGATGGCCGCGCCGTAGAAGGGCATGCGGTGCAGGAACTCCACGAACGCACCCTTCAGCCGCGTGAGGTCGTGGCCGTAGGTGTCCATGTGGTCGGCGTCGATGTTGGTCACCACCGACAGGATGGGCATCAGGTTCAGGAACGACGCATCCGACTCGTCGGCCTCGACCACGATGTAGTCGCCCTGCCCCAGGCGCGAGTTGGCGCCGGCCGCGTTGAGCTTGCCGCCGATCACGAAGGTCGGGTCCAGCCCGGCCTCGGCCAGCGCGCTGGTCACCAGCGAGGTGGTGGTCGTCTTGCCGTGTGTCCCGGCAATGGCGATGCCGCGCTTCAAGCGCATCAGCTCGGCCAGCATCACGGCGCGCGGCACCACCGGCACGCGCCTGGCGCGGGCGGCGATGACCTCGGGATTGTCGGACTTCACCGCGGTGGAGGTCACCACCGCCTCCGCCCCGGCGATGTGGCCGGCTTCGTGACCGACGAACACCTTGATGCCCAGCGAGGCCAGGCGGCGCGAGGTGGGGCTGTCGCTCTGGTCCGAGCCCGAGACGGTGTAGCCCAGGTTGTGCAGGATCTCGGCAATGCCGCTCATGCCGGCGCCGCCGATACCGACGAAGTGAATGTGTTTGACGGCGTGCTTCATGTCTGCCCCTCGTCCGCCGGGTACGTCGGCCGATCCCCCATGGGGATGCGATCCGGCTTGGGGCGGCCCGGCGCTCGGATCGCTCTCATGCTGCGAGTGCCTCCAGTTCGTTGGCGACATGCGCAGCCGCCTTCGGCCGCGCCAGGGCCCGTGCCTTGGTCGCCATGTTGAGCAATGCCTCGCGCGTCAGGCTCTTCAGCATGTCGGCCAGGCGTTGCGGGGTCAGTTCGGTTTGCGGCAGGTGGATGGCGGCGCCCTGCCTGGCCATCCACTGCGCGTTGTCGCGCTGGTGGCTGGTGGTGCTCACGACCAGCGGTACCAGCACGCTGGCCACGCCGGCGGCGCACAGTTCGCTCACCGTCACGGCGCCGGCGCGGCAGACGATCACGTCGCAGCTCGCCAGGCGCTCGCTCATGTTGTCGATGAAGGGCAGCACCTCGGCATCGACCTGCACCTGGGCGTAGGCGGCGCGCACCTTCTCGAAGTGGGCGGTACCCGTCTGGTGGGTCAGGCGCGGGCGCTCGCCTGCCGGCAGCAGGGCGACGGCACGCGGCAGCGCCTCGTTCAAGGCGCTGGCGCCCAGGCTGCCGCCCACCACCAGCACGCGCAGAGGGCCCTGGCGGTGCTCGAAGCGCTCCAGCGGCGTGGGCAGGTTCTCGATCTCGGCGCGCACCGGGTTGCCGGTGACCACACCCTGCTTGACCTTGTGCGCCGCGTCGCCATCGAAGCCGAAGGCCACCTTGTCGGCGATGGGCAGCAGGCTCTTGTTGCTCAGCAGCAGCGCCGCGTCGGCGTTGACCAGCATCAGCGGCTTGCCGAGCAGCGAGGCCATCAGCCCGCCCGGGAAGCATACGTAGCCGCCCATGCCCAGCACCGCACTGGCGTGGCGCTTGCGCAGGATCTGCAGGCAGCTCCAGAAGGCGCCGAGCAAGCGGAAACCGCCGGTCAGCGTGTGCAGCATCCCTTTGCCGCGCAGGCCGCTGAACGTGATGTTGTCCATCGGGATGCCCGAGGGCGGCACCAGCTTGTTCTCCATGCCGTGCGTGGTGCCGAGCCAGCTGATGGTCCAGCCGCGCTTGCGCATCTCGGTGGCAACGGCGAGACCGGGGATCACATGCCCCCCCGTGCCCGCCGCCATGATCACCAGGTGCTTGCTCATGCGCGGCCTCCACGCATCAGCTGGCGGTTCTCGATGTCGATCCGCAGCACGATGGCGAGCGCCACCATGTTCATCAAGATGCCCGAGCCGCCAAAGCTCATCAGCGGCAGCGTCA
>NZ_DASSRA010000197.1:0-12595 GCF_035702065.1 Rhizobacter sp.
GGGTGGTGGCCTGCACAGGCCACGCAGGCCACAGTCCGCTCGGGCTGAGTTATCGAAGGCCCGCTCGGCGCTGCGCACGAACATCGGCATCACATCACCGCCCCCAACTGCCACGGCACGAACTCGTTGTCCCCCATCCCATGCTGCTCGCTGCACGTCGGCCGGCCGGACGCGGTGGCCAGCATCAACTCGAACAAGGCCGCCCCCGCCTCGGCCACCGTCTGCCGCCCTTCGACAATCTCCCCGGCGTTGAAGTCCATGTCCAGGCTCATGCGCTTGAACAAGGTGTTGTTCGTCGCGAGCTTGAGCGAGGGCGTGGGCTTGCAGCCGTAGGTCGACCCGCGGCCGGTGGTGAAGCAGATGAGGTTGGCACCGCCCGCCACCTGGCCTGTGGCCGACACCGGGTCGTAACCGGGCGTGTCCATGAACACGAGGCCGGCCTCGCGCACCGGCTCGGCGTACTCGTAGACGGCCATCAGCCCGGTGCTGCCGCCCTTGGCGACGGCACCCAGCGACTTCTCCAGGATGGTCGTGATGCCGCCCGCCTTGTTGCCCGGGGAAGGGTTGTTGTTCATGTCGCCGTGGTGCTGCCGCGTGTAACCCTCCCACCAGTGGATGCGTTGCATCAGCCTGTCGGCGACGGCGGGTGACGCGGCGCGTGCGGTGAGCAGGTGCTCGGCACCGTAGACCTCGGGCGTTTCCGAGAGGATGGCCGTGCCGCCCTGCGCCACCAGCAGGTCCACCGCGGCGCCCAGTGCGGGGTTGGCGCTGATGCCGGAGTAGCCGTCGGAGCCGCCGCACTGCAGGCCCACCGTGAGGTGGCTCGCCGGCACCTCGGTTCGCGTCACCGCATTGGCCAGCGGCAGCATCTCGCGCAGCAGCGCCTTGCCTTCTTCCACCGCCTCGCGCGTGCCACCTTCCTCCTGAATGGTCAGCGCCCCCACCAGCCCCGGCTCGCGGGCGTTCAGGCTCTCCACCAGCGGCGCGACCTGGTTCACCTCGCAGCCCAAACCGATCACCAGCACACCGGCGAAGTTGGGGTGGTCGGCATAGCCGCGCAGCGTGCGGCGCAGGATCTCGATGCCTTCGCCGCTGCCGCCCATGCCGCAGCCGCTGCCGTGGGTGATGGCCACCACGCCGTCGACGTTGGGGAAGTCGCGCAGCGCCTCGCCCTTGAAGGCCTCGGCGATATAGCGGCAGACGGTGGCCGAGCAGTTCACGCTCGCGATCACGCCCAGGTAGTTGCGCGTGCCCACCCGGCCGTCTCGCCGCACGATGCCCTGGAAGGTGGCGCGCCTCGGGGCCTGCGGTGTGGCGCGGTACTGCTTCCCCGCGGCATGGTCGTGGCTGTCGCCGCCCATGCCGAGGTTGTGCACGTGCACGTGCTCGCCCGCCGCGATGGCCTGTGTGGCGAGGCCGATCACCTGGCCGTACTTGCGCACCACCTCGCCCTCGGCGATGTCACGCAGCGCGATCTTGTGGCCCGAGGGGATGACGGCACGGCTGACGACACCACCGGCCAGCGGCGTGCCGGCAGCGATCTCATGGCGCGCCACCGCCACGTTGTCGGCGTCGCTCAGCAGGATGAGGGGGGAGGCTTCGGAGCTCATGTGTGCATCTCAACAACAGGTCAGGCCAGCGTAGTGCTTTCCAGCGCGGCGCGCAGGCGTTTCTGCGCCAGCGTCAGCCCCAATTCGTCGGCCAGCGCCAGCGCAGGCCGGAAGCGGCGCTGCTTCTTCTGCGCATGGTTCTGGGCGATGTCGGCGAGGCGATGCGCCAGGAAGGGGTTGAGCAGGCGGTCGCGCAGTTCGTCAAGGTAGGCGAGTGCTTCGCGGCGTTCACCGAGGGCATCGAACACCGGCAGCACCTCTTCGGCCCACAGCAGCTCGAGCTCGCGGCGCAGCGCCGGGTCGTTCATCGCTTCCAGCACCGTCTCGCCGGCCGGCCGGCGGTCCAGCAGCCAGCGCTCGGCCAGGAAGCTGTGGCCCCCGTTCAGCAGCAGCAGCTTGAGCCGCTCGTGGTGCGCCAGGTCGTCCGTCAGCCGCACGGCCGGGTGCGCGCACGGCAGCACCAGCCCTGGCCTGCGCTCGATGGCCCACAGCGCATAGGGCTCGGCCACGGCACCGACCGGCTTCACCGCCTCGGAGACGATGCGGTCGACCAGGGAGTTCGCCCACACGCAATGCCGCTCCAGGTAGACCATGAAGGCCGCCGGCAGTGCCCACCGGCGCGCGAGTTGCAACACCACGCCGCGCAGCACCTCGCCGTTGCGCGAGACCAGCTCGCAGGGGTAGATCGACAGCGGCGCCTCGGGCCGCGCGCGCCAGCGGGCATACAGCAGCACCAGCAGCTTGGCCGGGAAGCTGCGCGGCACGCGGCCGGTCTGCGTGTGCAGGTCCAGCGGGTCGCGGTCGTCGAGCTCATAACCGCGGTCGCCGGTGTTGGAGACGATCACCTGCACCAGGCAGGCCAGCTCGCGCACGCGCGGCCACTGCAGATCGGCATTCAAGGCCTCGTGGATGGCCTCGCCATGCAGCGTCTCGCTCACCGGCACGCCGCGCTGCAGGCCGCGGATGTGCACCGGGTAGCTCCCGCCTGCCGCCAATGCCGCCACCCGCGCCGCACTGTCGGCGCTGCGCGTGGTCTGCACGATCGCGATGCCGCCGAGCGCCTGCCCTGCAGCCATGGCCTGCGACACGAAGAGGTCGACGTGCGCCAGCAGGAACCGACTGGTCCCGAACTGCAGGATCGGTGGGTTCATGACCACCCCTCGCCCGATGGGTACATCGGTCGATCCCCCGAGGGGATGTGGGCCGGCTTGGGAGCGGCCCGGCGCTCGGCCCACCAACACATTCTCACGGTCTCCTCCTCAGCATTCGACGATGGCCTTCACCACGCCCTGCGCCGGATCGAGCAGCGTAGCGAAGTCATCGGGCACGCGCGCCAGCGGCATGCGGTGGGTGTTGAGCGCATCGGTCGGCACCTGCCCGGCGCGCATGGCCGCGAGCACGGTCTCGAAGTCCTGCATCGTGGCGTTGCGGCTGCCCAGCAGCGTGGTCTCGCGCTTGTGGAACTCGGGGTCGGAGAAGCTGATGGCATCGCGCACCACCGAGACCATCACGTAGCTGCCGCCGTGCGCCACGAACTTGAAGCCGCGCTCCATGGCGCGGGCGTTGCCGGTGGCGTCGAACACCACGTCGAAGAACTCGCCTTCGGTGAGCGCCGACAGCCGCGCCTCGTCGTCGGCGCCGATCGGCACCGCGGCCGCCACGCCGAGGTGGCGCTCGCAGAAGGCCAGGCGGTCGGCGCGGGTGTCGAGCGCGGTGACCGTGGCGCCGCGCTGGCGCGCAAAGATCAGTGCCGCCATGCCGATGGGCCCCGCCCCCACCACCAGCACGCGCTGGCCGGCTTGCACGGCGCCACGCCGCACCGCGTGCGCACCGATGGACAGGAACTCCACCATCGCCGCCTGGTCCAGCGTCACGCCCTCGGCCTTGTGAACGAAGGCCTGCGGCACGCAGAGGTACTCGGCGAAGGCCCCGTCGCGGTGCACGCCCAGCACCTGGATGTTGACGCAGCAGTTGGTCTTGCCCTGCCGGCAGGCGATGCAGCGGCCGCAGGACAGATACGGCATCACGAAGGCCGCATCACCCGGCGCGAGGCCGCTCTCCTTCGGCGCCGACTCCACCACGCCCGACAGCTCGTGCCCCATCACACGCGGGTAGGCGAGGTAGGGCTGGTCGCCGGTGAAGATGTGCAGGTCGGTGCCGCAGACGCCGACGCGCTTCACGCGCAGCAGCACCTCGCCGGCGGCGGGCACGGGCCGCTCGCGTTCTTCGGCGCGCAAGGTGCCGGGGGTCTGGCAGATGACGGTGAGCATGTCAGTCCTAGTCGACGTGGAACACCGAGGCCATGGCGGCCCAGTGTTCTCCGGGTTGGCGGGAGGCGAGCGGCACCTGACACGGGCCGCACAGGCGCCACCAGGCTTGCGTCTCGGGGTCGGCGGCGATGGCCGCCATGTCGGCCTCGAAGTCGCTGCCGTGGTACTCCCAGTAGCCGAAGAGCAGGTTCTCGGGCTCGCGCAGGAAGATGCTGTAGTTGCGGATGCGCGAGCGGCGGATGCGGTCGAGCACCGACGGCCACACGTCGGCGTGCAGGCGCCTGTATTCGGCGATGTGTTCCGGCGCGATGCCGATGACCATTCCCATGCGCTGCATGTGCGTCAGCCTCCGTCGAGCCGGTAGAAGCGGCGCGCATTGCCACCGAAGATGGCGGCCAGCGTCTCGTCGCTGGCGCCGGGCTGCAGCTCGCAGAAGCGCAGGGCCATGGCCAGCCAGCCTTCGTAGTGGCCGGCCAGGTTGAGCACCGGCCAGTCGCTGCCCCAGATCAGCCGCCTGGGACCGAACAGCTGGTAGACCGCTTCCATCCACGGCTGCAGGCGCTGGGCATGCGGGAAGGGCCCGGCCTCGGTGAGCAGGCCCGACAGCTTGCAGTGAACCTGCGGCAGGGCCGCCAGTGCCGCCAGGTCGCCGAGCCAGGGCTGCAACTGCCCGCGCGGGATGGCCGGCTTGGCCGCATGGTCGATGACGATCGGAAGCGCCGGATTGCGCCTGGCGAACGCCAGCAGCGCGCCCAGGTGGCGTGGCAGCACCAGGGCGTCGAAGCTGAGGCGGTGGCCCCGCATGGCCGCGACGGCGGGCTCCAGCGCGGGGTCGTCGATCCAGCGCTCGTCGTCCAGGTCCTGCAGCATCGGCCGCAGGCCCTTGAGCTGCCGGTGCTGCGCCAACCGGTCGATCTGCGCTGCGGCGTCGGCGGCTTTCAGGTCGACCCAGCCCACCACACCGCGCACGAAGGCATGCCGTTCGGCCAGCTGCAGCAGGTACTCGGTGTCGGCCACGCTGGGCAGCGACTGCACGAGCACGGTGCCGCTGACATGGCAGCGCTCGAGAAAGGGCTGCAGGTCCGCAGGCCCGAAGTCGCGGTGGATCTCCACCAACGACGCGGGTGGCCACTGGCCCGCCCGGTCGGCGAGGCGCCAGAAGTGCTGGTGAGCGTCGATGATCTGCATGTCAGCGTCTTTCTCCCTGCAGCGGGAGGGGTGCACGCTCGTCGACGAGGCCACGCTCGCGCAGCGCGAGCCACAGCGCATCGGGCAGCGTCTGCTCCAGCCAGGCGATGTTCTGGCGCAGCTGCGCCGCGTCGTGCGCGCCGGCCATGCAGGTCACCACCGCGGGGTGCGCCAGCGGAAACTGCAGTGCCGCCGCAGGCAGCGGCACCTCGAACTCACGGCACACCGCCTGCAAGGCCTGCACGCGCTGCAGCACCTCGGCGGGTGCCTGCTTGTAGTTGAAGGTGCTGGCCCCCGCCAGCACTCCGGAGTTGAACGGCCCGGCCGCCACGATGGCGTGGCCGCGCTTCAGGCTTTCGTCGAGCAGGGGCGAGAGGCTTTCCTGCTCCAGCAGCGTGTAGCGGCCGGCCAGCATGCTGATGTCGAGGTCGAACTCCTGCAAGGCCTCGTGCACCACCTGCCACTCGTTCACGCCCAGACCCACCGCGCGCACCAAGCCGTCGCGCCGCAAGGATTCGAGCGCGCGGAAGCCGCCGCCGTGCGTGAGCTGCCGCCAGTGGTGGGCATGGCGCTCGCCATGCGTCACACGGCCGATGTCGTGGATGAAGAGGATGTCGATGCGCGCCTGGCCCATGCGCTGCAGGCTGTCGTCGACACAGCGCAGCACGCCGCCGTAGCTGTAGTCGAAGTGCGGCTTGAAAGGCAGCGGCTCGGCAAAGCCGTCGTCGCCGGGCCGCACGCTGTCGTCGGGCCACATCAGCCGGCCGGCCTTGGTGCTGAGGATGAAGTCATTGCGCGGGCGGCGCGACAAGGCGGCACCGAGCCGCCGCTCCGAGAGCGTGTAGCCGTAGTAGGGCGCGGTGTCGAAGAAGCGCACGCCCTCGTCCCAGGCGGCATGAACCAGCGCGGTGGCCTGAGCCTGCGGCATGGCCTGGAACAGGCCACCGAGCTGGGCGCAGCCCAGGCCGAAGACGGGCACGGACAGGTCGACCCGGGGCAAGCGTCGGCTGTCCGTGTGCTTCATGTCCGTCTCTCGATTGCCAGCAGTCAGTACAGGACGTTCTTCGCCTCGGGCTTGTCGATGTTGGTCTTGGTGACCATCACCACGCCGGTGTCGAGGAACTTCGGCACCTTCTTGCCCTGCGAGACCTCGATGGCCGTCTTCACGCCCAGGCTGCCCATCTGGTAGGCGCTCTGCACGGCGATGGCCTCCAGCGTGCCGTCCTTGATGAAGCCCTGCAGGTCGGCGTTGCCGTCGAAGCCGATGGCCACCACCTTGCCGGCCTTGCCTGCCTGCACCAGCGCGCGGCCCATGCCGATGGCAGTCGGTTCGTTGGCGCCGAAGATGCCCTTCAGGTCGGCGTTGGCGGCCAGCACGTCGGTGGTCTGGTTGAGCGCCGTGCCCATCTGCGAGTTCGAGTAGAACGGGCCGACGATCTGCAGCTTGGAGTTCTTGGCGATGTAGTCCTTGAAGCCGCCCACGCGGCCGATCTCGGAGCCCGAGCCGGCGGTGTACGACATGATCGCGATCTTGCCGGTGGTGCCCACCTTGGCGATCAGCGCCTGTGCGCACAACTCGCCGGCCTTCTTGTTGTCGGTGGCGAGGAAGGACTGGTAGTAGTTCTTGCCCGCGTCGGACGCGGCCGAGTCGATCAGGATCACCGGGATCTTCGCCTCCCAGGCCTTCTTCATCGCCGGGATCAGCGCGTCGGGGTCGCTCGGTGCGAGCACGATGCCCGCCACCTTGCGGTTGACCGCGTTCTCCACCAGCGCCACCTGGCCGGCCAGGTCGGTGTCTGACGCCGCGCCCTGGAAGGTGGTGGTGTAGCCCTTCATGCCGGCCACGCCGTCGTTGGCGCCCTTCTTCACGTTCTGCCAGAAGTCGCTGTTGGCGGTCTTCACGATCACCGCGATCTCCTTGTCGGCGGCCATCGCGACCGCGCCGGCCAGGCCCAGGGCCACGGCCACCACCAGATGCTTCATCACGTGCTTCATGTCGTCTCCTTCTGCGTATGAAAGGTTGTCTCTCGTTGGAATGCCGGGCTGTTCCGCCCGGTGGGGAGTCATCGTCGATTGCGCATCTGGTCGATCCATACCGTGAGCAGGATGACCAGCCCGATGATGATTTGCTGCACGAAGGCGGACACACCGCCCATGTTCAAGCCGTTGCGCAGGATGCCGATCACGAAGGCGCCGATCAGCGTGCCGCTGATCGTGCCCACACCACCGCTGAGCGAGGTGCCGCCGATCACGGCCGCGGCGATCGCATCGAGTTCATACATCAGCCCCTCGCTGGGCTGTGCGGTGACCAGGCGCGACATCAGCACGCAGCCGGTGAGGCCGGCCAGCAGGCCCGACAGCACGTAGGCGAAGACGGTGACGCGCGCCACGTTCACGCCCGACAGGCGCGCGGCCTCGCCGTTGGACCCCACTGCGTACAGGTGGCGCCCGAGCGTGCTGCGGTTGAGCATGATCGCCACCGCGACCGCCAGCACCACCATCAGCAACACCGGATAGGGAATGCCGGGGAACACCACGTCGGGAAAGCCATCGGCACCGACACGCACCACGCGCCACAGGCTGCCGTTGCCGAGCGCCGCGAAGCTCTCGCCCAGGCCGCCGATGGCGCGCGCCTCGGTGATCTGCAGCGCGATGCCGCGGGCCACGAGCATCATGCCCAGCGTGGCGATGAAGGGCGGCAGCTTGAGCACGGTGACGCACAGGCCGTTGACCAGCCCGCACAGCCCGCCCACCACCAGCCCGGCCAGCATGCCGGCCGGCACCGGCCAGCCGGCCTTCACCAGCAGCGCCGCCACCACGCCCGACAGCGCGAGGATGGAGCCGACCGACAGGTCGATGCCGCCTGTGATGATCACGCAGGTGGCGCCGATGCCCAGGTAGGCGATGGACGTCACCTGCAGCGCGACGGTGAGCGCGTTGCCCATCGAGAAGAAGGCCTCGCTGACGAGCGAGAACACCAGCGTCAGCGCCAGCAGGCTGCCGAGGGCAGCAAACTTCTGGACGAGGTCTTTCTGTCGGTCGTTCATGCGTGTTCTTTTGTTGGAGACGGAACGCTCGAGAGGCGCGCACGCCCGGAGGCGTGGTGCATCAGTTCTTCCTGCGAGGTTTCGCGCGTGTTGACGATGGCGGTGATGCGGCCTTCGTGGAACACGGCCACGCGGTCGGTCATGCCCATGATCTCGGGCAGCTCGGAGCTGATGAGCACCACGCCGATGCCCTGCGCGGCCAGTTCGTCGAGCAGCTGGTAGATGGCGTACTTGGCACCCACGTCGATGCCGCGCGTGGGCTCGTCGAAGAAGAGCACGCGCGACTCGCGGAACAGCCACTTGCCCAGCACCACCTTCTGCTGGTTGCCGCCAGAGAGCTTGCGCACCTTCTGGTGGACCGAGGGCGTGCGGATGGACAGGGTGTCGACGTAGCGCTGCGCCGCCGCCGCCTCGTCGCCAAAGCGGATGAAGCCGAAGCGGCTGGCCACCGCCGCCATGCGCGCCAGCGTCAGGTTGTGCGCCACCGTCATGTCGAGCGCCAGGCCATGCGCCTTGCGGTCTTCGGAGAGGTAGGCCAGGCCGTGACGGATGGCATCCATGGGCGAGCGGATGTCGAGCCGCTGCGCCCCCAGGCTCACCGTGCCGGCATCGAGGCGGTCGGCACCGAAGATGGCGCGGGCGACTTCGGTTCGGCCGGCGCCCATCAGGCCGGCAAAGCCGAGGATCTCGCCGCGGTGCAGCTCGAAGCCGATGTCGCTGAACACGCCTTCGCGGGCCAGGCCCTGCACCGAGAGCAGCACGTCTTGCGTCGGGATGCGGGTGGCCTGCGGGAACTTGTCGTCGAGCGAGCGGCCGACCATGCGCTCCACGATGGCGTCGACGGTGGTGTCGGCGAAGTCGTGCGTGGCGATGTAGCGGCCATCGCGCAGCACAGTCACACGGTCGACGATCTCGGCCATCTCATCGAGCCGGTGCGAGATGTAGAGGATGCCCACGCCGTTGCGGCGCAGTTCGTGGATCACCTTGAACAGCTGCCTCGTTTCCGACTCGGTGAGCGAGGAGGTGGGCTCGTCCATGATCAGCAGTTCCGCGTCGAGCGACAGGGCCTTCGCGATCTCCACCATCTGCCGCTGCGCCACCGGGAGCGTGCGCACGATCGTCTGCGGCGCAATGTCGACCCCCAGGCGCTGCAGGCAGCGCTCGGCATCGGCGTGCAGCCGGGCGCGGTCGATGAACCAGCCCCTGCGCGGCTCGCGGGCGAGGAAGATGTTCTCCGCCACCGACAGGTGCGGCACCAGGTTCAGCTCCTGGTGAATGATGGCGATGCCCGCGGCCTCGGCCTCGTGCGTCGACGCGAAGCGGCGCACCTGGCCCTTGTAGCGGAGCGTGCCTTCGTCGGGCGCGAACTGCCCGCTGATGATCTTCATCAGCGTGGACTTGCCGGCACCGTTCTCGCCGCACACCGCATGCACCTCGCCGCGGCGCAACGTGAGGCTCACGCCCGCCAGGGCCACCACGTTGAAGAAGTGCTTGCTGATGCCCTCCAGTTCGAGCAACACCTCCGCCTGCTCGCCGGGCGCGCCGAGCCGGCCGCTGTCGAGGCGGGCTGGCGAGTCGTGGCGGGCGAGGTGAGCGGACAAGAAGGCCTCCTGGGGTCAGGCAGCGGATGCTAGTCATTTGACGTCTTTTGGTAAAGCCACCTTACCCTAAAACGTTAATTGGCCTGACCAAATAGCGCCTCCGCAAGCCACTCTCCACGAGGAAGAATGCCTTCGATTTAGGTGTTTTCCATAGGCGCCTCCGAGGACTCAAAGGAGTGGGCGGAGCGAGCAGTGACTGACCGGGCTCAGTTATCATGGTCAGGCCACTTCGAGGTGTCCCCGTGCCCCCACCCACCCTGACTTCCGCCCCCGTCCAGCTCCGCCCGGTCGAGACCCGCCGCCTCTACCAGCAGATCGCCGACCAGATCCGCGACCTGATCCAGCGCGGCGAATTCAAGCCTGGCAGCAAGCTGCCGCCGGAGCGCGATCTCGCACAGCAGCTGGGTGTGTCGCGGCCCTCGTTGCGCGAGGCCTTGATCGCACTCGACATCGAGTCGAGTGTCGAGATCCGCAGCGGCTCGGGCGTCTACGTGTGCACGCCTCCCGAGCGCCCCGCCAGGAGCACGGCGGCCATGGGCGAAAGCCCGACCGAACTCATGCAGGCACGTGCCGCGGTGGAAGGCGACGTGGTGGTGCTGGCCTGCGCGCACGTGACCCCCGAGGCGCTGTCCAGGTTGCGCGAGAGCATGGAAGGCATGCGCTCGCAGATCGCCCAGGGCCTTTCGCCGCTGGGCCACGACCGGCAGTTCCACGTCACGCTGGCCGAGATGAGTGGCAACTCGGTGATGCAGCGCCTGGTGGCCGAACTCTTCGACGAACGCCACAGCCCGATCTCGTCGCACCTGAGCACGCGCTTCGAGAACACCCGCACCTGGAACACCGCGTTGAAGGAGCATGAAGCCGTCTACCGCGCGCTGGAAGCCCGCGACCCGCTCGCGGCGCAGGCTGCAATGCGCTCGCACCTCAAGGCCTCCGAAGAACGCTGGGTCGGCGGCTGAACGAGCGCGCTACTCCTTCACCGACCCGGTGAGCCCGGACACGTAGTACTCCACGAAGAAGGAGTACACAAACGCCACCGGCAGCGAGCCGAAGAGCGCACCGGCCATCAGCGGCCCCCAGTGGTACACGTCGCCTTCCACCAGCTCGGTGACCACGCCCACCGGCAGCGTCTTGATCTCGCTCGACGAGACGAAGGTGAGCGCGTAGATGAACTCGTTCCACGACAGCGTGAAGGCGAAGATGCCGGCCGAGATGAGCCCGGGCACGGCCAGCGGCAGGACGATCTTGGTCAGGATCTGCCAGCGGGTGGCACCGTCGATCAGCGCGCACTCTTCCAGCTCGAAGGGGATGGAGCGGAAGTAGCCCATCAGCAGCCAGGTGCAGAACGGGATCAGGAAGGTGGGGTAGGTGAGGATGAGCGCCCAGCGCGTGTCGAAAAGTCCCAGCTTGAACACCACGTCGGCCAGCGGAATGAACAGGATGGACGGCGGCACCAGGTAGGCCAGGAAGACCGCCAGGCCCACCTGCTTGGAGCCGCGAAAACGCAAGCGTTCGATCGCATAGGCCGCCATCACCGAGGCCGCGAGAGAGAACAGCGTGGACACGACCGACACCAGCACCGTGTTCCACAGCCAGTCGGGGTAGGCGGTGTCGAACAGCAGCTTCTTGAAGTGCGCGAGCGTGGGCATGTGCACCCAGAACGGGTTGCCCTCGCGCGAGAGCAGCTCGTTGTCGGGCTTCAGCGAGGTGATCGCCATCCAGTAGAACGGGAACAGCAGCACGATCAGGAAGGCGAACAGCGGCAGGTAGACCGTGACGAGCCGGCGGCGGCGCGTCTCGAGGTAGCCCATGCCCTCGATCTCGAGCTGGTTGGAGATGGCGCTCATGCGTCAGAACCCCCCTGCTGCCACTTGCGCCGCTGCAAGCCGAAGAAGCTGAAGAGAATGGCCGCCAGCAGGAAGGGCACCATCGCGATCGAGATCGCCGCACCCTCGCCCAGTGCCCCGCCCGAGATCGCGCGCTGGAACGACAGCGTGGCCATGAGGTGCGTGGCGTTCAGCGGCCCGCCGCGCGTGAGCACGTAGATGAGCTGGAAGTCGGTGAAGGTGAACAGCACCGAGAAGGTCATCACCACCGCGATGATGGGCGTGAGCAGCGGCAGCGTGACGTGGCGGAACTGCTGCGCCGAGGTGGCGCCGTCGATGGCCGAGGCCTCGTAGTACGAGGGCGAGATGGTCTGCAGGCCCGCCAGCAGGGTGATGGCCACGAAGGGCACGCCGCGCCACACGTTGGCGGCGATCACCGACCAGCGCGCGTTCCACGGGTCGCCGAGGAAGTCGATGTAGTGGTCCATCCACCCGAGCTTCACCAGCACCCAGCTCACGATGGAGAACTGCGCGTCGTAGATCCACCAGAAGGCGATGGCCGACAAGGCCGTCGGCACGATGTAGGGGAGCAGGATGACGGCACGGAAGAAGGTCTTGAATCGGATGTTGCGGTTGAGCAGCAGCGCCAGCCACAGGCCGAGGCCGAACTTGAGCACGCTCGCCACGGTCGTGTAGAACAAGGTGTTGAAAAGGGCGAGGCGCGTGACGCTGTCGCCCCACAGGAACTCGTAGTTCTCCAGCCCGATCCACACGCCCTGCCGGCCCACCTTGGCGTCGGTGAAGCCGAGCCAGGTGCCCAGGCCCAGCGGGTAGGTGAGGAAGAGCAGCAACAGCACCGCCGCCGGCAGCATGAACATGAAGCCGAGGGCGTTGCGGCTGTTTTGAAGTCGCTCGATCCAGTGCGTCAAGAGATCTCCCGAAGGCGTGGTGCCCGGCGCCAAGTTGAACGTCAAGCCGCTCAGCGAGCGGCTTGACGATCGAACGCGGCGAGATATTCCATCACCGCAGGTGACGGAATATCAGACCTTGTAA
>NZ_DASSRA010000198.1:0-9491 GCF_035702065.1 Rhizobacter sp.
GGCGCTGGCCGAACCGAGCGCGGGCTACATCCAGGCGTACCCGCCGGGTGTGCGCGAGAACGGCGGCCAGTACTCGCATGCCGGCGTGTGGGCGCTGATGGCGCAGGCCGAGCTGTCTCACTCGCTGCCCGGCCCGCGCAACCATGGCGACCTGGTGTACCGCTACTTCACCTACCTCAACCCGGCGCACCGCGCGCGCCACCCGACCCACGGGGCGGCCTACGGCATCGAGCCCTACGTGATGGCGGGCGACGTCTACACCCAGCCGCCCTACGTGGGCCGAGGCGGCTGGAGCTGGTACACCGGCGCCGCCGCCTGGCTGCACCGGGCGGCCATCTCGTCGATGCTGGGCCTGCGCCTGCAGGCCGACACGCTCAGCTTCCTGCCTTGCCTGCCCTCGCACTGGCCGCAGGCCGAGCTCACGCTGCGGCGCGATGGCCGCAGCATGCGCTTCGTGCTGATGCGTGTGCAGGAGCGCGCGGCACGCGAGGCCGCAGCGTCGCTCGGCGCGCAGCTGTTGCATCCCGGCGAGCCGCTGCGCTGGCGCGAACTGCCGCCGCAGAGCTGCCACGTGGTCCCCTTGCTGCGCCAGCCTGCCGCGCCACCGCCGCCCGCCGCGCAGGCCGCAGCACAGAACTGAAGCTCCGACAGCGGGGTGCGGCAACGTCCTACACACGGGAACGCCGATTGCCGATGGCTGGGGATCGCGGCGATTCCTACAGTCTTTCCCATGACATCGACCCCCAAGGACATGACGCGATGCAAAGCAATCAGCCAGCCAGCGTGAAGCAGATGCCCCTCCCCGGGCACACCCCGATGCAGCTCGACGAAGCCGCGATCGACGCAGCCCGCCACAGCCTGGACGACGCCGCCGTGACCCCGAGCTACGGCCCGTGGCGCGCCGAGATCTGCCGCCTGCTCAACGACTCTCTCGCCACCGAACTGGTGTGCGTGCTGCGCTACAAGCGCCACCACTTCACGGCCGTGGGCCTGGCTTCGCCGAAGATCGCCGACGAGTTTCTCGTGCACGCCAACGAAGAGGCGGCGCATGCCGACCGCATTGCCAGGCGCATCGTGCAGCTCGGTGGCAAGCCGGACTTCTCGCCCGATTCGTTGCTGCAGCGCAGCCACGCCGACTACGACGAATCGGAAGACCTGAAAGCCATGATCAAGTCCAACCTGATCGCCGAGCGCGTGGCCATCGAGGCCTACAGCCAGCTGATCGCACTCATCGGCGACAAGGACAGCACCACGCGCCGCCTGCTCGAAGACATCCTCAGTGATGAGCAGCAGCACGCGGAGGAACTCTCCGACTGGCTGTCCTAGTCCGTCCAGAGATTCCGACTTTCCCGACAAACCAACAGGAGCATCACATGATCATCCGCAGCACCTTCATCGCCACCGCCACTGTTCTCGCGCTCTCGCTGGGCGCTACCGGCTGCGCCGTCAAGCGCGACCAGGAGACCGTGGGGGCCTACGTCGACGATGCCACCATCACCACTGCCGTGAAGGCACGCTTCGTCGACAACAAGCAGGTCGATGCAAGCAGCATCAAGGTCGAGACGCTGAACGGCACGGTGATGCTCTCGGGCTTCGCCAAGAACGCCACCGAGAAGGCCGCCGCTGAAGAGCAGACCTGGAAGGTCAAGGGCGTGAAAGCCGTGAAGAACCAGATCGCCGTGCAGCCCTAAGACGCGGCCTCCTCATCCGTCGCCCCGGGTTGAACACAACGCCGGGGCTTTTTTTGGACCCCCACCATGGGCGCAGCTGAGCGCGAGCTGGTCATCGACACCCCACCCCGATACGAGCCCGCCGCTGCGGTGCGATCGAGCGCCGCGACCCGGCTGCTGGCCACGCTGGCCACCGTGGCCGGGCTGTGGTGGGGGCAGCGCTTTCTCGTGCCCGTCGTCACGGGCCTGATGCTGGTGATGCTGGTCACGCCGCTCACGAAATGGCTGGAGCACCACCTGCGCAGCCGCACGCTGGCCACCTTGTTGACACTCGCTTTGGTGATGGGCGCGCTGGCGGAAGGAGCGCTGGTGTTCGGCGGGCAATTGGTGCGCGTGGCCGAGCGCACGCCCGAGATGATCAGCATGGCTGCACAGCAGCTCGCCGACCGCGACCCGGCCGCCGATTCGGTGATCACGCGCGCACGCGATGCGCTGCACGAGCTCGACCGCGCCGCCGAGCGGGTGATGTCGAACAAGCCGCTGCGGCCGGCGCGCCGTGCGGCGGTGGCCGCCGCGCCGGCCGCGTCCAGCCCGGCCAGCACCATCACGGCGGGGGCCACGGTGGTGCTGCGCGAAACGGCCGTCACCGGCTCGAGCGCCCTGCTCGCCCTGGCCGGCCAGTTGAGCATCATTTTCCTCGTTGCCTTCTTCGTGCTGATGGGCGGCAAGCCGCTCACCGAGCGCTTTCTGGGCCTGTGGGAGCAGCGTGCCGACGTGCATGCAAGAGCCCAGACGGCCTTGCTCGAATGCGCGAGACAGGTGCGCATCTATGCCGGCGTGCTGCTCGTCGCCAACACGCTGATCGGGCTGTCGGTCTGGGTCGTGTTCTCGCTCACCGGACTGCCCGATGCCGCCGGCTGGGGCGTGACGGCCGCGGTGCTGCACGTCATTCCCTACCTGGGCATGGCCGTGCTGACCGGGCTGGGTGCGGCGGAGACCTTCCTGGCCCACGGCACGATGGGCGCAGCGCTGGGCATGGCCCTCTTCGTGGTCACGCTCTCCACGCTGATCGGCACGGTGGTGACGGCCTGGCTGCAAGGGCGCGCCGCCAAGATGAGCTCGGCCGCGGTCTTCATCGGCCTGGTGTTCTGGGGCGCGCTGTGGGGCCTGTGGGGCCTGTTCCTCGGCCCTGCGCTGGTGGTAGTGATGAAGGTGGTGCTGGAGCACACGCCTTCGGGGGCGCGGCTTGCCCGGCTGATGCAGGGCTAACCGCTCCTCACGTCAATCGTCCAGGCCGAGTTCCTGGATCTTGCGGGTGATGGTGTTGCGGCCGATGCCGAGCTTTTGCGCGGCTTCGATGCGGCGACCACGCGTGATCTCGAGCGCGGTGTGGATCAGCTGCGCCTCGAACTTGCGCGTGAGCGTGTCCCACACCTCGGGCACGCCGGCCTGCAGCATGGTGCGCGACTCGCGCTCCAGGTCGGCAAGCCAGTTGGGGTTGAGCGCGACGGCGGCCTCGACCACAGGCTGCGGGATCGCTGCAGGCGGTGGTGCCCAGGCCGCGGTGGACGGGGCGACCGGCGCAGCGACGGCCACAGGCTCGCTGTGGCTTTCGGTCAGCACCGGGGCAACGGCCGCCGGTGCGGGGCGAGCGGGTGCCGAGTCACCCAGGAACTCGGGTGGCAGATCCTTGGGCTCGATCACCTGCGCCGGCGCCATCACCGTGAGCCAGTGGCAGATGTTCTCCAGCTGCCGCACGTTGCCGGGGAAGTCGAACTGCGTCAGGCGGTGCAGCGCCGCCTCGGTGATGCGCTTGGCCTCGACGCCGAGCTCCTTGGCGCTCTTTTGCAGGAAGAAGCGCGCCAGCGCGGGCACGTCTTCGCGACGCTCGCGCAAGGCCGGCAGGCGCAGGCGGATCACGTTGAGGCGGTGGAACAGGTCTTCGCGGAACACACCCTGCTTGACGCGGTCTTCCAGGTTCTGGTGGGTGGCCGCGATGACGCGCACGTTGCTGCGCATCGGGTTGTGCCCGCCCACGCGGTAAAACTGCCCGTCGCTCAGCACACGCAGCAGGCGTGTCTGCAGGTCGAAGGGCATGTCGCCGATTTCATCGAGGAAGAGCGTGCCGCCATCGGCCTGCTCGAAGCGACCGCGGCGGGTGGTCTGGGCGCCGGTGAAGGCGCCGCGCTCGTGGCCGAAGAGCTCGGATTCGAGCAGGTCCTTGGGGATGGCCGCGGTGTTGATCGCGACGAACGGCCCCGCGGCACGCGGGCTGTGCTTGTGCAGCGCATGCGCCACCAGTTCCTTGCCCGAGCCCGACTCGCCGGTGATGAGCACGGTGACGATGCTCTGGCTCAGCCGACCGATGGCGCGAAACACATCTTGCATGGCCGGCGCCTGGCCGAGCATCTCGGGCATCTGCGCCATGCGCTCGTCGCGCACCTCTTCGCGCATGCTCTCGTCGAGCGCGCGGCGGATGAGTTCCACGGCCTTGGGCACGTCGAAGGGCTTGGGCAGGTACTCGAAGGCGCCGCCCTGGAAGGCGCTGACGGCGCTGTCGAGGTCGGAGTAGGCCGTCATGATGATCACGGGCAGGCCGGGCTGGCGTTCCTTGACCTTGGTCAGCAGCTCGATGCCCGAGCCACCCGGCATGCGGATGTCGGACACCAGCACCTGGGGCACGTCGTCTTCGAGTGCGGCGAGCACGTCGCGAGGGTTGGTGAAGCTGCGGACCGCGAGGTCTTCGCGCGCCAGCGCCTTCTCCAACACGAAGCGGATGGATTGGTCGTCGTCAACGATCCAGATGGGTTTCATGCCCTGCCTGTGGTTAGGGCCGCTGACGAAAGCTTCTGGCTCAGGGCAGCGGTATCACGATCTTGAAGAGTGTCTGGCCCGGTTCACTCACGCATTCGATCACGCCCTGGTGTTGCTGCACGAACGTCTGCGCCAGTGTGAGCCCCAAACCCGACCCGCCGTCGCGTCCCGAAACCAAGGGGTAGAAGATGCGATCGCGGATCGACTCGGGGATGCCCGGGCCGTTGTCCTCAATATGCAATTCCAGTGCCAGTCGATAGCGCTGCTTGCCCAGCGTCACCTGGCGCGCAATGCGCGTGCGCAAGGTGATGCAGGCGTCACCCTTCTGAATGCGTTCGACCAAGGCTTGCGCCGCGTTGTGGGCGATGTTGAGCACGGCCTGGATCAACTGCTCGCGGTCGCCGCGGAAGTCGGGGATGGAGATGTCGTAGTCGCGCCGCACAGCCAGGCCGCGCGGGAACTCGGCCAGGATCAGCGAGCGGACGCGCTCGCACACCTCGTGGATGTTCACGTCACTCACCACGTGGGGTTTGCGGTGAGGCGCCAGCAGGCGGTCGACCAGCGCCTGCAGGCGGTCGGCCTCCTGGATGATGACCTGGGTGTACTCGGTCAACGCCCGTGATTCGACCTCCATCTCGAGCAGCTGCGCCGCACCACGGATACCACCCAGCGGGTTCTTGATCTCGTGGGCCAGATTGCGGATCAGCTCCTTGTTGGCCTGGGCCTGGCCCAGGGCGCGCTCCTCGCGGTCCTGGCGGGTCTGTTGCTCGATCTCGACCAGCTCGACCACCACCTGGTCGTTGCGGTCCATCTGGTTGACGATCACGTGCACCGGCAGCGGCTCGCTGTGGATCGAGGCCGGCCGCCGGAGCAGGGCTTCGAAGCGGCTGCTGGAGAAGTCGTTGCGGGCGACCGCAGCCACCGTCTCGCGCACCACGTGGGCGTCGACGAACCAGTCGAACAACGAGCCGCGCAGCACGCTGCGGCGAGACAGGCCCAATACCGACTCGAAAGCGGCGTTCGCGAAGATGCAATGGCCTTCGCAGTGCACCACCGCGACCATGGTGGCGAGGTGGTCGAAAGCCTGGAAAACGACAGACGGGCCCGGCGAGTTGGGCGGGCGAGTGCTGGCGGGGTTCACTGCAGTTGCTTGAGGCCGGACTGCGGTTGCTGGGACTGCTGCGGCAGCTTGCCAAGCTCGCGGCGCAGCGCAGCCACGTCGTTCTCCTTGCGGGCGATGGCGGCCTTCATTTCCGCCACCCGATCCAGGTACTTCTGGTAGTTCTTCTCGTCGCCCTGGCGATCGGGTTCACCGTTGTTGTATTCCTTTTGAAGAGCGGCCAACTGGTCTTCTTCTTTCTTCAACTCATTCTCGAGGATGCGGCGCGAGTCGGTGTCGCGGGCGCGCTGTTCGTTCGCATCCACCTTGGAACCTTCGCCTCGGCTGGCGCTGGGCACCGGTGTGCCGGTGCGCGGCTTGGGCGACTGAATCACCGTGATCGGAGCGCCCTCCAAGGTCCGGCAACCCTTGTCCTTGGCCTCCTTGGCCGACAGCGTGTCGGTGTAGAGCACCGGGTTGCCTGGGCAGCGATACACCTGCTTGTCTTGCGACCATGCCGGCACCGCCACCAGGGCAGCCAGCAGGGCCAGGATGTTCTTGATATGCGCTGAAGTCATGCGTTCACCTCTGGCCCTGTAACGCGGACACCCACGCGCCGGGTGACAGGGCTTTGCCGGGCATTGTGTCCGATTGCCTGCCGTGCCCACAACAGAAGCCAAAAAACGAAAAAGGGACGGCACAGCCGTCCCTTCGATGCCACAGAACCTGAAGTGGTTCAGAGCGTGTAGTACATGTCGAACTCGACCGGGTGGGTCGCCATGCGGAAGCGAGTCACTTCCTGCATCTTGAGGTCGATGTAGGCGTCGATGAAGGCATCGGTGAACACGCCGCCCTTGGTCAGGAACGCGCGGTCCTTGTCCAGGTAGTCCAGCGCCTGGTCGAGGCTGTGGCACACGGTCGGGATCAGCTTGTCTTCTTCCGGCGGCAGGTGGTACAGGTCCTTCGAGGCGGCTTCGCCCGGATGGATCTTGTTTTCCACGCCGTCCAGGCCGGCCATCAGCATGGCCGAGAAGCCCAGGTACGGGTTCATCAGGGGATCCGGGAAGCGTGCCTCCACGCGGCGACCCTTGGGGTTGGCCACGTGCGGAATGCGGATCGAGGCCGAGCGGTTCTTCGACGAGTAGGCCAGCTTCACCGGGGCTTCGTAGCCCGGCACCAGGCGCTTGTACGAGTTGGTGCCCGGGTTGGTGATGGCGTTCAGCGCGCGAGCGTGCTTGATGATGCCGCCGATGTAGAACAGCGCAAACTCGCTCAGGCCGGCGTAGCCGTCGCCTGCGAACAGGTTCTTGCCGTCCTTCCAGACCGACTGGTGCACGTGCATGCCCGAGCCGTTGTCGCCGACGATGGGCTTGGGCATGAAGGTCGCGGTCTTGCCGTAGGCGTGGGCGACGTTCTGGATCACGTACTTCTGGAGCTGCACCCAGTCGGCGCGCTGCAGCAGCGTGCTGAACTTGGTGCCGATTTCCATCTGGCCGGCGTTGGCCACTTCGTGGTGGTGCACTTCGCAGGGGATGCCCAGCGATTCGAGCACCAGGCACATCTCGGAGCGCATGTCTTGCATGCTGTCGACCGGCGGGGTCGGGAAGTAGCCGCCCTTGACGGTGGGGCGGTAGCCGGAGTTGCCGTGCTCGTATTCCTTGCCCGTGTTCCAGGCAGCTTCTTCGGATTCGATCTTCGAGAAGCAGCCCGACATGTCGTTGCCCCAGCGCACGCTGTCGAACACGAAGAACTCGGGTTCCGGGCCGAAGAAGGCGGTGTCGCCCAGGCCGGTGGACTTCATGTAGGCCTCGGCACGCTTGGCCAGCGAGCGCGGGTCGCGCTCATAAGGCTTGCCATCGCTGGGCTCGACCACGTCGCAGGTCAGGATGAGGGTGGGCTCTTCGAAGAAGGGGTCGATGTTGGCCGTGTTGGGGTCGGGCATGAGCTGCATGTCCGAGGCTTCGATGCCCTTCCAGCCGGCGATCGACGAGCCGTCGAAGGCGTGGCCCGACGTGAACTTGTCTTCATCGAAGTGAGAGACGGGCACGGAAACGTGCTGCTCTTTGCCGCGGGTGTCGGTGAAACGGAAGTCGACGAACTTGACTTCGTTCTCCTTCACCATCTTCATCACGTCGGCAACGGTCTTGGCCATCAGGAGACTCCTAGCGAGATGCTGTGTATGGGGTTGGATTCGGGGGTGTCGCAAGCAGCTTCGAGCGCAGCCGGCCTCGAAAATGCGCACAGGAATGTAGCAGAAACCATGCCTGCGTCTGCCCTATGCGTGGCAGCTTGTCGGAAACCTCACGGGGGCCGACTCCAATACGCGCTTCTTGGTGCATTTCGGGTGGGAGCACCCAGCAAGAGGCGCCATTTTGGTGCAAATGGATGCACCAGCTCGGGAACTCCTCGTGAGGGCTAACGCACCAATTCGGGGCCAAGCTGTGCACCATGCGCACGCAGCCCCTGCAACAGCTCCCGATAGGCGGCAGCCAGGCGATCGGCATCGAGGCCCTTGACGCCCAATTCGATGTGCCGGCCCCACTCCGGGTGGTCGACGCTGGGCAGACTGAACACCTTCACGCCGGAGAACTCGGCCTCGATGCCTTCCATCAGGGGCGTCAGGGTGGCTTCCATGGCGCCGAAGACGATCACAGACCGCTCGCGCTGCGCCTGCGAGCGGTGTAGGTGGGCAAAGTGCTGGTCGAGCACCCATTCGATCATCGGCCAGGCCATCACCGGAAAGCCGGGCACGAAGTAGACGCCACCTTGCGGGTAGCGGATGGAGAAACCCGCGATCTTGTTGTAGGGGTTCGGGATGATCTGCGCGCCCTCTGGAAACACGCCCATGTTGAGCCGGTGGACGTTGTCCTCCCGATCGGGTTCGTAGGGTTCGCCGCGCTCGGCGGCAATGTCGCGCATGCGCTCGAGGATCAGCTCCCGCGCCTGCGGGTGCAGCGCCAGCGGCACCCCCAGCGCGCGCGCCGCGCACTGGCGGGTGTGGTCGTCGGGCGTGGCGCCGATGCCGCCGCAGGAGAACACCACGTCGCCCTTCTCGCGGGCGGCGGCGAAGGCATCGGTCAGGTCGGCGGTGATGCGCTGCGGGTCGTCGCCAACGTAGCGCGCCCAGCTCAGCGTCAACCCACGCGCGGTGAGCAGGTCGATCACCTTGGGCAGGTGCTTGTCCTGGCGTTTGCCGGAGAGGATCTCGTCGCCAATGATGATCAGGCCGAAGTTCATGGGTTCGTCTCGACGGGAGGCAGGGGCTGCATGGGCTCAGGCGCCGGGATCATGGGGCTGGTGGCCGGGGTGGCGGGCTGCTGCGCGGCCCTCAGCTCCTGCAGCGCCGCCAGCGCGTAGTGGGCGAACCAAAGCGCGGAGAAGGCGAAAACCAGCGTGTAAACCCAGATGGCCACCGGCACCAGCACCGGCGCCAGCAGGATGAACACTGCCCCCGATGCCCAGAGCAACGAAGGCGCCACGCCGAGGTAGCCGGTGACGACGCCGATGATGAGCAGTTGCAGGCGATGCCGGCGCACCAACTCGCGCCGCTCGTCCTTGCTGGCGTGCTCGGCCAGCATGTCGTAGCTCATCACCCGGTAGGTGAGCCAGCCCCAGATCAGCGGCGGCACGATCAGCACCACCGGTGGGATGAGCCAGAACGGAATCGACACGAAGAGCGCGAACAGCGCCAGCACCGTCGAGCTCAGGCTGACGAACAGGCTGCCGGCGAACGAGCCGCCCTGGCGCTGCTCGAGCGCAGGGAAGCGCCGCCTGGCGACCAGCTTGAGCATGGCCGGCGCCATCAACAAGGCAACCGACAGCAGCGACAACACCACCAGCACCGGCGTGGCCAGGAAGACCACCACCATGGGCGCCAGCACCGTCTTGAGGTTGCCCATGCCGACCCC
>NZ_DASSRA010000199.1:0-25916 GCF_035702065.1 Rhizobacter sp.
GACCGGCTCGCTCGCCTTGCCTTCCTTGTCGACCATGCGCATCTCCAGGATGTGCACCAGGCTCACGAAGCCCGGCTCGTCCTGGTCGACGTAGACCTTCTCGGTGCCCCAGGACTGGTAGGGCCCGATCGGCTTGGGCGGCGCGGCATAGGTCGCGACTTCCAGGAAGTCGAAGCTCACGCGGTAGCTGCCGGCCATCGCGAGGATGGCACGGCGGTCGCGCTCCTGGGGCGTGAGGCCCGGGGCCTGCAGCGCCTTCCAGGCAGCCGAGGGTTCGCGGTCCAGCGACACCGGCGCACCGCGCGTGGAGCCGCCGCGCGGTTTGGGCGCGCTGCCGTCGAGAGGCCACGAGAAGGTGTAGCGCGGCGACTCCGGTGGTGCGGGCTCGGCCGCGTGCGTGGCAAGGCTGGCGGCGAGCAGCGCAGCGGCGAAGAAGGCAAGGGCTTTCATGCGGCCGCAGTGTAGGCAGGGCCACGGCGCGCCCTCGCTTGCCCGGGTGCTGCGTGCGGTTTTGTCTTGATCAGGTGCGCCAGACGCGCGGCGGCGTGGCGGGCAGTGACCACGCGATGCTGCGCCAGCGCTTCCACACCTCGACCAGCAGGTTCATGGCCGGCTCCACGCGATGGGCCAGCGCACGCAGCACGACGATCTCGGCGTGTGCGGCGCTGCAGCCGGCGGTGGGGCGCAGCGTGTTGCCGCCGATGGCCTCGCGGGCGCCGTCTAGCAGCGCATCGCGGCGTGTTGCGTCCAGCGGCCGGCCTGCGGCGAACCACATCGTCGCCAGCACGCTGTGCCCGGCCCAGCCCAGCGGCGATTGCAGCAGTCGACTGTCGCTGCCGTCGATGGTGGCGCGTTCCAGCCACACGCCGGGCAGCTCGATCTGCTGCGTGTAGCGCCCGGCGTCGAAGCGCTCGTTGCTGGCCGGCAGGCCCAGCGCCAGCACGTCCCAGCCGATCATCTCGGCGCCGGGTGTCAGCTCGAAACGCATGCGGTTCTCGGCCAGTGTGTTGCGGTAGAGGATGGTCTCCAGCGGCAGCCATTCGAGCCGCGCGCCGTCAGCCACCTGGGTGGTGAGCGTCTGCAGGGCCGCGTCGCCGGCACTGCGGTAGAAGCGCGTGGCGCCGGGCGTGGTGATGAGCGCGTGGCTGCCGCTCGCCAGCTGGGCGCTGATCTGCAGCACGTCACCCCCGACCACGCCGCCGGGCGGGTGCACCAGCACGTTGTGGCAGATGCCCTCGCCCTCGGGGTAGAGGCTTTGCAGGATGCGCAGCGGGCCGTTGTGCTCGTCGTGGACGATGGTGCGCGGTGCGTCGTGGCGGTAGCGGAGCTGAAGGTGGCCGTGCCAGCCCATGAAGGCGATTCGGGTTCTGTGAAGTGCGGCGAGTTTAGTGCGAGCCCGAACCGCGATGCGCCCAGGCCGTGGTGCGCTTCTCCACCACCGCGAAGAGTTCGTACATCGCCATCGCCATCACGCCGATGACCACCAGGCCGGCGAAGGCCAGGCCCATCTGCATCGACGAGCCGGCCGAGATCAGCAGGTAGCCGATGCCCTCGTTCGCCGCCGTCATCTCCGACACCGTGGTGCCCACGAAGGCCAGCGTGATGGCGACCTTGAGCGAGCCGTAGAAGTAGGGCATGGAACGCGGCAGGCCGACCTTGACGAGCACGTCCCAGCGCTTGGCGCCGAGCACGCGCAGCACGTCTTCGAGCTCGGGCTCCAGCGTGGCGAGACCCGTGGCGATGTTGACGGTGATGGGGAAGAAGGAGATCAGGAAGGCCGTGAGCACCGCCGGCCCGACGCCGATGCCGAACCACACCACCAGGATGGGCACGAAGGCCGCCTTGGGCAGCGCGTTGAAGGCCGTCATCAGCGGGTACATCGCGGCATAGGCCATGCGCGAGCTGCCGATGAGAAAGCCGAGCAAGGTGCCGACGACGATGGAGAGGCCAAAGCCCACCATGGTGACCCAGAAGGTGCGCCACGCATGGCCGGCGATCACACCGCGGAACTCCCACAGCTGCGTAGCGATGCGCGAGGGCGCGGGGAAGATGAACTCCGAGACGTTGAAGCCGCGGCACAGCAACTCCCACAGCAGGATGACACCCGCCATCAGCAGCCAGGGCGCGAGCGCCTCTTTTTGCCTCTTGTTCATTGCGGCACCTCCACCTGTCCGACAGGTTTGCGGATGGCGCCGATGTGCTCGCGCAGCTCCAGCACGATGTCGGTGAACTCCTTGGTGTAGGTGAGTTCCAGCCCGCGCGGGCGCGGCAGCTCGATCTCGCGGCGCACCAGCATGCGCCCCGGGCTGCGGCTCATCACGTACACCGTGTCGGCCAGGAACACCGCTTCGCGCAGGTCGTGCGTGACCAGGATGACGTTGAACTTCTGCACCGTCCACAGATCGCGCAGGATGCACCACAACTCCTCACGCGTGAACGCATCGAGTGCACCGAAGGGCTCGTCGAGCAGCAGCATCTTGGGCTCGTGGATGAGCGCGCGGCAGATCGACGCACGCTGTTGCATGCCACCAGAGAGCTGCCACGGGAACTTGTCTTCGTAGCCGGCCAGGCCCACGCTGGCGAGCAGCTTCTTCGCCTTCTCGACGTACTCGGCCCGCTTCGCGCGGAAGCTGCTGCGGTAGGGCTCGACGATCTCCAGCGGCAGCAGCACATTGTCCAAAGTGGTGCGCCAGGGCAGCAGCGAAGGCGCCTGGAAGGCCATGCCGGTGATCTTGAGCGGGCCGCTGACCTCTTTGCCGTCGATCAGGATGCTGCCCTGCGAAGGCATCTTGAGCCCGGTGGCCAGCTTCATGAAGGTGGACTTGCCGCAGCCCGAGGGCCCGACGATGGCGATGAACTCGCCTTGCTCGACCTGCAGCGAGATGTCTTCGACCGCGTACTGCTTCTTCGCGAGGAGCTCGTCGTTGTAGGCGAGCCAGACATTTCTGAAATCAACAAACGAAGTCATGGGGTTGGCAACTGATTGATGACGGACTTCACGGTCTCTTGGTACTTCTCGGGGAACTCTTTGTGCAAGCCGCTGTGGCTGCCTCCAGGGAACTCCACCCAGCGCACGCCGGGCCGCGCGGCATCACGCAATTTCCGGCCCAGGGCGACGGGCACGGTCTGGTCGGCGTCGCCATGCATCATCAGGATGGGGGCGTCGACCTGGCCGATCTTCTCGATGGAGTAGAAGCGCTGCCGCGTGATCCACGAGCCGATGGTGCCGATCACGCCCACCGATGCGGCCACGTCGGGCAGGCTGGTGAAGGTCGACTCGATGATCAGCGCGGCGTAGTCGGTGGGGTAGTGCTTGCGGCTGGCCAGGTCGATGGCCACACCGCCGCCCATCGAATGGCCGAAGATCACGCGCTTGCGCGGGTCGGGCTGGTGGTACATCAGTTCCGTCCAGCCGATGTCGGCGTCGGCCAGGATGCTGGGCTCGGACGGGATGATGGGTTCGCTCTCGCCCCAGCCGCGGTACTCGACCGCCAGCACCGAGAAGCCGGCGTTGCGCAGGGCCTCGATCTTGGGGTAGTTGCGAAACAGGTTGCGGAAGGTGCCGTGCAGGTAGAGCAGCGTGGGCGCCTTGGGGTCGGCATGCGGCATCCACCACATCTGCAACTTGTCATGAGCGCCTGGCAAGCTGCCGGGCACGCTGATGAAGTAGGTTTCGTCGCCGGGGCGCAGGCCGGCAAAGTCGGCCGGGCGCCCGGGGGTGGGGCGGTAGACCAGCTCGCGCTCCTTCCTGTCCCACCAGGCACAGCCGCCCAGCGAGGCCAGCATGCAAATGGTCACACACAAGCTGGCGAAGGCGCGGCCTTGGCGAAAGGGAGCGCTCAAAAACGTGGCGACAATCGCAAGCATGAGATTCCTTCTTGTTGTGCTGGCCGCCAGCGCGCTGCTGGCAGCCCTTCCCGCCCGGTCGCAGACCACCGACCCCGCGGTCGCCTCGTCTCCCGGCGGCGCGGAGCCCACCGTCGTCATCCCGCCGGCCGAGCCGGGCAAGGGCATCTGGCGCCTGATGGCTTCGCCGTATTCGTTCCATTATTCACAAGACCCCGAGCACCGGCCGGTGTGGATGGTCGGGCTGGAGCACCAGTTCTCCACGGGGTACCTGTGGGGAGCGACCTACTTCAGCAACTCCTTCGGCCAGCCCAGCGGCTTTGTCTACGGCGGGCAACGGCTCAGCAACTGGAGCGTCTACGACCAGCTGTTCGCGCAGTGGACGGCCGGCATCCTGTACGGCTACAAGGGCGAGTACAAGGACAAGGTGCCTTTCAACCACGGCGGCTTCTCGCCCGGCGTGGTGCTGGCCGTGGGCTGGCAGTTCACGCCGATGTATTCGGCCCAGCTCAATGTGCTGGGCAACTCGGCGCTGATGTTCCAGGTCTCGGTGGACTTCCGCTGAGCGGGCGCCCACCGAGACGGAGAAGGCCTACTTCTTCACAGCCTTGAAGATGTCGCGTTCCGCGGCCGGCGGCAGGTAGCTGCCGTTCCACACCGCCGGGGCGCTCACGCGCTCCTTGGTGGCGAAGGCGTCGGAGACCTGGCTGGCCATGAGTGACAGGCGGCCGGCGTTCACCTCGCCGAAGCCCTCGGCCTTGGCATCGGGCGTGAGCACGGTGGCGTCGAGCGCGAGCTTGAGGCGGCGCGTTTCCAGCTCGTCATTGATGATGCCGTCGCGTGCCTTGACGGTGGCGATGCCGCCCTTGGGGTCGGCGATCACGTCCTTCACGCCCTTGGTGAAGGCGCGCAGGAAGGCTTTCACCGCCTCGGGGTTCTTCTTGAGGAAGTCTTCGCCCACGATGACGGCGTTGCCGTAGAGCTTCACGCCGTAGCTGGGGTAGGGGAGGATCACCACGTCGTCGGCCTTGACGCCGCGCGCTTCGAGGTTGAGCAGCGAGGTGAACGAGAAGCCGGTGATGGCGTCGATGTCGCCGCGCACGAGCATGGTCTCGCGCAGGGGCGGGTCCATGGCGGTCCAGGCCACGTTGGTGACGTTGTTGGCCTTGGCGAAGATGGGCCAGGCCTTGCGGCCGGCGTCGAAGACCGGCGCGCCCAGCTTCTTGCCGCTGAGGTCGGCCGGCGTCTTGATGCCCGACTTCTTGAGCGCCAGCACCGCGGCCGGCGTGTTGTTGTAGACCATCATCACCGCCACCGGCTTGTTGGGCGCGGTCGGGTTGTTGGCGTGGAACTCCATCAGCGCGGCCAGGTCGGCAAAGCCCATGTCGTAGGTGCCTGAGGCCACGCGCGTGACCGTGCCGCCCGAGCCGTTGCCGGCGTCCACCGTGACCTTGAGCTTCTCGGCCTTGAAGTAGCCCTTGGCTTCAGGCACGAGGAAGAGCGCGGCCGGGCCCTCGAAACGCCAGTCGAGCTGGAACTTGATCGGGGTTTCCTGCGCCTGGGCAGCGAAGGGGAAGGCGAGGGCCAGCAGGCTGGCGCACAGAAGGCGTTTGCTGAGGATCATGAGGGCGTGTTTTCCAAGGTGAACGAAGCGTGAAGCTGAAACGCAAGAACCATGCTCAGGGCTGCACCCGCCGCCCAGCGACATAGGTGGCCGCAAGGTTGCGCTCGTCGCCAAGCGTCATCCAGGCGAACACCCTCTCGTGCAGTTCGCGCGCCACCGACAGGCGGCGCTGGGCCACCGGGCCGACGGCCCAGTCCCACACGCAGACGTCGGCCAGCCGGCCGGGCTCCAGCGAGCCGATCTCGTGCTCGAGCCCGAGTGCCTGCGCCGCACCCAGGGTGACGGCGTGCAGGCCCTTCCAGGCGGTGAGCCGGTGGCCGGCCATGGCCTGCACCTTGTAGGCGTCGGCCAGGCTCCGGAGCTGGCACAGGCTGGTGCCGCCACCCACGTCGCTGGCCACGCTGACGGCGGCGCCGGCGGCCTCGGCCGCGCGCCAGTCGAACAGGCCGCTGCCCAAGAAGAGGTTGGACGAGGGGCTGTGTGCGATCTGCGCACCGCTGTCGCGCAGCGCGGCGCGGTCTTCGTCGTCGAGCCAGATGCCGTGGGCCAGCACACTGCGCTCGTCGAGCAGGCCGGCGCGGGCGTAGACGTCAAGGTAGCTGCGCGCCTCGGGGAAGAGCTCTCGCACCCAGGCCACCTCGGCGCGGTTCTCGGCCACGTGGGTTTGCATGTAGAGGCCGCGGTGAGCCTGGTAGAGCGCGCCGGCCATGGCCAGCTGTTCGGGGCTGCTGGTGGGAGCGAAGCGCACGGTCACGGCATACGACAGGCGATCGGTGCCATGCCAGCGCTGGATCAGGTCGACGCAGTCGCGCTCGGCCTGGGCCACGTCGTCGCGCAGGCCTTCGGGGGCGTGGCGGTCCATCAACACCTTGCCGGTGATGAGGCGCATGCCGCGTGCCTGTGCGGCGGCGAAGAGCGTGTCGGCGCTGACCTTGTGCACGGTGGCGAAGACCACGGCGCTGGTGGTGCCGTGCGCCAGCAGCGCGTCGAGGAAGCGTGATGCCCCCGCAGCCGACTCGGCCCCGTCGGCATACAGCTGCTCGGCCGGGAAGGTGTAGTTGTTGAGCCAGTCCAGCAGCTCGGTGCCGTAGCTCGCGATCACGTCGAGCTGCGGGCTGTGCACGTGGGTGTCGATGAACCCGGGCAGGATGAGCTTGTCGCTGTGGTCGTGGTGCGCCCAGCTGGCGTCGGGCAGCTGCGTGCCGGGTTGGGCGCCGACGATGCGGCCACCTTCAACCAGCAGCCAGTGGTCGGGCCGGAAGCGCACCACCGGGGTATCGGTCGCGCCCCAGGCAGGCGCGGCGGTGAAGTCGAGCAGGTCGCCGCGCAGGGCCAGGCGTGAAGGGGGGGCGAAAGATGTCATGGGCTCCACCGTGCAAGCGCCGTACCCACGTGCGGCACGTTGCGTGCTACGTCCTGGCTGTGACAAACACGGGGCTGTGACATAAGCTTTCTCGCATGAACCCTCAACCCATCCGGTTTTACCACCGTGGCGCCGTCGTCGAGGTGAACGGCGCCCACCCGACCCGGTCTGTGCTCGACTGGCTGCGCGAAGATGCGCGCTGCACCGGCACCAAGGAGGGCTGCAACGAAGGCGATTGCGGCGCCTGCACGGTGGTGATCGGCGAGCTGGCCGAGGCCGGTGACGCCACGGCCGTGCGCGGCCTGTCGCTCAAGACCGTCAACGCCTGCATCCAGTTCCTGCCGACCCTGGACGGCAAGGCCTTGTTCACCGTCGAAGACGTGAAGGGCGCCAAAGGACTGCACCCTGCCCAACAGGCCATGGTGGAGTGCCACGGCTCGCAGTGCGGCTTCTGCACGCCGGGCTTCGTGATGTCGCTGTGGTCCACCTACGAGCGGCAGATGGCCTGCAGCGCGCGGCCAAGCCGGCAAGAACTCGCCGACGAGCTCTCGGGCAACCTGTGCCGGTGCACCGGCTACCGGCCCATCCTCGACGCCGGCGAGCGCATGTTCGAGCTGCCCACCGCCACGCTCGACACCGCGCCGGTGGTGGCTGCGCTGCAAGGCATGCAGCGCAGCGACGGCTTCCACTACGCCGCCTTCAACCGGCAAGTCGAAGGGCAGGAGCGCGTCGACCACTTTCATGCGCCGCGCACGCTGGAGAGCTTGGCCGCGCTGCGCGAACAGCAGCCGCAGGCGCAGCTGCTGGCGGGCTGCACCGACATCGGCCTGTGGGTGAACAAGCAGTTCCGGCAACTGGGCGACATCATCTACCTCGGCGATGTGGCCGAACTCAAGCAGATCGACGAGCGCGAGGGTGCGCTGTACATCGGCGCCGGTGCTTCGCTCGAAGCGGCCTGGCGCGCGCTGGTGCAGCGCTGGCCCGCGCTCACCGACGTGTGGCTGCGCTTCGCCTCGCCGCCAGTGCGCAACGCCGGCACCCTGGGTGGCAACATCGCCAACGGCTCGCCCATCGGCGACAGCGCGCCGGTGCTGATGGCGCTCGATGCGCAGGTGCTGCTGCGCAAGGGCACGCGCGAGCGCCGCATGCCGCTGGCCGGGTTCTACATCGACTACATGAAGAACCAGCTGCAGCCCGGCGAGCTGCTGCAGGCGCTGCTCGTGCCCTTGCCGACCCGGGCGCAGCAGCTGCGCGCCTACAAGGTCAGCAAGCGTTTCGACTGCGACATCTCCGCGCTGTGCGCCGGCCTCGCCATCGAGCTGGATGGCGACACGGTGACGCAGGTGCGCATCGCCTTCGGCGGCATGGCCGCCACCGTCAAGCGTGCCGCGCAGGCCGAGGCCGCGCTCATCGGCCAGGCTTGGTCGCAAGACAGCGTGAAGCGCGCGCAGGCCGCGCTGGCGCAAGACTTCACCCCGCTCACCGACATGCGCGCCAGCGCCGCCTACCGGCTGCAGGTGGCGCAGAACCTGTTGCAGCGCTTCTGGCTGGAGACGCGCCCGCAGGATGCCTTGCCGGCGCAGGCCACCAGCGTGTGGGGCACCATGGCGCACGCCGAGCTCTCTGTGGAAGGTCGGCCATGAACAAGCCGAGCGACACCTTCCTGCAACGCCCCTCCGAGGCGCAGGCCCTGCGCACCGGCGCGCGCGTGGGCATCAGCCGCCCGCACGAATCGGCCCATTTGCACGTGGCCGGCGAGGCGGCCTACATCGACGACCTGCCCGAGCTCGCTGGCACCTTGCACGTGGCGCTGGGCCTGTCGCCGATTGCGCATGGTCGGCTGCTCGCCATCGACCTCGACGCCCTGCGCGCTCAGCCCGGCGTGGTGGACGTGCTCACCGCCGCTGACATCCCCGGCCCCAACGACTGCGGCGCCATCGTGCACGACGAGCCCATCCTGGCCGAGGGCGATCTGCGCTACCTCGGCCAGCCGGTGTTCGCGGTCATCGCCCACACGCGCGATGCGGCGCGGCGCGCGGCGGCGCTGGCCAAGCGCGTGCTGAAGGTCGACGCGCTGCCGCCGGTGCTCACCCCGCAGGCCGCCCACGCGCAAGGCCAGTACGTGCTGCCGCCCATGCACCTGACCCGCGGCGATGCGCAGGCGGCGCTGGCCAAGGCACCGCACCGGTTGAAGGGCACGCTCGAAGTTGGTGGGCAGGAGCAGTTCTACCTCGAAGGCCAGATCAGTTACGCCATCCCCAAGGAGAACGACGGGATGCTGGTGCACTGCTCCACCCAGCACCCGAGCGAGATGCAGCACCTGGTCGCGCATGCGCTCAAGCTGCACGCGCACCACGTGCAGGTGGAGTGCAGGCGCATGGGCGGCGGCTTCGGTGGCAAGGAGTCGCAGTCGGCGCCCTTCGCCTGCATCGCCGCGGTGGCGGCGCGCAAGCTCAACCGGCCGGTCAAGCTGCGGCTGGACCGCGACGACGACTTCCTCATCACCGGTCGGCGCCACTGCTTCTGGTACGAGTACGACGTCGGCTACGACGATGACGGCCGCGTGCTGGGCAGCGAGATCACCATGGTCTCGCGCGCCGGCCACTCGGCCGACCTCTCGGGCCCGGTGATGACGCGCGCGCTGTGCCATGTCGACAACGCCTACTGGCTGCCCGACGTTGCCCTGCACGGCTACTCGGGCAAGACCAACACGCAGAGCAACACCGCCTTCCGCGGCTTCGGTGGGCCACAAGGCGCGATCGCGATCGAGAACATCCTCGACACCATCGCCCGCACGCTTGGCCGCGACCCGCTCGACGTGCGCCAGGTCAACTACTACGGCAAGGACGAGCGCTGCACCACGCCGTACGGGCAGGTGGTCGAAGACAACATCATCCACGAGCTGAGTGCGCAGCTCGAAGTGACGAGTGACTACCGCGCGCGCCGCCAGGCCATCGCCCAATACAACGCGGCGAGCCCGGTGCTCAAGCGCGGCATCGCCTTCACGCCCGTCAAGTTCGGCATCTCGTTCAACGTGGCGCACTTCAACCAGGCCGGCGCGCTGGTGCATGTGTACAGCGATGGCTCCATCCTCGTGAACCACGGCGGCACCGAGATGGGCCAGGGCCTCAACACCAAGGTGGCCCAGGTGGTGGCGCACGAGTTGGGTGTGGGCTTCGACAGCGTGCGCGTGACGGCCACCGACACGCAGAAGGTCGTCAACACCTCGGCGACCGCCGCCTCCACCGGCAGCGACCTGAACGGCAAGGCGGCGCAAGACGCGGCGCGCCAGATCCGCGAGCGGTTGGCTGCGTTTGCCGCGGCGCAAAGCGGCGTGAAGCCGAGCGAGGTGAAGTTCGCCAACGACCGTGTGTCGGTGGGTGGCAAGAAGGGGAAGAAGCGCGAGCTCTCGTTCTGCGAGCTGGTGGCGCAGGCCTATCTGGCGAGCGTGCAGCTCTGGTCCGACGGCTTCTACGCCACACCCGGCCTGCACTGGAACCGCGAGACGCTGCAGGGCAAGCCCTTCTTCTACTTCGCCTACGGCGCGGCCGTGAGCGAGGTGGTGGTGGACACGCTCACCGGCGAGTGGAAGCTGCTGCGCGCCGACCTGCTGCACGACGTGGGGCGCTCGCTCAACCCGGCGGTCGACATCGGCCAGGTTGAAGGCGCCTTCATCCAGGGCATGGGCTGGCTCACCACCGAGGAGCTGGTGTGGCACCCGCAGAGCGGCATGCTCAGCACGCACGCGCCCAGCACCTACAAGATCCCCACCGCCAACGACTGCCCGCCGGTCTTCAACGTGACGCTGTTCGACGCCGAGAACCCGGCCGACACCATCCACCGCAGCAAGGCGGTGGGCGAGCCGCCGCTGCTGCTGCCCTTCTCGGTGTTCTTCGCGATCCGCGATGCGATCTCGTCGGTGGGCGGGCACCGTGTCGACCCGCCGCTGTCGGCACCGGCGACCCCCGAGGCCATCCTGCGCGCCATCACGGCGGTGCGGGGCTGAGACCGTGAACCTGCGCCACGCTGCACGCGATTGGCTGGACAGCGGCGAGCCCGCGGTGCTGGTCGAGGTGAGCGAAGCCCAGGGCTCGGTGCCGCGCGGCAGCGGCACGCGCATGCTGGTGTCGGCGCAGCGCGCCGCCGGCACCATCGGCGGCGGCCACCTGGAACTCAAGGCCCTGGCGCATGCGCGCCGGATGCTCGAACAGGGCGACCTCAGTGTGAGCTCGCTGCATTTACCTCTGGGCCCGGCGCTGGGCCAGTGCTGCGGCGGGGCGGTGACGCTGCGCTTCGAGCGCCTGCAGGCCACGCACCTCGGGGCCTGGCCGCTCAGCGCCCCGCTCTTTCACCTGCAGCTCTATGGCGCGGGCCACGTGGGCCGTGCCATCGCGCGCCTGCTGGCCATGCTCGACGTGCAGGTCGACTGGATCGACGAACGCGAAGACGAGTTCCCGGCCTCGCTGGGTGACGTCACCTGGGGCGCCTGGCCGGCGCACATTCGCAAGCTGGTGGGCGATGGCGTGGAGGCCGAGGTGCGGCATGCACCGCCCGGCGCCTTCTACCTGGTGTTGACGCACCAGCACGATCTCGACCTGCGCATCACCGAGGCCATCCTGCGGCGCGGCGACTTCCGCTACCTGGGCCTGATCGGCTCGCGCACGAAGAAGAACAAGTTCATCCACCGCTTTGAGGCGCTTGGCCTCGCGCCCGCGCTGATCGAGCGCATCACCTGCCCGATCGGGGTGCCCGGCATTGCGGGCAAGGAGCCCGAGGTGATTGCGGTGGCCGTGGTGGCCCAGCTCCTGCAGCGTGCTTCAGCTCAGGCTGTCGGCAAAGTCGCTTGACTCGACCTTGTGCCGGGACGCGAGGGCCGGCGGCGCGTGGATGGCGAATGCGTTGCCATTGACGAAGAGCGACGGCGGCACACCGAAGGCCTTCACCCACATGCGTGAGAGGTGGGCCGAATCGCTGAAGCCCGCGGCGTGGGCCGTGTCGGTCAGGCTCATGCCCTGGCAGAGGAAGCGGCAGGCCGCGATGACCTTGTACGAAGACTGGTAGTGGCGCAGCGACACGCCCATCTCCTGCGAGAACAGGTGCGACAGCCGGTAGTACGAGAGGCAGGCCTTGTCGGCCAGGGTCTCCAGACTCTGGTCGGGGTCTTCGCGAAGCCATTGCATGACGCTCGCGATGCGCGCATCGAGCGTCTTGGGTGCCGGCAACAGCGCGGCGACCACACCCACGCATTCTTCGAAGAGATGCCGGCTCTGTTCCAGGTTCAGACGGCCCGCGAGCAGCTTGTCGAGCGCGTCGAGCTGATCGAAGAACAGGGCGCGCGGCAGCGACACATGCCCCGGCTCGCGCAGCAGCGCGAACACGCGGTACGCGGGGTGGCTCGGGCCCACGCCCAACGAGACGAACGGCACCTGGTGTGCGTTCAGGCTGCGGGTGACAAAGGGCTTGACCACCACCGCGCCCTGGCGCTGCGTGCGCCCGCCGATCTCGAGTTCGAACTCCTGCTCGGAGGTGGCGAGCAGCAGCATGCCGGAGAAGCGCTCCGTCGGCCCCGTGACCATGCCGGGGCAGCAGAACATGAAGCCGCTCTCGTACAGGAACACCTGCGGGCGCTGGGGAGGCTCCGCGCTGGTGTCAACGCGGGCCGTCATGGCGTGCGCCCTCGTCGTTCGCCGCGTAGTCGTAACGCAGGCGGGTCAGCGAGCCGTTGCGGTAGACGTCGAGCTCGAGTTCGGTCTGCTGGATGAGCGCGACCATCGAGGTCTCGTCGATGGCCGACATCCTGGGCGTGTCGAGCGAATAGATCATGTCGCCGGGGCGCAGGCCGAGCCGCTCGTAGCGGCTGTCGGGCAAGACTTCGGCCACCACGTAGCCGCCTTGCGGGCTGGGCTTCAAGTGCACTTCGTTGAGGAAGGCGCGCGCCGCTTCGGGGCGCGAGACCGTGAGCAGGCGGATGTCGATGCCGGCGTTGCGCGCGGCCATCTCGGCGGCTTCGGCACCCATGTCGACCACGGGTGCGGGGTTGCTGTTGCGGGCGACGGCTGGTGCGGGTTCTTCGTCTGGGCTGTCCGGCGGCTCGGGAGCGTACTCGCGCGACGGCAGGCTGGCCTGGCTGAAGCTCTCCGGCCGGGCCGGCAAAGGCTCGCCTTCGCTCGACAGCCACCAGAACAGCGCTGCCACGGGTGCGGCGATGCACAGCGTGATCAAGGCGGTGCGCCCGGGCCGGGATTTCGGAGCGACGTGGATGATCCCGCTCATGAAACAAACCTCGTTGCAGATTCACTTGGGTGGGCTCGTGCCCACCCTGTACGCATGGCGCCCTGCGAGCCGGAGGCAGGCAGGGCGGGATCGTTCATACCTCATATGCCGGGTGCCGCACAAGGCGGAACCCGGCGTGCTTCATCACGGGGTGACGAAGCTCTTCAACCACTCGGTGGTGGCGGGCAGGGCCCAGGCCTTGGAGCCGCTCTGGTAGATCGGGTCGACCAGGGCGCCCGAGCACTGCACGCCGATGACGCCACCGTAGCCCATGAAGCAGTGGTCGGCATCGAGGTCGCTCACTTCGGTGCTGCGCACGACCAGCCAGCCGGAGCCGTTGCTGTTCAGGCACGAGGTGGAGCCGGTGGCGCAGGTCTTGCCGGTCACGAGCGCGCCGGAGTTGCCGGCGCTGATGACGGTGCCGCCCACGAACATGTCGGTCTGGCCGTTGATGATGCGGATGCGGTCGCCCGACTGGGTATGGTTGCCGTTGGCGATGCACGAGCTCAGGTTGTAGGCGGCGGTGTACGTGGCGCCGGCACCCTGGCCCATGGAGGCGCGAATGCGGCTGTCGTAGTTCTTCGACAGCACCGAAATGATCGAACCCTGGCTCAGGCCGCCGGTGACGATGCCCTTGGAGCAGTCGGCCTTGGCGCGTGCGCACAGCGTCTGGATCGCGCTGGTGGCCTTGCTCGAATCGAAGATGCACTTGGCGCGCGTGCCGATGGTCGAGCAGGTGCCGAAGGAGCCGTTGTCGTATTCGATCGAGGCGGCCACGAAGCCCTTGGCGGCCATCGCGTTCACGGCGGCCATGGCCCAGTTGCTGGTGTACGACTCGCCGGTGCCGCCGATGTGCACGTACACGGGGTACTTGCCCGAAGCAGTGGGCTCGGCACCGCGGATGTTGTAGGTGGTGCCGCACGATGCCGTGCTGCCGCCCTTGTACGAACTGGTGAAGGCGGTCTGTGCGGTGGCGAGGGTGGCGATCGAGGTGATGGCCACCGCCAGGCCGGCGCGCAGGATGTGTCGGGTGAGCTGGTTCATGTTGTCTCCGATGTGATGCTGTTTGTTCGAACGGCTTGCCGACGGCCACACGGGCGCGTGATCGTCGGTAAGCCGCTGCGCCACCTCAATAAGTGAACGCCTGTGCATCTTCGGCCTCAGCTTAACCCTGCCACTTGAACCGAGTTGCTATTTCTCCCCGGGGAAAGCCCGCGGTTGGGGCGAGTGAGCGGTGGTTTCGCGCTCTTTTTCGCACGCTCATTCAGTTGCGGGTCAGCTTCGGTACAGAAAGGAAGGGCCGGGCCCCGCGTGGCGGTGCCCGGCGTGGGCGATGTGGCTTACGGGGTGACGAAGCTCTTCAGCCAGTCGGTGGTGGCGGGCAGCGCCCAGGCCTTGGAGCCTGTTTGGTAGATCGGGTCGACCAGGGCGCCGGAGCACTGCACGCCGATCGTGCCGCCGTAGCCCATGAAGCAGTGGTCGGCGTCGAGGTCGCTCACTTCGTAGCTCTGCACCACCAGCCAGCCGGAGCCGTTGCTGTTCAGGCACGAGGTGGAACCCGTCGCACAGGTCTTGCCGGTCACGAGCGCGCCGGAGTTGCCGGCGGTCGTGATGGTGCCGCCCACGAACATGTCGGTCTGGCCGTTGATGATCCGGATGCGGTCACCCGTTTGCACGTGGTTGCCGTTGGCAACGCACGAGCTCAGGTTGTAGGCGGCGGTGTAGGTGGCGCCGGCACCCTGGCCCATCGATGCACGGATGCGGCTGTCGTAGTTCTTCGACAGCACCGAGATGATCGAACCCTGGCTCAGGCCGCCGGTGACGATGCCCTTGGAGCAGTCGGCCTTGGCGCGTGCGCACAGCGTCTGGATCGCGCTGGTGGCCTTGCTCGAATCGAAGATGCACTTGGCGCGTGTACCGATGGTGTCGCAGGTGCCGAATGAGCCGTTGTCGTACTGGATCGACGCCGCCACGAAGCCCTTGGCGGCCATCGCGTTCACCGCGGCCATGGCCCAGTTGCTGGTGTACGACTCGCCGGTGCCGCCGATGTGCACGTACACGGGGTACTTGCCCGAAGCAGTGGGCTCGGCGCCGCGGATGTTGTAGGTGGTGCCGCAGGAGGCGGTGCTGCCGCCCTTGTAGCTGCTGGTGAAGCTGGTGGCGGCAATGGCCATCGAGGCCGCCGAGGTGACGACGAGCGCCACCGTGGCGCGCAAAAGGTGTTTGGACAGCTGCTTCATAAGGTCTCCGATGTAGATGCTGGTTCTTGGTTGGTTCGCCGACGGTCACCAGAGGCTCTGCGTGTTCGTCGGTGCGCTCCAGGAAGTGAACGCGTGTGCATCTTTTGCCGGAGATCGCGCTGCGGACTTGAATCGAGTTGCTACTCCTCCCCCGTGAATCCCCGCGGTTGGGATCTGCCCTGTGAACTTTTTGCACGGCCTGTTCAGACCCTGCTCAGACTGGTTCAGCCCCCGCTCAGCCCCGCACTCAGCCGGTGTTGCGCAGGCCCGCCGCCACGCCGTTGATGGAGATGTGGATGCCTCGCTGCACCCGCTCGTTGGCGGGGTCGCCTTCGCGTTGGTGGCGGTAGCGGCGCATCAGCTCCACCTGCAGGTGGTTGAGCGGGTCGAGGTAGGGGAAGCGGTGCTCGATCGAACGCGCCAGCGACGGGTTGGAGGCCAGGCGTTTCTTCTCGCCGGTGATGAGGCTGAGCGCGTCCGACGTGGCCTGCCACTCGGCCTGGATGGCGCCAAAGATGCGCTTGCCCAGTCGCTTGTCTTCCACCAGCTCCACATAGCGTGCGGCGATGCCCAGGTCGCTCTTGGCCAGCACCATGTCGAGGTTGGAGAGCAGGGTGCGGAAGAACGGCCACTGCTTGTGCATGCGCTGCAGCAGCGCGAGGCGTTCCTTGCGCTGCTGCGGGCTCTTGCCCAGGTAGTCGTTGATGGCCGAGCCGAAGCCGCACCAGCCCGGCAGCGCCACGCGGCACTGGCCCCAGCTGAAGCCCCAGGGGATGGCGCGCAGGTCTTCGATGGCACGCGTGGCCTTGCGCGAGGCCGGGCGCGAGCCGATGTTGAGCTCGGCGATCTCGCGGATCGGCGTGGCGGCGAAGAAGTAGTCGGTGAAGCCCGGGGTCTCGTACACGAGCTTGCGGTAGGCCGCCATGCTGGCCGTGCTGATCGCGTCGGCCGCGTCGAGGAAGCTCTTGGGCGCACTCTTGGTCGGATGCAGCAGCGTGGCCTCGAGCGTGGCGGCGACCAGGGTCTCGAGGTTGCGCCGGCCGATCTCGGGGTGGGCGTACTTGGAGGCGATCACCTCGCCTTGCTCGGTGAGGCGGATCTGCCCGTTCACCGTGCCGGGCGGTTGCGCCAGGATGGCCTGGTAGCTCGGGCCGCCACCGCGGCCCACCGTGCCGCCGCGGCCATGGAACAGGCGCAGCGTGATGCCGTGCTCGGCGCGCAATGCGTCGAAGAACGCGACCAGCGCGATCTCGGCGCGGTACAGCTCCCAGTTGCTGGTGAAGAAGCCGCCGTCCTTGTTGCTGTCGCTGTAGCCGAGCATGATGTCCTGCTCACTGCCCGAACGCTTCATCATCGCGGCGATGCCCGGCAGCTCGTAGTAGGCCCGCATGATCGGCCCGGCATTGCGCAGGTCGCCGATGGTCTCGAACAGCGGTGAGACGATGAGGTCGCAGGTGGCGCTGTCGTCCAGCGTGCCACGCATCAGCCCCACTTCCTTCTGCAGCAACAGCACCTCCAGCAGGTCGCTCACGTCTTCGGTGTGCGAAATGATGTAGTGGCGCAGCGCCTGGCGGCCGTAGGCCTTGAGCATCTGCAACGCGATCTCGAAGATCGCCAGCTCGCTTTGCGCATGCTCTGAGTAGCTGGCGGCGCGCACGCGCAGCGGGCGGGCGTCGTTGAGCAGGCGCATCAGCAGGGCGCGGCGCGCGGGCTCGTCGAGCGCGCTGTAGTCGGGCTCGATGCGCGCCACCTGCAGCAGCTCGGCCACCACGGCCTCGTGCTTGTCGGAGCTCTGGCGCAGGTCGACGGTGGCGAGGTGGAAGCCGAACACCTGCACCGCGCGCATCAGCGGCCGCAGGCGCGGCGCGATCAGGGCCTGCGCGTGGTGGCTGTGCAGCGATTGCTCGATCACGCCCAGGTCGTGCAGGAAGTCCTCGCTGCGCGCATAGGGCGACTGCGGCGCCACCGCATGGCGCAGCGCTTCGGTGCCGGTGAGCTCGTGCAAGGTGGCTGCCAGACGCGCATACATGCCGATCAGGGCGCGGCGGTAGGGCTCGTCCTGGCGGTGCGCGCCCTGGTCGGGCGAGGCATCGGCCAGCGCCTGCATGGCCGGTGTGACGGGTGCGAGCATCGCCGAGATCGACAGCTCGGCGCCGAGTTCGTGCACCTCGGTCAGGTAGAAGCGCAGCACGGTCTCGCTCTGGCGGCGCAGCGCCATCTGCAAGGTGTCGGCGCTGACGTTGGGGTTGCCGTCGCGGTCGCCGCCGATCCAGTTGCCCATGCGGAAGAACGATGCGATCGGGTGGCCGGGCAGGGCGTCCTCGAGCTCGCGGTACATGCGCGGGATCTGGCGCAGGAAGGTGGTCTGGTAGTAGCTCAGCGCGCTCTCGATCTCGTCGGCCACGGTGAGCTTGGTGTAGCGCAGCATGCGCGTTTGCCACAGCTGCGTCACGCGGGCGCGCAGCAGGGCTTCGTTGTCGGCCAGGTCGCGCGCGGTGTGCAGCGTGTCGCGCTGGCCGATGAGTTCGGCGATGGCGCGCTCGGCGTCGAGGATGCTCTTGCGCTGCACCTCGGTCGGGTGGGCGGTGAGCACCGGCGAGATGTAGGCGCTTTGCAGCGTGGCGGCGATGGTGCTGGCGCGGATGTCGGCTTCGGCCAGGCGCTCCAGGCTCATCGCGAGCGAGCCTTCCTGCAGGTGGCCCTGGCGCTCGTGGTGTTCGCGCCGGCGCACGTGGTGGCGGTCTTCGGCAATGTTGGCCAGGTGCGAGAAGTAGCTGAAGGCGCGGATCACGCTCACCGTCTGGTCGCCGGAGAGGTTCTTCAGCAGGCGGTCGAGCGAGCGGCCGGCCTGCGTGTCGCGCTTCAGGCGGTAGGCCACCGAGAGCTGGCGCACGCGCTCGATCAGTTCGAAGGCGGCCTTGCCTTCCTGCTCGCGGATCACGTCGCCGAGGATGCGGCCGAGCAGCCGGATGTCTTCGACCAAAGGGAGGTTCTTGGCGTCGTCGGGCTGGGCGCGCGGCATGGGTGTCCTTGGGCTGATGCGTGAAGCGAGGGCGTAATTTAGTTACGCCCTCGCAATGGTAGCGGTTTCTTAGGCAGAAGCCGGCCTCACCACACGCGCCTGATAGCATCCCCCGATGCCTCACACACCGCCTGTCCACCTGCTGATCGCCACCCGTGAAAGCCGCCTCGCCTTGTGGCAGGCCGAGCATGTGCAAGCCCTGCTCAAGCAGCGCATGGGGCTCGAGGTGGGCCTGCTCGGCATGACGACGCGCGGCGACCAGATCCTCGACCGCACGCTCTCCAAGGTGGGCGGCAAGGGCCTGTTCGTGAAGGAGTTGGAGACTGCGCTCGAAGAGGGCCGCGCCCACCTCGCCGTGCACTCGCTCAAGGACGTGCCCATGGACTTGCCCGACGGCTTCGAGCTTGCCGCCGTGCTGGAGCGCGAAGACCCGCGCGATGCGCTCGTCTCCAACACGTACGCATCCCTGGATGAATTGCCGCAGGGCGCCTGCGTGGGCACCTCCAGCCTGCGCCGCGTGGTGCTGCTGCGCGCGCTGCGGCCCGACCTGCGCATCGAGCCCCTGCGCGGCAACCTCGACACGCGCCTGCGCAAGCTCGACGAAGGCCAGTACGACGCCATCGTGCTGGCCGCCGCCGGCCTCAAGCGCCTGGGCCTGGCGGACCGCATCCGCAGCATCTTCGACCCCGAGCAGATGATCCCCGCGGCCGGCCAGGGCGCGCTCGGCATCGAGGTGCTGGCCGACGCGATGCCGCTGCGCACGCAGCTCGCCGAACTCATCCACCGCCCCACCTGGCTGGCCGTGCAGGCCGAGCGCGCCGTCTCGCGCGCCCTGGGTGGCAGCTGCAGCATGCCGCTGGCAGCGCACGCGACCTGGCATGCCGACGTGCTGCACCTTGCCGCGGCCTTGGGCGATGGGCAGGACACAGCCCGTCCGCTGTTGCGCGTCAACCTGCAGGCCACCATCGCCGACGACGATGCGGCGCGCGCCCTGGGCGAGCGGGCGGCCGAGCAGCTGCGCAGCCTGGGCGGCGCATCTTACCTGGCAGCGCTGTAAGCCCGATGCGCGTGCTGGTCACACGGCCTGCCGCACAGGCCAGCGAGTGGGTGCAACAGCTTCGTGCTGCCGGCCTGGAGGCCGAGACGCTGCCCCTGATCGACATCGCTCCCGCGCCCGATCCCGCGGCCGTGGCCGCTGCGTGGTCGACCCTGCCGCAGCAGTCGATGGTGGTCTTCGTCAGCCCGAACGCTGCCGCGCACTTCTTCGCGGCGCGGCCCGCGCATGTTCAGTGGCCTGCGGCCACGCGGGCTGCATCGCCCGGCCCCGGCACCACACAGGTTTTGCGCGAGCTGGGCGTGCCCTTGATCACCGAGCCCGCGGCGGATGCGCCGCAGTTCGATTCCGAAGCGCTGTGGCAGCGGCTCGCCCCACTCGATTGGGCCGGGCGGCACGTGCTGGTGGTGCGTGGTGCCGGCGGTCGCGACTGGTTGGCCGAGCGTTTGCGTGAGCGTGGTGCGCAGCTGAGTTTCGTCGCGGCCTACGACCGCGCGGCGCCACAGCTCTCGGCGCCGCAGCAGGCCCTGTTGGGCGAGGCGCTGGCGCAGCCGACCGAACACCTGTGGTTCTTCAGCAGCTCCGAAGCCATCGACAACCTGCAGGCCCTGGCCCCGCAAGCCGACTGGCGACAGGCCCGCGCCTTGGCCACCCACCCGCGCATTGCCGAACGCGCGCGCCGGCTCGGCATCGGCTACGTGATCGAGGCTCGGCCGTCACTCGCAGACGTGGTCGCGTGCATACAATCAAACGCATCGTGAACGATGTCACACAAGCCCCCAACAGCCCGCTTCCCGAGCCCGTGGTAGCCGTGCCGGCCCACCCGCGCAAGCGCTGGTGGTGGGTCGCAGCCATCCTCCTGATCCTGCTGGTTGGCGCCAGCCTCGCCCTGGGCTGGTCGGCCGAGCGGCGCGTGCGCAAGCTGGAGCAGGAGCTCGTGCGCCGCCAGCAGGACAGCCAGAACCTCTCCGGCGAAGCGCGCCTGCTGGCCAAGCGCGCCGACGAAACCGCGCGCGAAAGCGCGGCCAAGGTCTCGCTGCTCGAAGCGCGCCTGGCGGAAGTGGCCATCCAGCGCACGCAGCTCGAAGACCTGATCCAGTCGCTCTCGCGCTCGCGCGACGAGAACGTGCTGGTCGACATCGACGCCGGCCTGCGCGTGGCGCAGCAGCAGGCCACCATCACCGGCAGCGCCGAGCCGCTCGTGGCTGCGCTCAAGCAGGCCGACGAGCGCCTTGCACGCTACAGCCAGCCGCGGCTCGAAGGCGTGCGCCGCGCCATCGCGCGCGACATGGACCGCGTCAAGGCGGTCAGCGTGCCCGACATCTCGGCCCTGTCGATCAAGCTCGACGAAGCCATCCGACTGATCGACGAACTGCCCTTGCTGTCGCAGGCCGAGCCGCGCAAGGAGGCCAGCAAGCCCGCGGTGGCTGCGTCGTCGGCCAAGCCCATGGCGCGCAGCGCCTCCGGTGCCAGCGAGAGCAAGAGCGGCTGGTCGGTGGCCGTGTCCGATGGCTGGTCCAGCCTGGTCGAGCGCGTGTGGCTTGAGGCGCGCAGCCTGGTGCGCGTGACACGCATCGACCACCACGACGCGATGATGCTGGCGCCCGAGCAGGCCTTCTTCCTGCGCGAGAACCTCAAGCTGCGCCTGCTCAATGCCCGCCTGGCCCTGCTGAGCCGCCAGTTCGACACCGTGCAGACGGACCTGCAAGGCGCGCAGCAGGCACTCGATCGCTACTTCGACCGCAGCTCGCGCCGCACCGTCGTCGCCGGCGAGCTGTGCAAGCAGGTGGCCGCCGGTGCCCGCCAGGTCGGCCTGCCGCGCCCCGACGACACCTTTGCTGCCTTGGCGGCGGCCACCGCCGGGCGTTGACCTTTTCCATGCGCGCCGTCGTCTGGTTTGTTCTGCTCTTCGTGGTCGCCGTGGTGGCCGCCACCACCTTCGGTGCCAACGACGGCCTCGTCTCGCTGTACTGGAGCGGCTGGCGCATGGACGTGTCCATGAACCTCTTCCTCATCGCGCTGCTGGCCATCTGCCTGGCGCTGGTGATGATCTTCCAGGCGATCAACGGCCTGCTGAGCCTGCCGCGCCGCGCTCACGAGTGGCGCGTGGCCCGGCGTGACCGCACTGCCCAGGCGGCTCTGCGCGATGCACTGGCACAGTATTTCGGCGGGCGCTACAGCCGCGCGCAGAAGTCGGCCCAGCGGGCGCTGCTCATCCAGTCCGAGACGCCCGACCTCGTGCAGGACAACGAGTTCACCGTGCTCGGCCACCTGCTTGCCGCTGGCAGCGCGCACAAGCTGCAGGACCGCAGCCGCCGCGACGACCAACTGGAGCGCGCCCTGGAACTCAGCAGCCAGAGCAGCCTCGCCCGCTCCGCCGAAGAAGGCGCACGCTTGCTCGCCGCTGAATGGGCACTCGACGACCGCGATGCCACGCGCGCCCTCGAACTGCTGGCCGCGCTGCCCCCGGGCGTGGCGCGCCGCACCCATGCGCTGCGGCTCAAGCTGCAGGCCAGCCGCCTCGCCAACCAGCCGACCGAGGCCTTGAAGACCGCGCGCCTGCTGGCCAAGCACCAGGCCTTCTCCAAGGTCGCGGCGCAGGGCCTGCTGCGTTCGCTCGCCTTCGAATCGCTCGATGGCGCCCGCGATGCCGACCAGGTGCGCCGCGTCTGGTTCGGGCTGGAGAACGCCGACCGGCGCGACCCCTTCGTGGCCGCACGCGCTGCCGCGTGCCTCTCGGCGCAGGGTGCGGCCGCTGAAGCGCGCGCCTGGTTGCGGCCCTTCTGGGATCGTCTGGGCGACCTGAGCACCGACGAACGCGCCGCGCTCGCGCATGGCTTGGTGGCCAGCATGGCTGGCCTGTCACCCGATTGGCTGGCCCGTCTGGAGGGCGCCGCACAGGCCCACCCGCGCGAACCTGCCGTGGCCTATGCGGTGGGCTGCGCCCTGGCCGAGCGCGAACTGTGGGGCAAGGCCCGCCTGCTCCTCGACCAGGCCTCGGTGGCCACCCAGTTGCCGGCCGACGCACGCCGCCATGCCTGGCTGCTGCTCGCCCGCCTCGCGGAGGAGCAGTCCGACACCGAGCGGATGGCTCTTTGCTACGAGTCGGCAGCCAAGTTGTAGACCCCGGCTATCTTGGTGCTATACTTCGAGGCTTCGCGGCTGTAGCTCAGTTGGATAGAGTACTTGGCTACGAACCAAGGGGTCGTGGGTTCGAATCCTGCCAGCCGCACCAAACAAGAAGAAATGGAACAACGCCTCAGAGGCTTCGTCTCTGAGGCGTTTTTCTTTACGGGTGCGCTCTTCTTGAGTCGCCACTGCGCACCAGCATCTGGCGCAACCCGTACGACAACCCATCCACCGCCGCCACCAGCCCCACCATCGCGATCAGCACGGTGCAGGTCTCGTGCATCTGGAACAGGCTGAGGTGGAAGTACAGCATCTGCCCCAGGCCGCCCGCGCCGACCACGCCCAGCACGGCGGCGGCGCGGATGTTGTTCTCCCAGCGGTAGAGGCTGTACGACACCAGCTGCGGCAGCACCTGCGGCAGCGTGGCCCACAGGAAGATGCGCGCGCCGCCGATGCCGCGCACGCGCAGGGCCAGCGCGGGTTCGGGTGCGGCGTTCTCGATGCTCTCGGCGAACAGACGGCCGAGCACGCCGGTGGTGTGCAGCGCCAGCGCCAGCGTGCCGGGGAAGGGGCCGAGGCCGGCGGCAATGAGCAGCAGCGAGGCCCACACCAGCTCGGGGATGGAGCGCAGTGCGTTGAGCAGCAGGCGCGCGGCCGAGCGCAGCGCGCGGGCCGCCGTGCCCTCTTGCGCGCTCGCGGGCAGGGCCAGCGCGAGGCCGGCGAGCGCCGCGAGCAGCGTGCCGAGCAGCGACATGGCGATGGTCTCGATGGCCGCTCCGGCCGTCTTGCGCAGGAAGGCCGGTGAGGTCTCGGGCGGGAAGAAGCTCGCCCCGAAGGCCGCGATCTTGGCCAGCTCGCTGGGCGCGAGGAAGTCGGCCCAGCGCAAGTCCAGCGAGGCGAAGCTCGCGACGATCAGTGCGAGCACCGCAGCGCCGATCCACAGGCCTTTCTTGCGTGCAGCCAGGGCGTTCATGCGCTCACCTTGCGCAAGGCCGCGCTCACGCGGTCGCTCAACGCCACCAGGCCGATGAACACCAGCAGGATGGCGCCGACTTCGGCGCCCGCGAACATCTTGGTGGCGGTGTCGAGCTGCTGGCCCAGGCCGCCCGCGCCGACGAAGCCGAGCACCACCGACGAGCGGATGGCGCATTCCCAGCGGTAGACGGTGTAGCTCACCAGCTCGTGGCTGCACGCTGGCAGCGTGCCGAACAGCAGCGCTTGCAAGCGCCCGCCGCCGTTGCGCAACAGCGCCTGCGTCGGGGCCGGGTCACTGCTCTCCAGGATTTCGGCGTAGACCTTGCCGAGCATGCCGCCGTAGGCGATGGCGATGGCCAGCACGCCAGCGGTCGGCCCCAGTCCCACCACACGAACGAACACCAGCGCCCACACCAGCTCGGGGATGGAGCGCAGCACGATCAGCAGCCAGCGCACGGCCTGCCGCAGCAAGGCCGGGCCGGTGTCCATGCGGCGTGCGAGTGCGCTCACCGACAGGCGTGCTGTGGAGGCCAGCGCCAGCGGCACGGCGATCAGCCAGGCCAGCGTGAGCCCGGCGGTGGCGATGGCCACGGTGCGCCAGGTGGCGCGGGCCAGTTCGGCGAGAAAGGCCGCGTCATGCCTCGGCGGCACGAAGTCGCCGATGAAGCGCCAGGTGGCCGCGAGGCTGCGCGCGTCGGCCAGCACGGCGGGGTTGAACTCGGTCCACACGAGCAGCGGCCACATCAGCACGACCACGGCCAGCAGCAAGGCGCTGCGCGGCAGCAGGGCAGGGTCGTGCAGGCGGATGCTTTGCATCAGCGGCACATGCTCTCGGGCAGTGAAGCGGCGGCTGAGGTGTGCGACGTGGCGGGAGACGCCGCTGGCGGCTCGTCTGCGTAGAGCGCATTCACCGCCTCGTCGCTCAGGCCAGCCGACGGCCCGTCGTACACACACTCGCCGTTGCGCAGGGCCACGATGCGCGGAAAGCGCTCACGCGCCACCTCGACCTGATGCAGGCTGCACACCAGCGTGCGCTGCTCGCGCCGCGCGCTGTCGATCAGCGTGGCGATGGCTTGTGAAGCGCGCGTGGGGTCGAGCGCCGACAGCGGCTCGTCGATCAGCCACAGCGCGGCTTGCGACACCAGCGCGCGCGCCAGCCCCACGCGCTGGCGTTCACCGCCCGACAGGCGGTCGACGCGGTGCCACAGCTTGTCGGCGAGGTCGAAGGCGCCGAGCGCGGCTTCGGCCAGCCCCGCTTGCTTCGGGTGCCACAGCGTGGCCAGGCTTTGCAGCAGGCCCATGGATGGCAACTGCCCGGCCAGCACTGCGGTGACCACGCGCTGACGCGGCGGCAGTGGCGGCACCTGCGGCGCCAGGAAGAGCCGGTGACGCAGGCGCTGCCGTTCGGAAGAGCTCAACTGCCATGGGTCGCTGCCCCACAGCGCAAGCGAGCCGGCGAGTGGCTGCACCGCGCAGGCCAGGCCCATCAGCAGCGTGCTCTTGCCTGCACCCGAAGGGCCGATCAAGGCCACCTGCTCACCGGGCTCGATGCGCAGGCTCAGCCCGCGCACGGCAGCGGCCTTCGCGCCCGGTGCCGCGGGGGCGGCGAAGTCGCGCAGCTCGATGGCGGACGTCACTTCAGCAGGCCGGCGTTCTCGGCGGCCGCGCGGATGCCGTTGTAGTTGTCGGGCTGCGAGGGGACGAAGCGCGTGGCACGCTGCAGCGCGAGGATCTCCTTGCCCTGCGGCGTGTTCGCATCAAGCGCCAGGAAGGCCTGCTGCAGCTTGTTGCGCAGCTCGGCCGGCATGGCGGAATGCACCGTCCAGTTGTAGTCGTAGTACGCGGGCGTGGTGTAGAAGACCTTCACCTGCTCGGTGTCGACCTTCTTCTCGGCCACGAACTTCTCCCACACCGAGATGTTGAGCGCGCCGGCGTCGACCTTGCCGCTGGCCACGGCCGCGATGGTGGCGTCGTGCGCACCGGAGAAGTTGATGCGCTTGAGGTCGGTGTCGGGGTTGATCTTGGCGGCCAGCAGGAAGCTGCGCGGCATCAAATGGCCCGAGGTGCTGGAGGCCGAGCCGAAGCTCAGCGTGCGGCCCTTCAGGTCTTCGAGCTTGTGGATGCCGCTCTTGGCGTCGGTGATGAACACCGAGCGGAAGCGCGTGTCTTCCTCGCGCTGCACCAGCGGAATCATCTGCCCGTTCGAGCGCGCGTTGGCCTGCACGAAGGTGAAGCCGCCGAACCAGGCGAGGTCGATCTTGCGGTTGACCACCGTCTCCACTGCCGCGGCGTAGTCGGTGACCGGCGTCCACTCGACCTTCATGCCCAGCTTGCTTTCCAGGTACTTGCCCAGCGGCTCGAACTTGCGTGCCAGTTCGGTGGGCGACTCG
>NZ_DASSRA010000200.1:0-5014 GCF_035702065.1 Rhizobacter sp.
GCAGATGGCCTGCGCCTGGGCTTCGGCTTCGATGGCCTCGTCGACACCCATCGCCCACTCCTGATGCAGCATGCGCTTGGTCATGGCATGCGCAAAGCCCGGGCCCTGCGCGAGTTCGGCAGCCCAAGCAAGCGCGCTGGCCGACAAGGCCTCGGGTTCGACGAGTCGGTTGAAGAAGCCCCATTGCATTGCTTCGTCACCACCCAGTGAGCGGCCGCTGTACAGCAACTCCGACGCCCGCCCCTGCCCCACGATGCGCGGCAGCAGGCTGCAGGCGCCCATGTCGCAGCCCGCCAGGCCCACGCGCGAGAACAGGAACGCCGTCTTGCTGCGCGCCGTGCCCATGCGCAGGTCGGAGGCCATCGCGATGATCGCGCCCGCGCCGGCGCACACGCCGTCGATCGCCGAGACGATGGGCTGCGGACAGGCGCGCATGGCCTTCACGAAGTCGCCCGTCATGCGTGTGAAGGCCAGCAGGTCGGGCATGCTCATCTGGGTGAGCGGGCCGATGATCTCGTGCACGTCGCCGCCGGAGCAGAAGTTGCCGCCCGCGCCTTGCACCACCACCACCCGCACCTCGTCGACCTGCGCCAGCGCGCGGAAGAGGTCGCGCAGCTCGGCATACGAGTCGAAGGTCAGCGGGTTCTTGCGCTCGGGCCGGTTGAGCGTGATCACGCCCACCGGGCCTTCGATCGACCAGCCCACGTGCTGGGGTGCCAGCGAGGCCAGTGCGCGGCGGTTGCCGGCCACGAGGTGGGTGTCCATGGCTCGGGTCATGCCTTGTTCTCCTTGGGTTTGCGCGCGGGCTTGGCAGATGGCGCCATGTCGAGTGCCGCCAGGTGCTGCTTCAGGCGGCCCAGCAACCCCTGCACCTCGGTCTTGTCGGCAGGCGACCAGCCGGCCAGCAGCTCGATCACCCACTGCTCGTGCGTGGCCGCCATGCGGCGGAACTGCCGCTTGCCCGTGGGCGTGAGCTGCACCGCGTACGCGCGCCGGTCGCCCGGGTGGGGCATGCGCCGCACCAGGCCTTCGGCTTCGAGCTGGTCGGTGATGCCGGTGATGTTGCCGCCCGTGACCATCATGCGTTGCGACAGCTCGCTCATGGTCAGGCCTTCGGGCTCGCGCTCCAGCTGCGCCATCAGGTCGAAGCGCGGCAGCGTGGTGGAAAACTCGCTGCGCAGGCGGTTGCGGATGGCGCTCTCCACGCGCGTGGTGCACGAGAGCAGTCGCAGCCAGAGCTTGAGCGCCTGGTGGTGCTCGTCCTGCACGCGCGACTCGTGGTCGGGTGCCACATCGAAGGCCAGCGCTTCCAAGGGTCGTTCGTTCACATCGTCTCCATCACACGCCTTGCGCGAGCTGCGCGGGGTCCTGCACCATCAGCGCACGCTCGCGTTCGAGGTTGCGTTCCAGCTGGCCCTTGCCCGAGAGGTAGGGCCGCGGCCAGTCGGCGCCGATGCCGTTCACATGGCCGATGCGCGCGGCCTCCATCAGCGTCCAGGCCGGGTTGGCCAGGTGCGGGCGGGCGATGGCGCACAGGTCGGCGCGGCCGGCCGCGATGATGCTGTTCACGTGATCGGCCTCGGTGATCGCCCCCACCGCCATGGTCGCGATGCCCACCTCGTTGCGGATCAGCTCGGCAAACGGCGTCTGGTACATGCGCCCGTAGACCGGCTTCTGCGCCGGGCTCACCTGGCCCGAGGAGACGTCGATCAGGTCGGCGCCGGCCTGCTTGAAGGCGCGCGCCATCTCGACCGCATCGGCCGGTGTGTTGCCGCCGTCCACCCAGTCGTGGGCCGACAGGCGCACCGACATCGGCCGCTCGGTGGGCCACACCGCGCGCATGGCGGCAAACACCTCCAGCGGCCAGCGCAGCCGGTTGGCGAGCGAGCCGCCGTACGCGTCCCGCCGGTGGTTGGTGAGCGGCGACAGGAAGGCCGACAGCAAGTAGCCGTGCGCGCAATGCAGCTCCAGCCCGTCGAAGCCGGCCTCGATGGCGCGGCGCGTGGCGGCGACGAAGTCCTGCGTGATGCGTTCCATGTCGCCGCGCGTCATCTCGCGTGCCCAGGCGCTCACGCCGGGCAGGTACTGCTGCGCGGACGCAGACACCAGCGGCCAGTTGCCCTCGGCGAGCGGCTGGTCCTCGCCCTCCCAGGGCACGCGCGTCGAGCCCTTGGGGCCGGCATGGCCCAACTGCAGCGCGATCTTGGCCGTGCTGTGGCCATGCACGTAGTCGACGATGCGCTTCCACGCCAGCATCTGCGCGTCGTTGTAGAGGCCAGGGCAGGCCGGCGTGATGCGCGCGTCGGCGCTCGGGCAGGTCATCTCGGTGAACACCAGCCCCGCGCCCCCCATGGCGCGCGCACCCAGGTGCACCAGATGGTGGTCGGTGGGCACGCCGTCGACCGCGCTGTACTGCGCCATGGGCGAGACCACCACGCGGTTCTTCAGGGTGAGGCCACGCAGGCGGAAGGGCGTGAACATGGGCGGCACGCTGGCATCCAGGCCCACGCGCTCGGCCAGCCAACGCTCGTGACCGCCCACGTAGCCCATGTCGCGCAGGCGCAGGTTCTCGTGCGAGATGCGTTGCGAGCGGGTGAGCAGCGAGTAGGCGAACTGCTCCGGCTCCAGCCGCGCATGGCGCTCGACGTTCTCGAACCACTCGGTGGAGTTGCGCGCGGCGTTCTGGATCTTCAGCACCTCGATGCTGCGCTCGGCCTCGTAGGCCTGCAGCGCGCCGGCCAGGTTGCCCGGGTGGTCGGCGATGCGATCGGCCAGGTCGATGGCGTCTTCGAGCGCGAGCTTGGTGCCCGAGCCGATGGAGAAGTGCGCCGTGTGGGCCGCATCCCCCATCAGCACCACCGGTGCCTTGCCGTTGTGGTGCACCCAGCGCTTGCACACCACGCGCGGAAAGCGGATCCACTGCGACGAACCGCGCAGGTGCGCCGCGTTCGACATCAGCGGGTGCCCCTGCAACTGCGCGGCGAAGAGCTTCTCGCAGAAGGCAATGCTCTCCTCCTTCGACATCTTGTCCAACCCGGCCGCCTGCCACACCGCCTCGGGCGCCTCGACGATGAAGGTGGAGGTGTCTTCGTCGAAGCGGTAGGCATGGGCCTGGAACCAGCCGTGCTCGGTGCGCTCGAAGGCGAAGGTGAAGGCGTCGAAGCGCCGGTGCGTGCCCAGCCACACGAAGCGGCATTGGCGCAGGTCCACGTCAGGCTGGTAGGTGTCGGCGTACTTGCTGCGGATGCGGCTGTTGAGGCCGTCGCAGGCGATGACGAGGTCGGCGTCGAGCTCGGTGTCGTCGCTGCACTCGGTGGCGAAGTCGAGCACCACGCCCAGCTCGGCGCAGCGGTCCTGCAGGATGTTGAGCAGGCGGCGCCGACCGATGCCGCAGAAGCCGTGGCCCGAGGAGCGGATGCAGCGTCCCTTGAAGTGCACCTCGATGTCGTCCCAGTGGTTGAAGGCGCCGAGGATCTTCTCGGCCGTGGGCGGGTCAGTGCGCTGCACGGCGCCCAGCGTCTGGTCGGAGAACACCACGCCCCAGCCGAAGGTGTCGTGCGCGCGGTTGCGCTCGATCACGCGCACCTCGTGCGCCGGGTTCTGCTTCTTCATCAGCAGCGCGAAGTACAGGCCCGCGGGGCCGCCGCCGATGCAGGCGATGCGCATGGGTGCGTCTCCTGGAAGTGCCGCACAGCAGGTGCGGTCGAGCGCAATTTAGGCTTTGATATTTGAGGTGTCAAGCAATTCCCAAGACCCTCTCCGCTGTCTGAAAATACCGACACCACGCTGCCGATGCCGGTGCTACTGTTTCCGCCTTCCCTTCTTCGATCTGCCACCGCGAGAACGCCACCGTGAAACGCCTGTGGGACATCTCCCCGCCCATCGCCCCCGACTCGCCGCTCTTCCCCGGTGACGAGGCCTATTCCCAGAAGTGGACCGCGCGCATCGGCCCCGGCTGCCCGGTCAACCTGAGCGCGATCACCATGTCGCCGCACATCGGCGCCCATGCCGACGCGCCGCTGCACTACGCCGACGGCGCACCGGCCATCGGCGAGGTGGACCTCGCACCCTACCTCGGCCCCTGCCGCGTGGTCCACGCCATCGGCCCGGCGCGGCTGATCCAGCCGGCCGACCTGCAGCACGCCGAGCGGGAGCTGCCGCCGCGCGTGCTGGTGCGCACCTGCGAGAAGGCGCCCACCGCATGGTCCCCCGAGTTCTCGGCCTTCGCGCCCGAGACGCTGACCTGGCTGGCCAGCCGTGGCGTGCGCCTGGTGGGCATCGACAGCCAGTCGGTCGACCCGGCCGAGAGCAAGACGCTCGACAGCCACCAGCAGCTGCTGCGCCACCACCTGCGCGTGCTGGAGAACCTGGTGCTCGACGGCGTGCCCGCCGGCGACTACGAGCTGATCGCCCTGCCCCTGAAGCTGATGCAAGCCTGCGCCTCGCCCGTGCGCGCGGTGCTGCGGGAGCTGTGATGACCTCGCCATTCACCCGACAAGATTGCCTCGCGCTCGACGCGCAAGACCCGATGGCGCCACTGCGCGAGCAGTTCGAGCTGCCCGAGGGCGTGATCTACCTCGACGGCAACTCGCTCGGCGTGCTGCCGCGCGCCACCGCCGCCCGCGTCCAGCAGGCCATACAAGGCGAATGGGGCACCGGCCTCATCCGCAGCTGGAACACCGCGGGCTGGATCGACCTGCCGCGCCGCGTGGGCGACAAGATCGCGCGCCTGGTGGGCGCCGGCCCCGGCGAGCTGGTGGTGGCCGACTCGACTTCGGTCAACCTCTTCAAGGTGCTGAGTGCCGCGCTGCGCATCACGCGGGCGGACTCGCCCTCGCGCCGCGTCATCGTCTCGGAGCGCAGCAACGTCCCGACCGACCTCTACATCGCCGAAGGCCTGGCCAAGGAGCTGGGCATGCGGCTGGTGCTGGTCGAGCCCGACGAGATCGCGCAGCACCTCAACGCCGACCTCGCCGTGCTGATGCTCACGCAAGTGAACTACCGAACGGGCCGC
>NZ_DASSRA010000201.1:0-5411 GCF_035702065.1 Rhizobacter sp.
GCGGTGCACGTCGGCCACCATGCTGGCGATCCAGCGCATGTTGAAGTCCTTGCCGCGCGGCCCGGTCTTGCCGGCCAGGCATTCGTCGATGTACTTGCGCATGGGCGGGGCCCAGTGGCGCATGTTGCTCATGTTGATCGCAAACTCCTTGGTGTCTTCGGGGATCTTCACGCCGTCTTGCGTGAGCACCCAGGAACCTTGCTCGCGATCGAGCGTGAACATGGTGACGCCGTCGCCCACCGTCAGCACCAGCGTGGTCTGCGGGCCGTAGACGCAGTAGCCGGCGGCCACCTGCTGGGCACCGGCCTGCAGGAAGTCGGCCTCGCTCACGCCTTCATGGCCGTCGGGCTTCTTGAGCACCGAGAAGATGGTGCCGATGCTCACGTTGACATCGATGTTGCTGGAGCCGTCGAGAGGGTCGAACAGCAGCAGGTACTCGCCCTGCGGGTAGCGGTTGGGCACCACGTAGATGCCTTCCATCTCCTCGCTGGCCATGGCAGCGAGCGCGCCGCCCCATTCGTTGGCCTCGATCAGCACCTCGTTGGCGATGATGTCGAGCTTCTTCTGCACCTCGCCCTGCACGTTCTCGCTGCCGGCCGTGCCGAGCACGTCACCCAGCGCACCCTTGTTGACGCTGATGCTGATGCGCTTGCAGGCGCGCGCCACGACCTCGATCAGCAGTCGCAGCTGCGCCGGGATGTGGCCGTGCTGGCGCTGCTGTTCGACCAGGTACTGGGTGAGGCTGATGCGCCGGCTCATGTCGACTCCTTCATGTGGATTCCTGTTGTAGCGCGCGCTGGATGATCTCGGCCACGTCGTTCGAGAGATCGGGCTTGGCGGCGACGCGCTTGAGCGCCTCGCCGGCAGCCGAGCGGTAGGGCTCGGCGAGCTGGCTCCAGCGGTCCATCACGCGGGCCAGGCGCGCGGCCAGTTGCGGGTTGATGCTGTCGAGTTCGAGGATGCGGTCGGCCCAGAACACGTAGCCCGCCGCATCGCTGCGGTGGAAGGCGGCCGGGTTGCCCATGCACAGCGCGGCGATCAGGCTGCGCGCGCGGTTGGGGTTCTTGAGCGAGAAGTCGGGGTGCTTGAGCAACTGCTTGGCGCGGGCGAACACCTTGCCGTCTTTCTCGGGTGTGGTGGCCTGCAGCGTGAACCACTTGTCGATGACCAGCGCCTCGTCCTTGAACAGCGCGTGGAAGCGCTGCAGTGCCAGCTCGGCCAGCTCGGAGTGCGAATGCGCGAGCGCCGTGAGCGCGCCCAGGCGGTCGGTCATGTTGCCGGCGTCCTTGAAGCGCTCGTAGGCGCGGCCCGGCCACACCGCGTCGCCGCGGGTGCTGGCATCGCGGCAGAGCATGGCCAGTGCGAGGTTGGCCAGCGCGCGGCGGCCCGATGACACCGGGTCGGGCGAGTAGCCACCCTGGACCTGGTGTGCCTCGAAGGCCCAGGCCCAGTCGTCGCGCAAGGCGTGCGCGAGCTGCATCAGCATGGCTTCGCGGACTTCGTGGATGCGCTGCGGGTCGACCGGGTTGAGCTGCTCGGCGAGGTAGACCTCGCTCGGCAGCGTGAGCGCCAGTTCCTTGAATGCCGCATCGAGGCCCGGGTCGCGCAGCAGGCCGCGCATGGCTTCGATGAAAGGGCTGTCGAGCTGCAGCGGGCCGCCGTCCTTGATGGCGGCGAGCAGGCGGTTCAGCGCCAGGCGCTGGCCGGCCTCCCAGCGGTTGAAGGCGTCGCTGTCATGTTGCAACAGGGTCAGCAAGTCGGCGTCGGCGAGGTGATCGGCCAGCACCACGGGAGCCGAGAAGCCGCGCAGCAGCGAAGGCACGGGCTCCACGTCGACGTTGATGAAGGTGAAGAAGCTGCGCGCCTCGTTGAGCACCAGCACGCGCTCGGTGCCCACGGGCTGGTCCTCACCTTCGAGCTGCAGCGGCAGGGCCTGGCCATCACGGCTCACCAGGCCCATGGCCAGCGGGATCACGTAGGCCTGCTTGGACGGCTGGCCGGGCGAGGGCAGGGCGGTCTGCTCGATGCCCAGCGTGTAGGTGCGCGAAGGCGCGTCGTAGCGGCCACGCGCGCTCACGCGCGGCGTGCCGGCCTGGGAATACCAGCGCTTGAACTGGGGCAGCTGCTTGGCGAGCGCGCTGTCGGGGTTGGCGTCGGCGATGGCCTGTGCGAAGTCGTCGCAGGTCACGGCCTGGCCGTCGAAGCGGCTGAAGTAAAGCGTGATGCCGCGCGCGAAGCCTTCGCGCCCCACCAGTGTCTGCATCATGCGCACGACTTCGGCGCCCTTCTCGTAGACGGTGGCGGTGTAGAAGTTGTTGATCTCGACGTAGCTGTCGGGCCGCACCGGGTGGGCCATGGCACCGGCGTCTTCAGGGAACTGCACCTGGCGCAGCGTGCGCACGTCCTCGATGCGCTTGACGGCACGCGCGGTGGGCGTGCCGGCCATGTCCATGCTGAACTCCTGGTCGCGGAAGACGGTGAGACCTTCCTTCAGACTGAGCTGGAACCAGTCGCGGCAGGTGATGCGGTTGCCCGTCCAGTTGTGGAAGTACTCGTGGCCGACCACGCTCTCGATGCCGGCGTAGTCGACGTCGGTGGCGGTGGCCGGGTTGGCCAGAACGAACTTCGTGTTGAAGATGTTCAGGCCCTTGTTCTCCATGGCGCCCATGTTGAAGTCGCCCACGGCGACGATCATGAAGCGTTCCAGGTCGAGCGGCAGCTTGAAGCGGGCCTCGTCCCACACCACGCTGGCGATCAGCGAGTTCATCGCGTGCTCGGTCTTCTCGAGGTCGCCGCGGCGCACGTACACCTGCAGCAGGTGGTCCTTGCCAGAGCGGGTGCGGATGTGCTGCTCGCGCGCCACCAGGTCGGCTGCGACGAGCGCGAACAGGTAGCTCGGCTTGGGGAAAGGGTCGTGCCACTTGGCGAAGTGGCGCGGGCCGTACACGCCGGCCATCATGTCGCCTTGCTCGATCAGGTTGCCGTTGGACAGCAGCACCGGGTACTGTTGCTTGGCCGCGCGCAGCGTGACGGTGTACACCGCCATCACATCCGGCCGGTCGAGGAAGTAGGTGATGCGGCGAAAGCCCTCGGCCTCGCACTGCGTGAAGAAGCCGCCGCCCGAGGTGTACAGGCCCGACAGCTGGGTGTTCTTTTCCGGCGCGCAGGTGTTGCGGATCTCCAGCGTGAAGGGGCCGGGCGGCACGTCTTGCAGGCTGTCGATCACCAGCATGCCGTCTTCGTGGCGGAACGACACCGACTCGTTGTTGACGAGCACCCGCGTCAGCGTGATGTCTTCCCCGTGCAGCTTGAGCGGCTGCGACGGCACGGCCGTGTTGCGCTCCATCGTCATCCGGTTGATGACCAACGTCTTGATCGGGTCGAGGTCGAAGGTCAGATCGACGGTCTTGATCCAGAACGCCGGTGCGGCGTAGTCCTCGCGGCGGATCAGGGTGGCAGTGCCTTCACGCATGCTCTTGGCTCCTTGTGAGATGTCTTCTTAGACGCCTTGTTTGAGGCTGGCCTCGATGAAGGTGTCGAGGTCGCCGTCCAGCACCTTCTGGGTGTTGGAGATTTCCACGTTGGTACGCAGGTCCTTGATGCGGCTCTGGTCCAGCACGTACGAGCGGATCTGGTGGCCCCAGCCCACGTCGGTCTTGGTGTCTTCGAGCTTTTGCTGCTCTTCGAGGCGCTTGCGCATCTCGTGGTCGTACAGGCGCGAGCGCAGGCGCTTCCAGGCCACGTCGCGGTTGCTGTGCTGGCTGCGCCCGTCCTGGCACTGCACCACGATGCCGGTCGGGATGTGCGTGAGCCGCACCGCCGAGTCGGTCTTGTTGATGTGCTGGCCGCCGGCGCCGCTGGCGCGGAAGGTGTCGGTGCGCACGTCCGACGGGTTGATCTCGATCTCGATCGAGTCATCGACCTCGGGGTAGACGAACAGCGAGGCAAAGCTCGTGTGGCGGCCGCCCGCCGAATCGAACGGGCTCTTGCGCACCAGTCGGTGCACGCCGGTCTCGGTGCGCAGCAGGCCGAAGGCGTAGTCGCCTTCCACCTTGATGGTGGCGCTCTTGATGCCGGCCACGTCGCCCGCGGTTTCGTCTTCCAGCGTGGCCTTGAAGCCCTTGCGCTCGCAGTACTTCAGGTACTGGCGCAGCAGCATGCCGGCCCAGTCGCAGGCCTCGGTGCCGCCGGCGCCGGCCTGGATGTCGATGAAGCAGTTGCTCGGGTCGGCCGGGTTGTTGAACATCCGGCGGAACTCGAGTTCCTTGACGGTGGTCTCGAGCTTGGCGGTTTCGGCCTCGATCGCCTGGAGCGAGGCTTCGTCGCCCTCTTCCTTGGCCATGTCGTAGAGCTCGGTGTTGTCGGCCAGGTTGCTGGTGAGGTGGTTGATGGTCTCGACCACCGTCTCCAGCGTGCGCTTCTCGCGCCCCAGCTCCTGCGCGCGCTTGGGCTCGTCCCAGACCTTGGGGTTCTCCAGCGCGGCGTTGACTTCGTTCAGCCTGAGAGCTTTGCGGTCGTAGTCAAAGATACCCCCGAAGGTCGACCGTGCGCTTCGTCAGGTCGGCCAGGGAGTTGCCAATGGCATTGATGTGTTCGACGTCCATGATGGGGGTCCATTCTTTGAAGCCCGCCATTATTTCACGCGGGCGCTGGTCAAGCCCCCAGAAAGGACTCCAGCCGCCGGGCCAGCGCCTCGGGCTGGTCGTGGTGCAGCATGTGGCCGGCGGGTGAGAGCATGTGCGTCTCGTAGCGGGCCACGGTCTTCAGGCGCTCGTGGAACTCGGCCTTGCTGTAGCGGCCGCCCCACCACTTGCCGGTGTCGGTCTGGTCGCCTTCGACCCACAACACGGGGGCCGTGATCAGCTTCCAGCAGGCCAGCACCTCGTCACGCTGGTAGAGCAGCGGGTTGCTGCGCTTGTGCGCCGGGTCGCCCTGGATCTGCCACAGGCCGTGCTCGTCTTGCCGGGCCCAATGGGCGGCCAGCCAGGCGGCGCGGTCGGCCGGCAGCAGCGGGTTGTTCTTGCGCAGGCGCTCGGCCACCGCCTCCAGGCTCTTGTAGGGGCGGATCTCCACCGGCTGCTTCAACTCGTCCAGCCACATCGCGTAGCGCTTGGGCGCGAGCGATGGAATGGTCGCCGGCATGCCGAAGCCTTCGAGGTTGACCAGCCGGCGGATGCGCGCCGGCCGCACGCCGCCGTAGATCATCACCACGTTGCCGCCCATGCTGTGGCCCAGCAGGTCGATCTGCGTGAGTTCGGGGAAGGGCTTGAGCACGTGGTCGACGAGAGCGTCGAGGTCGCCCAGGTAGTCGGCGAACCAGTAGCTGTCTTCGTTCGGCGTTTCGGTGAGGCCGAAGCCGCGCCAGTCGGGGGCGACCACGTAGCGGTCTTCGGCCAGGGCGTCGACCACGA
>NZ_DASSRA010000202.1:0-4898 GCF_035702065.1 Rhizobacter sp.
CGCCCCAACCCTCTGCGCGACGGCCTGCACGACGTCTACTTCTGCCATCAACGCTTCATGCGCATCGACCTCAACGTCGATACTTGAGAAGGTGTTACCCATGTCCTGGCACACCCGTTACCCATGTCTCCGGTCTGAACAGGCAAGCAAAGAAAAGAAGGTGCGCCGCCGGGCGCATATCCCGGCAGCGGCCTCTCGCAGTGCACAACTACTGCGAAGAGCAGCACAAGGCTTCGATACCTCAGCCTGAGCGGGCAGTGGTGCGCGAGCAGCGAAGAGTGAAGAGGCTCAGCCCAAGCAGCTATTCACTTCCTAAGCAGGAACCAGCAAGCGCCGCAACACCGCCCGCAGCTCCTCATCCCTGAACGGCTTGGCCAGATGCTCATCCATGCCCGCCGCCAGGCTGTGCTCCCGGTCCCCCTGCAGCGCGTTCGCGGTCAGCGCCACCACGGGCGTGCGCGGCAAGCCCATCTCACCTTCATGCTCACGCATGCGCCGCACGGCCTCGAAGCCGTCCATCACTGGCATCTGGCAGTCGAGCAACACCAGGTCGGGCGGCGCGGCGCGGAACGAGGCCAGTGCCTGCAGGCCGTCTTCGACCAGCTCGACAGTGAGGCCCATGTTCTTCAGCGCCGCCTCGGCCACCAAGGCATTGACCGGGTTGTCTTCGGCCAGCAGCACATGGCCTTGCAGTGTCTGCGCCTCTTCTGGGGTGGCTTCGGCGGCCGGCACGGGGTCGGGCACCGGCACCAGGTCGACCGTCACGGTGAAGCAGGAGCCCCGCCCCTGCTGGCTGGTGCAGACCAGGTCGCCGCCCATGGCGCGTGCGAGCTCGCGTGCGATGGTGAGGCCGAGGCCGGTGCCACCGAAGCGGCGCGTGAAGGAACTGTCGGCCTGGTGGAAGGCGTCGAAGATGCGCGGCAACTCGTCGGCCGAGATGCCCACGCCGGTGTCGTGCACCGCGATGCGCGCACGGCCATCGCGGTGGCGCGCCACCACCGTGACGGCCCCCGCTTCGGTGAACTTGATCGCATTGCCCAGCAGGTTGTGCAGCACCTGGCGCAGGCGCGAGGGGTCGCCGCGCACGTAACAGGGCCGCGGCATGTGCAGGCGCGTGGTGAGCGTCAGGCCCGCCTGGAAGGCCGAGGGCACCGACAGCGAAGCCACGTCGTCGATCAGGGCCGCGAGATCGAACACCTGTGGCGACAAACGCACCTGCCCCGCTTCGAGCTTGGAGAAGTCGAGGATGTCGTTGATCAGCGTGAGCAGGTGTTCGCCGGCGCGCTCGATCAGCGCGAGCTGCTCGCCCGGCTCGGCGGGCTTCTCGCTCTGCAGCATGCGCGTGAGGCCCAAGATGCCGTGCAGCGGCGTGCGCATCTCGTGGCTCATGGTGGCGAGGAACTGGCTCTTCACGCTGCTCTGGCGCTGGGCCAGGCGCAGCGCCTCGGCGCGCTCCTCGGCGATGCGGTCGGTGGTGAAGCGCAGGGCCAGCAGCTCGCGGATGCGCGCCTCGCCGCGCCTCGCCTCCACCGCCACCAGCACCAGGAAGCACAGCAGGCCCAGGCCGACGAAGAGGCCGAAGCGCGTGCCGTTCATCAGGTTGTGCACGGCCACCGGCAACAGCATGGCCGCCAAGAAGAGCATGCAGCCGCGGTAGCTCGGCTGCAACACGAAGGCGCCCACCGCCGCCACGCCCACCAGGGCGGCGAACAGCAGTGCGGTGACGTAGGGCTCGCTCGCGGGCGCGAGCCAGATGGCCGCGAGCCCCCAGGTGAAGCCGTCGAGCAGCAACGTCAGCCCGAACCAGCGACGCCACACGCCGTCGCTCGGCAGCTCGGCGCGCGCAAAGCGCTGCACGAGCACCATGCGCAACGCCGACACGCCGCAGCGCATGACGAACCAGCCCCAGCAGAGGGTGTTGTCGACATAGGGCAGCAGGCCCACGCACACCAGCAGCGCGAAGCCCACGCCGGTGAGGGTGGAGACCGGCGCACGCTCGTAGAGCATGGTGGTCTGCGCGTCGGCAACGCGGCGGGCCAGCTCGGCCTCTTGCGCGGCCGCAGCGGCGGGTGACATGGACAAGGCGCCGCGCATGAAGACCCTCTCAACCCTCCGACCCAGAGATGCCGCATTATCCGAGCGGCCTCCCGGTTTCGGCCTCCCTAGTTGCGAGCACGCCCATGCGTTTGATCACGCTTACCCGATGTTTTTGCACTACCGTGCAGACTCACTTTCTTGTGGGTTTGGGCTTGCTTGCGTGCCTTGCACCACCAGCGCACGCACAGGGCGTGAACTACCTGCTGGACCCCGCCCACACGCGCGTGCATTGGGAGGTGACGCACTTCGGCACCTCGACCAGCCGCGGCCGCTTCGACGATCTCAGCGGCAGCCTCACGCTGGACGAAGCCACGGGCAAGGGCGAGGTGTCAGTGAGCATTGGCATCGCCTCGGTGAACACGGGTGTGAGGCCGCTCGACAGCGTGCTGCGCGGCACCGACTACCTGGACAGCCGGGCCCACCCGCAGGCCTTCTTCGTGGCGCGCGGCTGGGCCTGGAAGAAGGAAGCGCCGCTCGACGTGCGCGGCGAGCTCACGCTGCACGGCGTGTCGCTGCCGATCAGCCTGCGCGCGGCCAAGCTGCACTGCGCGCCGCACCCACTGCTCACGCGCGAGGTGTGCGGTGCCGACCTCGAAGGCGAGTTCCGCCGCAGCGAGTTCGGCATCACCGACGGCCTGCCCTTCGTCGGTGACCGGGTGCGCCTGCTGATCCCGGTGGAAGCGATCCGCAGCGTGCCCTGAAAGCGGCCGCTGACGTCGCTCGCCAAACCGGGGAAAATGCGCCCATGACCTCCACCGACCTCCAAGCCGCCATCGCCCACATGGGCGCAGCCGCGCGCGCGGCCAGCAGCCGCATGGCCAGCGCACCGACCGCGGTCAAGAACACCGCCCTGCTCGCCCTGGCTCGCCTGCTGCGCAGCGAAGGCGAGGCACTCGCCGCTGCCAACAAGAAGGACATCGACGACGCCATCGCCGCCGGCCTGGCCGCCCCATTGGTCGACCGCCTGCGTCTCACCGACAAGGTGCTCGCCACCGTGGCCGAAGGCTGCGAGCAGATCGCCGCCATGCCCGACCCCATCGGCGAGATCACCAACCTGCGCCAGCGCCCGAGCGGCATCAACGTGGGCCAGATGCGCGTGCCGCTGGGCGTGTTCGGCATGATCTACGAGAGCCGGCCCAACGTGACCATCGAGGCCGCGTCGCTGGCCATCAAGAGCGGCAACGCCTGCATCCTGCGCGGCGGCTCGGAGGCCATTCACTCCAACCTCGCGCTGTGGAAGCTGGTGCAGGCGGCGCTCACCGAAGCCGGACTGCCGCCCGACGCGGTGCAGCTGGTGCAGACCACCGACCGCGCCGCCGTGGGCTACCTGATCGCCTCGCCCGAGTCGGTGGACGTGATCATCCCGCGCGGCGGCAAGGGGCTGATCGAGCGCATCAGCCGCGAAGCCCGCGTGCCGGTCATCAAGCACCTCGATGGCAACTGCCATGTGTACGTCGACGCGGTCGTCGATCTGGAACTCGCGCTGCGCGTGACCGACAACGCGAAGACGCAGAAGTACAGCCCCTGCAACGCGGCCGAATCGCTGCTGGTGCATGAGGCGGTGGCACCCGACTTCCTGCCGAAGATCGGCGCCGTCTTCGCCGCCAAGGGCGTCGAGGTGCGTGGCGATGCCGCCGTGCTGGCCTTGCTGAAGGACCTGCCGAACGCCAAGCTCACCGCCGCCACCGAGCAGGACTGGAGCGAGGAGTACCTCGCCCCCATCATCAGCGTGAAGGTGGTGAAGAGCCTCGACGAGGCCATCGCCCACATCAACCGCTACGGCTCGCACCACACCGACGCCATCCTCACCGACAGCCACAGCCACGCGATGCGCTTCGTGCGCGAGGTCGATTCGGCCAGCGTGATGGTCAACGCCAGCACGCGCTTCGCCGACGGCTTCGAGTACGGCCTGGGCGCCGAGATCGGCATCAGCACCGACAAGTTCCACGCCCGTGGGCCGGTGGGGCTGGAGGGGCTCACCTCGATGAAGTGGGTGGTGCTGGGCCAGGGCGAGATCCGCACCTGAACGCACTCGAAGAAACAAACAAGGAATCACATGACACCCCGTCGCGCATTGGTGCTCTTCTCGGGGGGTCAAGACTCCACCGTCTGCCTGGCCTGGGCGCTGGAGCGCTTCAGCTACGTCGAGACCATCGGCTTCGACTACGGCCAGCGGCACGACGTGGAGCTCGAGTGCCGGCTCGCGGTGCGCTCGCAGATCTACACGCAGTTCCCGCTGTGGGGCGGCCGGCTGGGCGACGACCACCTGGTCGACATGTCGCTGCTGGGCCAGATCTCCGACACCGCGCTCACCGAAGAGCGCGCCATCGAGATGAGCTCGACCGGCCTGCCCAACACCTTCGTGCCGGGGCGCAACCTGCTGTTCTTCAACTTCGCCGCCGCCATCGCCTACCGCCGCGGGCTCAACGTGCTGGTGGGCGGCATGTGCGAGACCGACTACTCCGGCTACCCGGACTGCCGCGACAACACGCTCAAGTCGCTGCAGGTCTCGCTCAGCCTCGGGCTGGACACGCCCATGACCATCGAGACGCCGCTGATGTGGCTCGACAAGGCGCAGACCTGGGAGCTGAGCGGTGCACTCGGCGGCGAGCGGTTGAACGAGCTGATCGTCGAGCACACCCACACCTGCTACCTGGGCGAGCGCAAGCGGCGCCACGAATGGGGCTACGGCTGCGGGCAGTGCCCCTCGTGCGCGCTGCGCGCGCGTGGCTACAAGGCCTGGCGCTCGCGGAACACGCAGACCCCGTCGTCGTTTCAGGCCACCGACCGGATGGATTTGT
>NZ_DASSRA010000203.1:0-4003 GCF_035702065.1 Rhizobacter sp.
TCGAGCTGAGCTACGCCTTCTCCAAGCGCGAGGTGTGAGCGCGATGACCATCGAAGTTCGCCAGTTGCTCGTCAAGTCGCAGCTCACCGGTGAGCCCGCCGCGATCCGGCGCGAGGCGGCGCCACCCGAGCTGGTGGCGCAGATCCGGGAACAGATCCTGGCCGAGTGCAAGGCCTGGCTCCACGAGCAGTTGAGCGAACGGCTGCAAGACCTGCGCGAACGCTGACCTATGACCAAGACCCTGCTCAAGCTCACGCGCTGTTTCATCAACCGGCGCGGCACCATCCGCCTGGACGACTCGGCCGAGTTCACGGTGATGATCAACCCGGCCGAGTTCAAGCACGACCACGTCATCACCTACGACAGCACCAAGACGGCGGGCCAGGTCGGCAAAGACCCGAAGTTCATGGGCATGAACCCCGAGAAGGTGGGCTTCTCCATCGTGCTCGACGGCACCGGCGCCGTGATGCCGGCCTCGCCCGGCCAGGCGGTACCCAGCGTGAAGACCCAGCTCGACAAGCTGCTCAAGGTGATCTACCGCTACGTGGGCGACCAGCACGAGCCCGGCCACGTGCGCCTGCTGTGGGGCACGCTGATCTTCTTCGGCCGGCTGGAGAGCATCTCGACCAGCTACACGCTGTTCAAACCCAGTGGCGATCCGTTGCGCGCCAAGGTGCAACTGAGCTTCATGGGGGCCATGAGCAACAAGGAGGCCGAGCTGCAGTCCAACCGCTCCTCGCCCGACCTCAGCCACCTCGTGGAAGTGCGCGACGGCGACACGCTGCCGCTCTTGTGCGAGCGCATCTACGGCGACCCGTCCTACTACCCGGACGTGGCGCGTTTCAACCGGCTGGTCGACTTTCGCAGGCTCACTCCGGGCGGGACGCTGCACTTCCCGCCGCTGGCCTAGGGGTTCCCGGCCATGGCCGACTCACCGCTGCTCGACGCGGAAGGCGTCGTTCGCGTCAGCATCTCCAGCAACGGCAACGCGTTGCCCGAGACGGCGAGCCTCGTCTCGCTCTCGGTGCAGCGCGCGATCAACATGGTGCCCACGGCACGCCTGGTGTTCAACGACGGCGACATGCCCGAGCAGAGCTTCCCGCTCAGCGACACCGACGAGCTCAAGCCGGGCGCCGCCATCAAGGTCAGCGCCGGCTACGGGAACGACGAAACCACGATCTTCGAAGGCGTGGTCATCAAGCACAGCCTGCGCGTCGCCGGCAACAACGATGCGCGCCTGGTGGTCGAATGCCGCGACAAGGCGGTGGCCATGACCATTGGCCGCTGCAACGCCAACTTTGTCGACCAGACCGACAGCGACATCATCGGCAAGCTGATCTCGGCGCACGGCCTCACGGCCGACGTCGAATCCACCAGCGTGCAATTCGGCGAACTGGTGCAGTACTACTGCAGCGACTGGGACTACCTGCTGTCGCGCGCCGACGCCAACGGCCTGCTGGTGGCCGTGACCGACGGCACCGTCGCCGTCAAGTCGCCGGACGCTTCGGCCGAGCCGGTGCTGACCGTCAGCTACGGCCTCGACCTGATCGAGTTCCAGGCCGAGATGGACGCGCGCACGCAGTTCGCCTCGGCCCAGGCCACGTCGTGGGACATGAAGACGCAGGCCGTGGTGCAGGGCACGGCGGCCTCGCCCGAAACGCTCAATGCGCAAGGCAACCTCGATTCGGCCACTCTCGCCAAGGTGATCGCGCTCGACAGCTACCGCCTGCAGACCGCAGCTCCGGTGCTCAAGGAGTCGCTGACCGGCTGGGCCAAGGCGCAGCAGCGCAAGGCCGCCCTGGCGCGGCTGCGCGGGCGCATCAGGTTCCAGGGCAGCGCCAAGACGAAGCTCGGCAGCCTGATCGAGCTCGTGGGCGTGGGCCAGCGCTTCAGCGGCAAGGTGTTCGTCGGCGCGTTCACGCACGAGATCGCCGACGGCAACTGGATCACCGAGGTGGAGTTCGGCCTCTCGCCCGCGTGGTTCACCGAGCGGCCGGACGTGATGTCGCGCCCCGCGGCCGGCCTGGTGCCGGGCGTGGAGGGGCTGCAGATCGGCGTGGTGAAGAAGCTCGACGCCGACCCCGACGGCGAGCAGCGCATTCAGGTCTCGGTGCCGGTGATGCAGGCCGCCACCGACGGCGTGTGGGCACGCCTGGCCAGCCTGCACGGCTCCAAGGGCTTCGGCACCTTCTTCATCCCCGAGGTGGGCGACGAGGTGATCCTCGGCTACTTCAACAACGACCCCTCGTACCCGGTGATCCTGGGCAGCCTGTACAGCAGCCAGCGCGCGCCGGCCTATGCGTTGGCGGCCGAGAACGACACCAAGGCCATCGTCACGCGCAGCAAGCTGAAGCTCGAGTTCGACGAGAAGGACAAGGTCATCACCATCACCACGCCGGGCAACAACAAGATCGTGCTCAGCGACAAGGACAAGTCCATCCTGCTGCAGGACCAGAACAGCAACAAGGTCGAGCTGGCGCCTGGCGGCATCACGCTCGACAGCCCGAAGGACATCAAGCTCACCGCCAAGGGAACGATCACGGTCGACGCGGTGGGCGCCATCACCATCAGCTCCAAGGCCGACGTGAAGAGCAGCGGGCTCAATGTCAATTGCGAGGCCCAGGTCGGCTTCGTCGGCAAGGGCTCGGCCACGGCGGAGTTGTCGGCCTCGGGGCAGACGACGGTCAAGGGCGCGATGGTGATGATCAACTGACGCAGACGAGCACCATGCCGCCCGCCGCCCGCCTCACCGACATGCACGTATGCCCGATGGTCACGCCCGGGTTGCCGCCCATCCCGCACGTGGGCGGGCCGGTGATCGGGCCGGGTGTGCCGACCGTGCTGATCGCCAAGCTGCCCGCGGCGGTGCTGGGCGACAACGCGGTGTGCGTGGGCCCGCCCGACACCATCATCCAGGGCTCGACCACCGTGCTCATCGGCGGCAAGCCGGCGGCGCGCCTGGGCGACGCCACGGCCCACGGCGGCAGCGTGGTGCTGGGTTGCCCCAACGTGCTGATTGGCGGGTGAGGGTGATGGCCAACCAGAACTTCCTCGGCACCGGTTGGGGTTTCCCGCCCAGCTTCGACCCGCGCAACAAGCACGCGATGCTGGTCTCGAACGAGCAGGACATCGAGGAGAGCCTGCGCATCCTGCTTTCCACCACGCCGGGCGAGCGCGTCATGCAGCCGAGCTACGGCTGCCCGCTGCGGCGCATGGTGTTCGAGAGCGTCAACGAGAGCACGCTCACGGAGATCCGCGACCTCATCTCCAAGGCCGTGCTGTTCTTCGAGGTGCGCATCTCGCTGGAGCACATCGAGATCGACACCGAGCAGCTCTACGAGAGCGGCCTGCTGCGCATCCGGCTCGACTACACCATCCGCCGCACCAACACGCGCAGCAACATGGTGTACCCGCTGTACCTCACGCAGGGCACGAGCCTGAGGCAGGGCGCATGACCATGACGCCCAAGCTGCCGGCGAGCGACGGCACCGAGCAGCCCGAGCGCATGCCCGCCGCGCTCGCGCCGGGCTACTTCGCGGTCGACGAACTGCCGCTCGAAGCACGCGTGGCCATGTCAGCGAGCCTGGGCGCCAGCCTGCGCTTCCTCGCCGAGCCCGAGGCGGCGCCGCGCCGCAGGCTGCTGGCGGACGAGACCTCGGGCGACGAGTCGCGCCTGGCCGTCGAACTCGACTTCGAGCTGCTGGTGGCCGAAAGCGCCGGCCTGGCCTGGCCGCCTGACGGCGCGGCACGAGCCGCCTCGTCCACCGGCGTGCACGAAGCCGGCAACTGGGGTGAACTCTTCTGCACCGACGAGGCCTTGCTGCTGGCCCGCCTGATCGCCATCGACCTCGCCGCCTGGCAGGGCGCCTACCTGCGCGGCCTGGAGTCGCTGCCCACCGAGCGGCTGGCGCAGCAGATCGTGCTCATGGCCAGCGCGCTCGACAACTGGTACCGCTCGCTGCGCGTCATCAAGCAGCCCGCCGCCACGGCCTTGGCCGACCGC
>NZ_DASSRA010000204.1:0-20352 GCF_035702065.1 Rhizobacter sp.
GTGCTGGGGCATGCGGGCCTGCGTTCGCTGGGGCAGTGGTCGTATTCGATCTACCTGTGGCACTGGCCGCTGGTCGTGGCCTTGCGCATGACGGATGCCTTTCTCGACCAGCCGCAGCTGGCGGCTTTTGGCGTGGCGGCGCTGTCGGTCGTGTGCGGTGCGCTGTCCTACCGCTGGGTGGAGAGCTATTCACAGCAGGGGTGGGTGCGGCTGAGGCGGCCCGTGCTCGCGATGGCCGCGGCTGCGCTGCTGGCCGTCGGGGCGGCCGTTTCGGGCGGCTGGCCGGGGCGTGGCGAGGCCGGAGCGGCCTACGGCGACTACCTCGCTTCGGTGCGTGCGGCGTACTACCCCGACCGCTGCAGCAACTTCATGAAGACGGTGCAGGACATGCAGGTCTGCAGCGTGCGCAAAGGGTCGTCGCCGCCGCGCATTCTCGTGATCGGCGACTCGCATGCCGAACAGCTGTACCCGTGGTTCGTTGCACACAGCGGCGTGACGGTGGACTTCTACACCCAGGCCGAATGCCCGCCGGTGCCGAACTTCGAGCGTGTGCAAAGCGGTTTTCACTGCCGCGACTATGCCGGGGCGGCCTGGGGCAAAGCAGCCACCGAGCCCTACGACACCCTGGTGCTGGCCGCGTACTGGCCCAACATCGGCCTCAACGGCGCGCCGTACTGCCATGCCGAGCGCCATGCGCCTTGCTCCCTGACGGAAGGCAGCCGGAAGCAGGCCCTGGTGCGAACGGAACTGAAGCTCGCCATCGAGTCGCTGCTCGCGCAGGGCAAGACGGTGGTGATGCTGGCGCCGACCCCGGCGTCGCGTGTGCGGGTCCCGGAGCGCATCGCGCGCGAACGTTTCTGGTTCGGCGAGGTGCGCTTGCAGATCGACGCCCGGACCCTGGTCGAGCAGACCGGCTGGCTCACGCCGCTCTTCGAGGAGCTGCGGGGGAGGCCGGGTTTCCATCTGATCGACCTCAACGATCAGCTGTGCACCGGCCAGGTCTGCAAGGTCTACGACAGCGAGCTGAAGCGGCCCGTTTACATCGACGAAAGCCACTTCGACCCGGTCTGGATGTCGACGCACGGAGACGCGCTGGCCCCCTTTGCGCGGGCGCGCTGAGGGTGCGCTTCAGCGCTTGGCAGTTGCCGGGTCCACCGAGCGCCAGAACGACACCGGATGGTGGCTGCCGTTCTGGTGAGGCTTCCAGTTGTCGAAGCGCTCCAGGTACGGCGAGGCATCGAGCACGGCGGCCTGCAGCGGGTTCTCGTAGATGATGCGCAGGTCGCGCGGGCGCTTGGCGAGCTCGGTCTCGAGCTTGCCGATCACGGTCTTCATGGTGCCTTCGCCGAAGGGGTTGAACATGAAGAGCACGGTGGTGTCGGCCAGGGAATAGTCTTCGGCCGAAGCGCAGACGAAGCTGATGTCGCGGTGCTTGAGGCGGCTGCTGCGCAGGCTGTCCTGGGCTTGTGCCGTGAGCGGTCCGTCGATCTCGACGCCGACCGAGCGCTTGGCGCCGAGCCACGCGGCCGCGAACACCGCGCGGCCCAGGCCCGAGCCGAGGTCGACGACCACGTCGTTCGGCCCCACGCCAACGTGTCGCAGGTCGTGGAGGATGCGGCGGTAGCGGGTCGGCACATAGGCACCGCGCCAGTCGGCCTGGCCGTGCTCGCCGACTGCGGACAAAAAGCCCACCGTGTGCACGCCGAAGCGGCGGTCCCAGAACTCGTCGATCGGGTGCTTGAGCCGGGTTTTGAGGTGCATGCCCTTCAGGCGATTGAGCAGGCTTTTCATGGTCACTCAGGGCCGGGCCCTGTCCTCCGGTTTGTAGTGGGTATTCTTTGTGGTGTCAGGCCGTTTCCCAAAAGCTCATCGGGTGCGGGCTGCCGTGCTGGCCCGGGGGCCAGTCGCCGCTGCGACGCAGCCGCGGGCAGGCGTCGAGCACCTCGGCCTGGAGCGGGTTCTCGTAGACGATGCGCAAGCGGCGGGGCTTCTTTTCCAGCCCAGCTTCGAGCTGCTGCACCACGCCTTGCATGATGCCGGCGCCGAACGGGTTGAACATGAACACGAGGGTCACGTCGTCGAGCGGGTAGGCCTGGGCTGGAGCGCACACGAACTCGATGTCGCGCTCTTTCAGCCGGCTGGTGCCGTGGCTGCGCCGGGCCTGCTCGACCAGCGGGCCGTCGATCTCGACGCCCACCGAGCGGCGGGCGCCCAGCCAGCTTGCGGCGTACACCGCGCGGCCCAGCCCGCAGCCGAGGTCGACCACCACGTCGTCGGCGTTCAGGCCCACGTGGCGCAGGCCGGCGATGATGCGCCGGTAGTGGGTGGGCACGTAGGCGGCACGGAAGTCCGGTGCTTCGTAGTCCCCCACCTCGGGCAAGAAACCGAGGGTATTGACGCCGAAGCGGCGCTCCCAGAACTCATCCACAGGGTGCAGCAGGCGGGTCTTGAGGTGCAAGCCCTTGAGGCGGTGGATCAGGCTCATGCGGCGCTCTTGCCGAAGCGTGCGCCGATGTCGGCAGAGAGCTTGTCCATCAGGGCATAGCGGCGGCGGTAGAGGGCGCGGTTCTTGGCTGCGATCTCTTCCATGGGCCGCTGCGCGGGCTGCAAGGGCAGCTGCCAGAACCCACCGCCGGCCGGCTCCCCGTTGTGCTCGGCCCAGATCTCGTTGTAGTCGAGGTTGAACTTCTCGTTGGGGTTGGTGGTGAAGTACGGGTGGCGGTGGTGCCGCTCCTCTTCGGCGATGCAGAGAATCCGCTGCACGCCCAGGTGATGCATCAGGAGCTGGAAGGCCTTGACCAGGAAATCGCGCGAGCGCATGCCCTGTAAACCCTTGGCGACTTCCTTGTAGGTGGCCAGCGCCGCCTCGGAGTTCGAGCCCTGTACCGCACCGACGTACACCACGCGCTCGCCGCCTTCCATGCCGAAGGAGAAGCACAGCGTCATCATGCGGTCGTCGCCGATGAACTGGTTGAAGACGAGGCTGCCTTCGCGCAGGCACCAGAAGGCCCGGTCGACAGTCAGGCGCAGGCCGGGGTAGACCTCGTTCATGTCGGCGATGAGCACCGAGCCGTTACGGGCCATGTCGAGTGCGGCCATCTCGCCTTGCAGTGCCTGCATGTGCTGCGACAGTGCCTCGAAGCGCTGCGCCACCGACCAGCTGGCATGGATGTAGGGCCACTCCACGAAGCCCAGGGTTTCGGGATGGGCCTGCAGCTCGGCGAGCAAGGCCTGGTGTTCGCCGCGTGCCAGCATCTCGCGCAGCACCGGGCGAGCCTTCGTCGCCGCAGACAACAGGGCGTACCAGTTCTTGAGCGTGCCGAGCTTGCGCGAGGGGTAGATCTTGCGCGCCGCCGTCAGCATGAACGGCAGGCTGAGGTCGGGAGTGCGGGTGGGCGGCAGGCGGGAGGCCACGGCGCTCATGGGGACGCAGTGACGGCCAGGCCGCTCAAACGGGTGCGGTCGCGGACCGAAACGGCGCTCAGCAAGGCGTTGGCGAACACCTGGTGCTGGTCGAAGGCCTGCACCGGGTTGTCATCGATCGACGACACGCGAAACAGCAGCCCATCGTGAATCTGCCCCGTGAGGCCGAAGCGAAGCTGGACCAGGCGCTGCTCGAAACGGTTGCTCACCGCCGTGTCGCCCATGGTGAACCAATAGGTGACTGGCTCCTTGCGGGGGCCCATGCTGGTGCTCAGTTGGCGGGTGGCGATGTTGCCGTAGGGCGTGACGATCTGGGCCGGGGTGCTGCTGTGCAGCGCGAAGCCCTGGGCCGGGTAGCAGACCTCCGGCTTGTGGGCCTGCAGGCTGCCGCGCTGGTCGTCGCCGTAGGCGAGCGACAGCATGATGCGGTAGCCGTCGGCGTTGACATAGGTGCGGGTGAGCACCTGGCTGTAGAGCTTGTCGAGCAGCTGCTGGGTCTGCGGGTTGACGACCTGCGCAGTCTGGCTGGGTAGCTCGCGCCAGCCGCCGAACTGCCGGGGCACCGCGTCCTCGAGCACGAGCTTCGGGCTGGTGGATGCGGCCGCAGGCGCCGGCCGCACCACGATGCCGACGACCGACGCCGACGCCATCAGGCAGGCCATCAATGCCGCCAGCTGCAAGGGCTTCATGCCTTGGCACCTGCCCCGCGGCTGCTGCGCCCGATGCCGATGTACTCGATGCCCAGCGCATTCATCATCGCCGGGTCATAGAGGTTGCGGCCGTCAATCACCACCGGCTGCTTGAGCTTGGCCTTGATGGTGTCGAAGTCGGGGCTCTTGAACTCTTTCCACTCGGTGATGATGACGAGCGCGTCGGCACCTTCCAGCGTGAGCGCCACGTTGTCGGCAAAGCTCAGGCCGGGTATGCCTTCCATCACGCGCTTGGCCTCGGGCATGGCCACCGGGTCGTAGGCGGTGATGCGGGCACCGCGGCGGGCCAGCTCGGCGATTACCACGCGGCTGGGGGCTTCGCGCATGTCGTCGGTGTTGGGCTTGAAGGCCAGGCCCCAGACGGCGAAGTTGCGGCCGGTGAGGTCTTGGCCGAAGCGCGCGGTCACCTTGTCGACCAGCACCATCTTCTGGCGCTCGTTGGCGGCCTCCACCGCGTGCAGCACCTTGAGGTCGACGCCCTCGTGCTTGGCGGTGGTGATCAGCGCCTTCACGTCCTTGGGGAAGCACGAACCGCCGTAGCCGGCACCGGAGTAGAGGAAGTGGTATCCGATGCGCGGGTCGCTGCCGATGCCCTTGCGCACGGACTCGATGTCGGCCCCGACCTTCTCGGCCAGCAGCGCCAGCTCGTTCATGAAGCTGATGCGCGTGGCCAGCATGGAGTTGGCCGCGTACTTGGTGAACTCGGCGCTCTTCAGGTCCATGATCAGCAGGCGATCGTGGTTGCGGATGAAGGGTGAGTAGAGCGCGCGCATCAGCAGGATGGCCTGGTCGTCGTCGGCACCGATCACGATGCGGTCCGGGCGCATGAAGTCGTCGACCGCGGCACCTTCCTTCAGGAACTCGGGGTTGGAGACAACCGCGAAGTTGAGGTTGAGCTGGCGCTTGGCCAGTTCTTCTGCCACCGCGGCGCGCACCCGCTCACCGGTGCCCACCGGCACCGTGCTCTTGTCGATGATGACCTTGTAGTCGGTCATGTGGCGGCCCACGTTGCGCGCGGCTTCGAGCACGTACTGCAGGTCGGCAGAGCCGTCTTCATCGGGCGGCGTGCCCACGCCGATGAACTGCAGCGTGCCGTGGTTGACGGCAGACACGATGTCGGTCGTGAACTGCAGGCGGCCGGCAGCGCGGTTGCGTGCGACCATCTCCAGCAGGCCCGGCTCGTGGATGGGCAGGCCGCCTTCGTTCAGGATGCGGATCTTCTCGGCATTCACGTCGAGGCAGACGACGTGGTTGCCCATCTCGGCCAGGCAGGCGCCGCTGACCAGGCCCACATAGCCCGAGCCGATGACAGTGATCTTCATGAAAGCTTCTTCTCTGGTGGATGGCCCGCGTCAGCCGCGGCCGTAGGTGTCCTGGAAGCGGACGATGTCGTCTTCGCCGAGGTAGCTGCCGGACTGCACCTCGATGATCTCCAGCGGCACCTTGCCGGGGTTGGCGAGGCGGTGCACCTGGCCGAGCGGGATGTAGGTGCTCTGGTTCTCGGTGAGCAGGGTGACCTTGTCGCCGTTGGTCACTTCGGCCGTGCCGCTGACCACGATCCAGTGCTCGGCGCGGTGGTGATGCATCTGCAGGCTCAGGCTGGCGCCCGGCTTGACCATGATGCGCTTGACCTGGAAGCGCTCGCCCGAGTCGATGCTGTCGTACCAGCCCCAAGGGCGGTGCACCTGGCGGTGCAGGCTGTGCTCGCTGCGGCCGGAGGTCTGCAACTGGCTGACGATGGCCTTCACGTCCTGGCTGCGGCTGCGGTCAGCCACCAGCACCGCATCGGGGGTTTCGACCACGACCACGTCGCTCAGGCCCACCACACCCACCAGGCGGCTGGTGGCGTGCACCAGGGTGTTGCGGCTGTCGCGCAGCAGCGTGTCGCCGACGGCGGCGTTGCCGGCGCTGTCTTTCTCGCTGACCTGCCAGACGGCATCCCAGGCGCCCAGGTCGGACCAGCCGGCGGCCAGGGGCAGCATGCGGATGTCGAATTCGGAGCCGGGGCACTTCTCCATCACCGCGTAGTCGATCGACTCGCTGGGGATGGCGGCGAACTCGTCCTTGCCGGGGCGCACGAAGGCAGCATCGATGGTGTGCCCCGCCCAGGCGGCGCGGGTGGCTGTGGCGATGTCGGGGCGGAAGCGCTCCAGCGCCTTCAGCCACACCGAGGCCCGCACGACGAACATGCCGCCGTTCCAGTAGTAGTTGCCTTCGGCGAGGTAGCGCTGGGCGGTTGCGGCGTCGGGCTTCTCGACGAACTGCGCCACCTGGGCCGCCTGTGCGCCGCCTTTGGCCGCGGCCGCGCGGATGTAGCCGAAGCCGGTCTCGGGCCGGTCGGGCGTGATGCCCAGGATCACGATCGCGCCTTGAGCCGCCACGCGAATGGCCTCCTGCATGGTGGCGGTGAAGGCTGCCTCGTCGGTGACGGTCTGGTCGGCAGGGGTGACCACCAGCACGGGATCGCTGCCGTGGGCGGTGGCCTGCAGCGCGGCCAGCGTCATCGCCGGCGCGGTGTTGCGGCCGGTGGGCTCGAGCAGCACCGTGGCGCCGTCGAGGGCCAGTTCGCGCAGCTGGTCGAGCACCAGGAAGCGGTGCTCTTCGTTGCCGACCACGCTCGGTGCAGCGATGGCCAGGCCCTCGCAGGCCAGGGCCGAGAGGCGGTTGGCGGCCTGCTGGAAGAGGCTGCGGTTGCCTTGCAGGATCAGGAACTGCTTGGGGTACAGGGCGCGGGAAAGCGGCCACAGGCGCGTGCCGCTGCCACCGGCCATGATGACCGGCTGGACGGCGATGGGGGAGGAAGTCTTCGTCATGAAAGCGTGATACCGGGGGACGGACTAGCGCAAGGTGAACTGGGCCGAGCAGGTGGCGACGGTGGCCTTGTAGGCGGTGATGTTGACCGTGTCGCGGTCTTCGTAGTTGACGTCACAACCCAGTGTGATGCTGCGCGTGGGGAGGTAGTTGATGGCGAGGCCGTAGCCGGTGAGGCGTTCTTCTTCGCCGGTGGTGAGTGTGCCTCGGCGGTAGCGGATGTCTCCGTTCATGGAGATCTTGCTGGTCATCGCGTAACGCGCCTGCACCTGCGTGCTGGTGCTCAGGCTGCTCTGGTCCACCGGCAGGGGCGCCGAGCCGCCGGGCGGGATGCCGAGGAAGGTGGTTTCAGTGCCGGTGTCGCGGGTGATCGAGGTGGTGAAATTCAGCTTGGCCGTCGGGCGGTAGTCCCACGCCAGGGCACCGGTCACGGCCGATCGTTCGTTGTTCGATGGCAGGGTGTGGGTTTCCTTGGTCGAGCTGATGCGCACGTTCAGGGTGCTGGCGCCTGTGGGCGTCCACGACGTGGTGAAGTCGATGTCGCGGCGATCGAGTTCGTCTTCGTAGGGCGGCGTGGCCTGGAACTCCGGCGTGCGGCCCTTGGTGGCCCGGTAGCCCAGCCCGAAGACGAGCAGGTCCGCGGTGCCCCAGCGGAAACCGCCGCTCAGGGCGTCCTGGTTGTAGTTGCGGTTGGCGTAGAGGTCGGTGCGGTACTTGAGGTCGCGATGCTCGTAGGCCGCATTGAACGACAGCTTGGAGGTCATGCCGAAACGTGCCGAGGCCATGAACTGCTGCGTGATCTGGTCGCTCGGGACGGTCGACCCATCCAGGGTGCCGAAGTCGGCCAGGCTGTTGCGAGCCGAGTAGCGCAGAGCGCCCGAGAGGAACTCGACCGTCTCCCAGTCCATGCCGGCGTTGACGGCGAAGCTCTTGTTGTTCAGCAAGTCGACGGTGTTGTAGCGGTTGATCTGGGCGGAGACGTCACCAAACAGCCGCTGGCGGCCGATCGGCTGGTCGAAGCCGGCCAGCAGGCTGGTGATGGAGATGGTTTCGGAGATCTCGTTGGACGCGCTGCGGTAGAGGTTCGAATCGTGCGAGAACGCCTGGCTGACGCCGATGTAGTACGGCGAACGTTCGACAGGCGACGCTTCCTGTCCCAGGGCCGGAGCCGTGGCAGCCATCGCGCACAGCGTGGCCCACATGGGTGTCGCGATGCGGCGTTGGATGAGTCGATGTTGTGACATGCGGTGACCTCGATGCTGTGACGGAGAACGCCCGAGCCAGGCTCAGTACGCGTTGCGGTCAAAGAACACCAGGCGGATGGTACGCACAATGATCTGCAGGTCGAGACCGAGCGACCAGTTACGCAGGTACTCCAGGTCGTACTCGACGCGGGCCTGCATCTTCGCCACGGTGTCGGTCTCGCCGCGCTGCCCGTTCACCTGGGCCCAGCCGGTGATGCCGGGCTTGACCTTGTGTCGCACCATGTAGGCCTTGACGATGCGGCGGTATTCCTCGTTGTGCGCCACCGCATGGGGGCGCGGGCCGACGATGCTCATGCGCCCCTGCAGCACGTTGAAGAACTGCGGCAGTTCGTCGAGCGATGTGCGGCGGATGAAAGCGCCGAAGGGCGTGACGCGCGAGTCGTTCTTGGTGGCCTGGCGAACCACGGAGCCGTTGTCCTGCACGGTCATCGAGCGGAACTTGTAGACGTTGATGTCTTCGCCATCCAGGCCGGTGCGCCGCTGCCTGAAGATGATCGGCCCTGGCGAACTCAGCTTGACGCCGATGGCGATGGCCAGCAGCAGCGGCGAGATGAGCACGATGATGGCCGAGGCCAGCACCACGTCGCTGACCCGCTTCACCAGCTCATTGGTGCCGGTGAAGGGCGTCTCGCAGATGCCCACCACCGGCAGGCCGTTCATGTCCTGCAGGCGGCCCTGGATGATGCTGATGCCGAACACGTCGGGCACGAAGAAGAGCGAGGCGGTGGTGTCCTGGATCTGCTCGAGCAGCTCGACGATGCGTGGCTGCGAGCCGAGCGGCAGGGTGATGAAGACTTCGCGGATCGAATGCCGCTTGATGAAGGCGGCCACGTCCCTTAGTCCGCCCTTGACCTCTTCCATGGCCAGGCCGTCGACGCGCGCATCGGCGCGGTCATCGAAGTAGCCGAGGAAGTCGACGCCCTTGTCGTCGCTGTGGGTCAGCGCGCGCGCGACCTTCACCCCCAGCGGGCCGGCGCCCACCACGATGGCGCGGCGGCGCGCCTCGGGCAACGCGGCCTGGCGCAGCACGACCTGGCGGCCCACCCACACCGCCAGCCATTGCGCGACCGGCGTGATGAAGATCCAGGCGATGACGGCGTTCTCTTCGAAGTAGCTGATGCTGCGCGTGACATAGCCGCACAGCAGCAGGACACCGATCAGCACCACCCAGGAGGAAACGATGTCGACGCTGGCAGCCAGCAGGTTTTGACGGAAGCGGTTGCGGCCCGGGAAGGTGAGCGCGAAGACCAGCAGGCACAGCACGAGTTCGGGCCGGCCGACGAAGGCATCGAGGTAGAGGTTGGCTGCCAGGAACGAGACGACCGTGATGGTCGGCTCGAGAAAGGCGGCCAGCAGCGAGGTCACCGACTGAGGCGCGCTGTAGAACGTTCTCTTGTACGGGCGGTCTTCGAACATCGCGATGGGTTGGTCCACTTGGCGCCGCCTTCCGTGGGGGAGTGTTGGCACTGCCTAGGCATCCGGTGTGCCAGAGCCTGTGTTCGATGCCATTTCGGGTGGGCATCGACTGCGAGCTACGCGCCGCAGGCTCTTGGAACGCAGGGATTCTTACTCAACTGTGTGACGGGATCAGACCCGCAAGTGTGGGGGGAGCGCACACTTGCGGGGGCTCCCGCCGTGCATGCTTCACGCTTGGGCGTGGCGCTACTTGTAGCCCTGCGGATTGCGGCTTTGCCAGCGCCAGGTGTCGGTGCACATCTGAGCCAGGTCGCGCTTCGCCGACCAGCCCAGCAGCTCGCGTGCGCGCGTCGGGTCGGCGTAGCAGGCGGCCACATCGCCCGGGCGGCGCGCCACGATCTGGTGCGGCACGGCCTTGCCGCTGGCCTGCTCGAAGGCTTTGATGACCTCCAGCACGCTGTAGCCGCGCCCGGTGCCCAGGTTGAGGGTGAGCGAGCTGCCGCGCGCGAGCAGGTGGCCGACGGCGGCCACGTGGCCCTCGGCCAGGTCCATCACGTGGATGTAGTCGCGCACGCCGGTCCCGTCAGGCGTGCCGTAATCCCCACCGAACACCTGCAAAAACGGCCGTTTGCCCACCGCCACCTGGGAGACGTAGGGCATCAGGTTGTTGGGCGTGCCGCTCGGGTCCTCGCCGATGTCGCCGCTCTCATGGGCGCCCACCGGGTTGAAGTAGCGCAGATACGCCACGGCCCAGGCCGGTGTGCAGCGCTCCAGCTCGCGCAGGAGCTCCTCGCCCACCAGCTTGGTGGTGCCATAGGGGTTGGTGGCCGACAGCGGCGAGTCTTCGGTGATGGGCAGCTTGTCGGGCTGGCCATAGACGGTGGCCGATGAGCTGAAGACCAGGCGCCGCACGCCACGCGATTCCATCACCTGGGCCACGTTGACCAGCCCGCCGATGTTGTTGCGGTAGTACTCCAGGGGCTTCTGCATGGATTCGCCCACGGCCTTGTGGGCGGCGAAGTGCACCACCGCGTCGATGGCGTGTGCATCGAAGATCTGCTCCATCGCAGGCTTGTCGCCCACGTCGGCCTGCACGAACACCGGCGTGCTGCCGCTGAGCCGTGCCAGACGTTCCAGCACCTTGGGCGAGCTGTTGGCGAAGTTGTCGACCCCCACCACGTCGAAGCCGGCCTGCTGCAGCGCGAGCCAGGTGTGGGAGGCGATGTAGCCGGTCGCGCCGGTGAGAAGAATGCGAGGCATGGGTGCTGTCGGGGTCGAAGTGCGCGCGATGATAGGCCTCGTGTCCGAGGTGTCGCAGCCCCTGTATCAAGGGACGTGCCGCCTACAATTCCCGGATGCTGAACATCTTCGCCTCGCTCGGCTCCGCGGCCATGGAGCGCATCACCCTCCTGCTCAACCACGTGATCGCGGCCGAGACGGTGGCCACCGAGAAGCTGAGGCCGCACAGCGGCCGCAGCATTCAGCTGCATTGGACAGGCTGGCCTGGTTTGCTGCCGGCGCCTCCCTTGGTGGCCTTCGTCATCACGCCGGCCGGCCTGCTGGAGTGGTGTGGTGAGCAGGCTCCCGCCCAGCCCGACCTGAAGGTGAGCCTCGACGCCTCCAACCCATTGCGCCTGGTGGGGCAGTGGCTTGCGGGCGAGCGCCCGCAGGTCGGCATCGAAGGCGATTCAGCCCTCGCGGCCGACGTGAGCTGGCTGATCGACAACCTGCGCTGGGACATCGAGGACGACATCGCCCGCATCATCGGCCAGGGGCCTGCACACGAGCTGGCGCGAGGCGCCACGGCTGTTTCGGCCGGCTTCCGCGAGGCGGTGCGTGCGCTGCAAGGCCTGATGGCGCGCGGGCCTAAATGAGGCATCTCGCCCGGCTGATCTTCATCGTCTACACCGTCCTGCGCTTCGGCCTGGACGAGTTGGCGCTCTCGGGCTTCCGCCAACGCTGGGTGCGCGCGCTGGTGCGCGTGATGACGCTGGGCCGCAAGCTCGATGCGCCGCCCGGCTATCGCCTGCGCGAGGCGCTGGAGCGGCTGGGCCCCATCTTCGTCAAGTTCGGCCAGGTGCTCTCCACGCGGCGCGACCTGTTGCCGCCCGAGATCGCCGACGAGCTCGCCAGGTTGCAGGACCGCGTGCCGCCGTTCCCGGCGGCGGTTGCGCGCTCGCTGGTCGAGCGCGCCTTCAAGCAGCCCATCGAGGCGGTGTTCGCGAGCTTCGAGGCCGAGCCGGTGGCCAGCGCGTCCATTGCGCAAGTGCACTTCGCGGTGCTGAAAGATGGCCGCGAGGTTGCCGTGAAGGTGCTGCGCCCCGGCATGCTGGCCGTGATCGACGACGACCTCTCGATCCTGCGCCAGCTGGCTCGCTGGGTCGAGCGACTCTCGGCCGACGGCAAGCGGCTCAAGCCGCGCGAGGTGGTGGCCGAGTTCGACAAGTACCTGCACGACGAGCTCGACCTGGTGCGCGAGGCTGCCAACGCGGCCCAGCTGCGGCGCAACATGGAAGGCCTCAACCTCGTCATGGTGCCCGAGATGATCTGGGACCTGTGCACCCAGAGCGTGATCGTGATGGAGCGCATGAAGGGCGTGCCCATCAGCCAGACGCAGCGCCTGCGCAGCGCCGGCGTGGACATCAAGAAGCTGGCGCGCGACGGCGTCACCATCTTCTTCACCCAGGTGTTCCGCGACGGTTTCTTCCACGCCGACATGCACCCCGGCAACATCCAGGTCAGCATCGCGCCCGAGACCTTCGGCCGCTACATCGCGCTCGACTTCGGCATCGTGGGCACGCTCACCGAGTTCGACAAGGACTACCTGGCGCAGAACTTCATCGCTTTCTTCCGGCGCGACTACAAGCGCGTGGCCGAACTGCACATCGAGTCGGGCTGGGTGCCGCCCAGCACCCGCGTTGAAGAACTCGAGGGCGCGATCCGCGCGGTGTGCGAGCCGCACTTCGACCGCCCGCTGAAGGACATCTCGCTCGGCCAGGTGCTGCTGCGCCTGTTCCAGACCTCGCGCCGCTTCAACGTCGAGATCCAGCCGCAGCTCGTGCTGCTGCAGAAGACCTTGCTGAACGTGGAAGGGCTGGGCCGCCAGCTCGACCCCGACCTCGACCTGTGGAGCACGGCCAAGCCCTTCCTGGAGCGCTGGATGAACGAGCAGGTGGGCTGGCGCGGCTTCGTCTCGCGCCTGCAGAAAGAGGCGCCGCACTACGCGCAGCTGCTGCCGGAGTTGCCGCGCCTGCTGCACGAGGCCTTGAAGGCCGCCGGCCGCGGCCCGGACTCGCAGGTGCTCGAGGCGCTGCTGATCGAGCAGCAGCGAACGCGACGTTTGCTGGGTGCGGTGCTGTGGATCGTCGTCGGCCTGACGGCGGGTGTCACCGCGGCAGCCGCCATGCTTTGGCTGGGCTGAACGCCGCCTGAAGACGCCTCGTCGCGCAGCGCGCGTCGGGTCGCACGAACACTCCAAAGGACGAAGAACACACGGGCGGGTAAGCCCGGATGTAGAAATATTTCGTCAAAATAAAATGGCGCAATAAATTTCGGAGGGGCCGTGGCCCGCAACCGGCATGGCGCGTCTCAGTTCCCGTCACCTGTCCCAGCTGCACCTGTACCAGGTGCTGCATGCCGTGCGCGGCCACGGCGGGCCGATGTCGCGGGCCGAGATCAACGCGGCGACCGGGCTCAGCCAGCCGGCGGTCTCGTCGCTCACGCGGCGCTTGCTGGACAGCGGGGCGCTCATCGAGGCCGGCGCGCGGCCGGGGGGCGGGGGCGGGCGCCCCGAGCGCGAGCTTGCGCTCAACCCCGACTTCGTCTGGGTGGCCGGCGTCAACATCTCGCTGTACCAGCTGACCGTGACGCTCACTGACTTTGCGGGCCAGGTGCGCCACACGCGCGGCACGCCACTGTCCACGCCGATGTCGAAAGCAGCCCTCGTCAAGCAGCTCGTGAAGGAGGTGCGGGCGTGCGTGGCCGAGGCGGGCGGGGCGCCAGTCACGGCGCGCCTGGCCGGCGTGGGGGTGGCGCTGCCCGGTTTCGTCGATTCCGTGGGCGACGTCGTCCACTGGTCGGCGGTGTTCGAGGCCGAGAACGGCTCGACGGCCGTGAGCAAGCTGTCCGGCGCGCTGTCGAAGGCGCTGGGCGTGCCGGTCTTCATCGAGAACGAGGCCAACATCCGAGCGCTCGCCGAACAGTGGTTCGGGCAGGCGGCACGCCTGTCGCACGTGGCCGTCGTCACGCTCGCGCAGGGCCTGGGGCTGGGCATGATGATCAACGGCGAGCTGTACCGCGGCCGCGCCGGTCTCGCGGCCGAGCTCGGCCACATGCAGATCGAGGCTGGCGGGCGCCAGTGCCATTGCGGCAAGCGCGGCTGCCTGGAGGCCTACGTCGCGCACTACGCGGTGGTGGAGCAGGGGCAGGAGGCGGGCGTGCTGCCGGCTGGCGAGATGCCGCCGCAGGCGGTGGAGTCGGCCTACGACGAGCTGGCCCGTGCGGCGCACGCCGGCAACAAGGCGGCGCGACGGATCTTCGAACGCCAGGGTCGCCAGCTTGGCACCTGGATCGGCAACGTGGTGAACCTGCTCGCGCCGCAGCTCGTGATCCTCGACGGCGGCCGGCCCGCCGCGATCGAACTCTACGAAGCGCCGCTGCGCGCGGCGATGGACGACGCGATGGCCTTGCCCCACCGCGGCAACGTGCGGCTGGTCATCGGCCACGAGAGCGGCGAATCCTGGGCGCGTGGCGCCGCCTCGCTGGTGCTGCAGCGGCTCGACGAATCGGCAGAGATCGTGGCCTCGGCTTCGCGCCACGACTTCGAAGAGGTTTCCCCCAACCGGCAGTGAGACGGACTGCCACACCAGCCCCAGACCGCCCGGCCACCGCTCTGCGCCGGGCATGCGAAACGCACGTAAACCTAGATCGGAGACAAGCATGAAATTCGCCCACAAGATCCTCACCGGTGTCGCGATCGGAACTGTCTGCACCCTGGCGTCGGCACAGGCCGTCGTGGGGGTGAGCTGGTCCAACTTCCAGGAAGAACGCTGGAAGACCGACGAGGCCGCCATCAAGGCCGAGCTCACCAAGCTCGGCGCCAAGTACATCAGTGCCGATGCCGGCGGCTCGCCCGAGAAGCAGATCGCCGACGTCGACGGCCTGATCGCCAAGGGCGCGACCGCGCTCGTGATCCTCGCGATGGACAAGGACGCCATCGTCCCCGCGCTGGCCAAGGCCAAGGCGAAGAACCTGCCGGTGGTGGCCTACGACCGGCTGATCGAACAGCCCGGCGTCTACTACATCACCTTCGACAACAAGGAGGTCGGGCGCGAGCAGGCGCGCGGCGTGTTCAAGGTCCGCCCGAAGGGCAACTACGTCTTCATCAAGGGCTCGCCGACCGACCCGAACGCCAACTTCCTGCGCGACGGCCAGGGCGAGGTGCTGGCCGACGCCATCAAGAAGGGCGACATCAAGGTCGTGGGCGAGGAGTACACCGACGGCTGGAAGCCCGAGACCGCGCAGAAGAACATGGAGCAGATCCTGACGCGCAACAACGGCAAGGTCGACGCGGTGGTGGCCTCCAACGACGGCACCGCCGGCGGCGTGATCGCCGCGCTGTCGGCACGCGGCATCAAGGGTGTGCCCGTCTCGGGCCAGGATGGCGACCACGCCGCGCTCAACCGCGTCGCGCTGGGCACGCAGACCGTCTCGGTCTGGAAGGATGCGCGCGTGCTGGGCCGCGAGGCCGCCGCCGCCGCAGTGGCGCTGGCCGCCGGCAAGAAGGTCGACGGCACGGTGACCTGGGCCGAAGGCGAGAAGAAGGTGGCGATGCAGTCGAAGTTCCTGAAGCCGGTGTCCATCACCCGCGACAACCTCGACGTGGTCATCAAGGCCGGCTGGATCAGCAAGGACGCGGTCTGCAAGGGCGTGGCGAAGGAAGCCGCCCCGGCCGCCTGCAAGTAAAGCGACCCTCACCCTGACGGGCTGGGCCGGCTCCACGGGGCCGGCCCCCCGCATCAACATGAACAGCAGATACCAGATCAGTGCCCTCGACCTGCGCCTGGCCCTGATGGCCGCGGTGCTGGCCGTGATGGCGCTCGTCTTCCACCTGGTGACCGGCAACTTCCTGTCGCCGGAGAACCTCTACAACATTGCGCAGCAGACGGCGGTCAATGGCATCGTCGTCACCGCCATCACGCTCATCATCGTGGCGCGCCAGATCGACCTCTCGGTCGGCTCGGTGCTCGGCTGCGTGGGCGTGCTGGTCGCGTTCCTCATGTATTCGCAAGGTTGGCACTGGGTGCCCGCCGCACTCGCCGGCCTGGCGATGGCACTCGCCGTCGCGCTCTACCAGGGCTGGCTGACAGCGGTGGTGGGCGTGCCGTCCTTCGTCGTCACGCTGGGCGGGATGATGTCGGTCCGCGGTGCTGCCTTCCTGGTGGCCGACGGCAAGACCCAGCCGGTCACCGACCCGGTCTTCCTGATGCTGGGCGGTGGGCTGGACGGCGCCGTCGGCCCGCTGTGGAGCTGGCTGCTCGGCGCGGCCCTGGTGGTGCTGATCGTCTGGTCCGGCCTGGCGCGGCGCGCCCGCAAGACGAAGCACGGCTTCCCGCTGCGCCCGCTGGCCTTTGATGTGGCGCTGATGACCGCCACCTCGCTGGGCGTACTGGCCTTCGTCGCGACCATGAACGCCTACCGCATCGGCGACAAACCCGAGGCCCAGGGCGTGCCCATCCCCGTGCTCATCTGGGCGGTGGTGGTGATGGGCGTGAGCTTCCTCGTGCGCCGCACGCGCTTCGGCCGCTACGTCTTCGCCATCGGCGGCAACCCCGAGGCGGCGCTGCTGGTCGGCATCCCGGTGCGGCGCGTCACGATCAAGCTCTTCCTGCTGCTGGGCGCGCTGACCACGCTGGCGGCGGTGGTCGCCGTCGCGCGGCTCAACGCCGGCACCAACTCGCTCGGGACCAACATGGAGCTCTACGTGATCGCCGCCGCGGTGATCGGCGGCGTGGCCCTCTCGGGCGGCAGCGGCACGGTGCTGGGCTCGGTGCTGGGCGCGCTGATGATCCAGTTCCTCGACAGCGGCATGCTGCTGATGGACGTGAGCATCGGCTGGCGCATGGTCATCATCGGCCAGGTGCTGATCGTCGCCGTGGTGTTCGACGTCGTGTACCGGCGCATCACTGGCGAGAGGCTCACGACATGAGCGCGCCGCTGATCGACATCCGCGGTGTCAGCAAGACCTTCGGTGGCGTGCGCGCCGTCGACGGCGTGAGCCTGCAACTGCACCCCGGCGAGGTGGTGGCTGTGCTGGGTCACAACGGGGCGGGCAAGTCCACGCTGATGAAGATGCTGGCGGGCGCGTACGCGATGGACGGTGGTGAGGTTCTCGTCGATGGCCAGCCTGCGCACATCACCTCGCCTTCGGAATCGCAGGCGCTGGGCATCGAGACCATTTACCAGACGCTGGCGCTGGCCGACAACCTCGACGCGGTGGCCAACCTCTTTCTCGGCCGCGAGCTGGTGTCGCGCTTCGGCCTGATCGACGACGATCGCATGGAGCAGGCGGCGCGCCAGACCTTCCACCGCCTGAACCCCAACTTCACCAACATCCGCGTGCCGGTGCGCGCGCTCTCCGGCGGGCAGCGCCAGGTGGTCGCGATCTCGCGGGCGCTGTACTTCAAGGCGCGCGTGCTGATCATGGACGAGCCCTGCGCGGCGCTCGGCCCGGAAGAGACGCGCATGGTCCACGACCTCGTGCGCCGGCTGAAGGCCGAGGGCGTGGGCATCTTCCTCATCACGCACGACATGCCGGACGTGTTCGGCCTGTCGGACCGCCTGAGCGTGATGAAGAACGGCCAGGTCGTCGGCACCTACCGTACCGGGGACCTCACGGAGGACGAGGTGCTGGCGATGATCATCGGCGGCAAGCCCGTCACCCGCGTCGAACAGAGGAGCGCGCCATGAACGCCATCGGGCTGGACCTGGGCACCTCGTCGGTGAAGGCCGTCCTGCTCTCGCAGGGTGGCGAACTGCTCGGCGAGGCGAGCGCGCCACTCGAGGTCTCGCGCCCGCACCCGCTGTGGAGCGAGCAGGACCCGGACGACTGGCTGACGGCGGCCGAACTCGCCATGCGCCAGCTGCGCGAGCGCGCCGGTGATGCGTGGCAGCAGGTCGCCACCCTCGGCGTCGCCGGCCAGATGCACGGCGCCACCTTGCTCGATGCCGCGGGCGAGGTGCTGCGCCCCTGCATCCTCTGGAACGATGGCCGCAGCCAGGCACAGTGCGTGGCGCTGGAGGCGCGCGAGCCGGACACCCGCCGCATCACCGCCAACCCCGCCATGGCCGGCTTCACCGCGCCCAAGTTGATGTGGGTGCAGCAACACGAACCGGAGATCCATGCACGGGTCGCCAAGGTCCTGCTGCCCAAGGACTGGCTGGTGTGGCAGCTCGCCGGCGTGATGAGCGGCGACTGCTCCGATGCCTCCGGCACGCTGTGGCTGGACGTGGCGCGCCGCCGCTGGAGCGACACCATGCTGCAGGCCACCGGCATGCGCGCCGCGCAGATGCCCGAGCTGCACGAGGGCTGCGACGCGGTCGGCACGCTGCAACCGCGCTGGGCCTCGGCTTGGGGCCTGCCGATCGGCATCACCGTCGTGGCCGGCGCGGGCGACAACGCCGCCGGTGCCGTGGGCGTGGGCGTCACGCGGCCGGGCACCGGATTCGTCTCGCTCGGCACCTCGGGTGTGGTGTTCGTCGCCACCGACGGCCCGCAACCCAATCCCGACCGCGGCGTGCACGCCTTCTGCCATGCGCTGCCCGGCGTGTGGCACCAGATGGCGGTGATGCTCTCGGCCAGCAGCGCGCTGAGCTGGTGGTGCGGCGTGGCCGGCAGCCCGCCTGAGGCATTGCTCCGCACCCTGCAGCCCGGCGAGGTTCGCGCCGCGGCGCCGCTCTTCCTGCCCTACCTCTCGGGCGAGCGCACGCCGCACGCCGACCCCGGCGCGCAGGCCGGCTTCATCGGCATGACGCACAGCACGACGCGCGACGACCTGAGTTACGCGGTGCTCGAAGGCGTGGCCTTCTCCTTCGCCGACGGTGCCGCCGCGCTGCGCGAGACCGGCGAGCTGCCGCAGCGCCTGCTCGCCATCGGCGGCGGCGCGCGGTCCGACGCCTGGCTTCAGTTGATGGCCGACACGCTGGGCGTGACGCTCGATCGCCCGAGCGGCGCCGAGGTCGGCCCGGCGCTGGGCGCGGCACGCCTCGCGCTGAAGGCGCGCGGGGTGCACCTCGTTGACGACACGCCGCCCATCGCACGCAGCTTCACCCCCGATCCCGGCCGCGCCCAGGCGCTGGCCGAACGCCTGCAACGCTTCCGCACGGCCTACCGGCCGGTGCGGCAGCTCATTCCGAAGGAGACCCCATGAGCACCATCTATTCCGAGATCGACCCCATCCGTTACGAGGGGCCGAACAGCAGCAACCCGCTGGCCTACCGCTGGTACGACCCCAAGCGCGTGGTGCTGGGCAAGACGCTGGCCGAGCACCTGCGCCCGGCGGTGTGCTACTGGCATTCGTTCTGCTGGCGCGGCGAAGACCCGTTCGCACTCGGCACGCCGCTGTTCGAGCGGCCCTGGTTCCAGGGCGAGCCGCTGGCCGCCGCCAACCTGAAGCTCGACGCCGCCTTCGACTTCTTCTCGCGCCTGGGCCTGCCGTACTGGACCTTCCACGACCGCGATGTGGCGCCCGAAGGGGCCACGCTGCGCGAGTCCAACGCGCTGCTGGACACGGTGCTGGAGCGCGCTGCCCGCAAGATGCAGGACACCGGCGTCAAGCTGCTGTGGGGCACGGCCAACCTGTTCTCGCACCGCCGCTACATGAGCGGCGCGGCCACCAACCCCGACCCGGCGGTCTACGCCTGCGCCGCGGCCCAGGTGCAGCACGCGCTCGAATGGACGCACCGGCTGAACGGTGAGAACTACGTGCTGTGGGGCGGCCGCGAAGGCTACGAGACGCTGCTCAACACCGACATGAAGCACGAGCTCAACGCCTACGGCCGCTTCCTCGCGAGCGTGGTCGAGCACAAGCACCGCATCGGCTTCAAGGGCACGATCCTGATCGAGCCCAAGCCCAAGGAGCCGACCAAGCACCAGTACGACTACGACACCGCCACGGTCTACGGCTTCCTCAAGCGCTTCGGGCTGGAGGGTGAGGTCAAGGTCAACATCGAGGTCAACCACGCGACGCTGTCGGGCCACAGCTTCGAGCACGAGGTGAGCACGGCGGTGGCGCTGGGCATCTTCGGCTCGCTCGACGCGAACCGCGGCGACGAGCAGCTCGGCTGGGACACCGACCAGTTCCCCAACAACCACGCCGCGCTGGTGCCGGCGCTACTGGAGCTCATCCGCGGCGGCGGCTTCACCACCGGCGGCATGAACTTCGACGCCAAGGTGCGCCGGCAGAGCATCGACGCGGCCGACCTGTACGAAGGCCACGTCGGCGGCATCGACACGCTGGCGCGTGCCTTCCTGAGTGCTGCGGCGCTGTACGAGGCCGGTACGCTGGAGAGCGCGCGGGCTGCGCGTTACGAGGGGTGGAAGCAGCCGCTTGGCGCCGCCATCCTGGGGGGCGCCAGCCTGGCCGAGGTGGCCGCGATGGCCCATGCGCAGGGGCTGGACCCGCAGCCCCGCTCGGGGCGGCAGGAGCGGCTGGAGAACGTGGTCAACC
>NZ_DASSRA010000205.1:0-4431 GCF_035702065.1 Rhizobacter sp.
CGCCCCAACCCTCTGCGCGACGGCCTGCACGACGTCTACTTCTGCCATCAACGCTTCATGCGCATCGACCTCAACGTCGATACTTGAGAAGGTGTTACCCATGTCCTGGCACACCCGTTACCCATGTCTCCGGTCTGAACACTTGCCCAAAGAAAAGAAGGCAAAAGAAAGGGCACCCTGCTCGCCGGTCGGCCTAGGGCCGACTGCTCTGCGCTGCTCGGTCATGGGGGCTCGCGCCCAACTCACTACGCGGCCGTTGGCCGCTGCGTTCAAACAGGCGGCGCGAAGTCAGAGGACGAAGCGCGCTGACGCGCGCCCCGCAAAGCCCTGTGCTCCTCGACGGCTCACCAAGGGGCCCGAAGAGAAAGCTCGCCTTCGGCTTCGTGTCTCGGCTCGCTTCGCTTTGCCGAGGGTTCAAGCCGAAGCGCAGCGAGGCGAGACGATGAGTAGTGCTGTCGCAGCAGATGTTCGGCCGATCCTGTGGCATGGCGAAGACAGGCCGAGGCTTGTGGCCACGCAGTTCGGCCAGATGAAGAGCGCCTTTGCTTTGGTTACTTTCATTTGGCGCGACAAATGAAAGTGACCCGCCCGCCGGGGCGGACTCCCGGCGCACCCGGTGGAAGTAGGAAGAAACACACCACGCGAAGCGGGAACAACCAAACAACGGAGCAAGGCTTCGCTACCTCAGCCCGAACGGACTGAGGCCGACGAAGAGACAGAAGCCTTACTGCTTCACCGCCTCGATCTGGATCAACAGGCGCGTCGCATCCGGAATGCCGTACTGCAGCCCATAGCTCACATCGAACAGGCTGCGCTGCAGCGTGGTCTCGAAGTCACCGCCGCACACCTCGCGCTTGAGCATCGGGTTCTCGTAGCAGTTGAAGTTGGTGGCGGTCAGCGTCACCGGGTGGGTCTTGCCGCGCAGCGTGAGCGTGCCGGCCACCGAGGCCACCTTGTCGCCGTTGAAGGTGAACTTGTCGCCCACGAACTTGGCGGTGGGGAATTCGGCGGCGCTGAAGAAGTCCTTGCTCTTCAGGTGCGTGTCGAGCGGGGCCACGCCGGTGCTCACCGAGTTGGTGTCGAGCGTGAACTCGACCTTGCCGCTCTTGCCGGCCTTGTCGAGCGTGACCGTGCCTTCCTTCTTGTCGAAGCGGCCGCGCAGCGTGCTGGTGTTGAAGTGCTTGGACTCGAAGTTCACGAAGGTGTGCGTCGGGTCGATCGCGTAGGTGGCGACTTCGGCGTGGGCCAGGCCGGCGGTGGCGAACAGGGCGGCGGCAATCAGGGTCTTGGTCATGGGGTCGGTTTCCTTGGGAGGGTGGGAGAGGGGATCAGAGCGCGTTCACGCCAGTCAGGTTCAGCTTGAATTTCACTTGCACTTCATTGGCGACCATCGAGGTGTCTTTCCAGTCGCCGTCGCCGATCTTGAAGTCCAGGCGCTTGAGGGCGAAGGCGCCGGTGGCGGTGGTCGTGCCACCCGCCTGGGTGACGGTGACCGGCACCACCACGCTCTGGCTGGCGCCCTTGATGGCGAGCGTGCCCGCCACCTCGAACTTGCCCGGCCCGGCCGCCTTCACGCTGCTCGACTGGAAGGTCGCCTGCGGGAAGACCTTGGTGTTGAACCAGTCGGCCTTGGCGACTTCGGCCTCGGTCTCCTTGGCGCCGAAGGCCACGCTGGCCAGGTCGACCGTGAAGGCGATCTTGGCGGCGGCGGGCTGCTTGGGGTCGAAGCTGACCTGCGCGTCGAACTTGGTGAACTTGCCGTCCACCGGCACGCCCATCTGCTTGCTGGTGAAGGCGATCTCGCTTTGCGCCGGTACCAGCTTCTGCTGCGCGAAGGCGGGCAGGGCGAGGGCGGACAGGGTGGCCAGCGCGGCCACGACAACGTAGGTTCTCATGAAGGTTTCCTGGTGAGCCACATGCGCGACAGCAGGCCGTCGCGGTCGATGAAGTGGTGCTTGAGCGCGGCGGCCACGTGCATCAGCACCAGCGCGGCCATCGCAAAGGCGAGGTAACCGTGCCAGGGCTTGATGGCCTCGGCCAGCGCCTTGTCCGGCGAGACGAAATCAGGCAGCGGCAGGACGCCGAACCACACGATGGGAAAGCCCGCCGCCGAGCTGTAGGCCCAGCCCACCAGCGGCACGGCGAAGAACAGCAGGTACAGCCCGTAATGCGTGGCATGCGCTGCCAGGCGCTGCCAGGCCGGCATGGGCAGGTCGGCAGGCGGTTGGTGCGTGAGGCGCCACAGCAATCGAACGGCCGAGAGGGCGAGGATGGTCACGCCGGCCCACTTGTGCCAGTTGTAGAGCTTGAGCCGCTGGGGCGAGAAGGGCAGGTCGGCCATGTAGACGCCCATGCAGAAGGAGCCGACGATGGCCAGCGCCAGCACCCAATGCAGGAGCATCGCGGTGGGGGTGTAGCGGCGGGCAGTGGGTGTGTTCATGAGGTTGGCACTCTATCGAGCCGCCCCGGCGCGCCGGTTCAGCCCGGTTGTTGTGGGTGTTCAAAATTTTGGAGGGGCCGTCTTGCCCCCGTCGGGCATGCGGGCTTACGTAAAAGTGCGAAGGGGCAAACCCTTTGCGGACTTTCCCGCAACGGCCGCTTCAAGTTGTCACAGCCGCCGCATGCAACCTTAGACTGCGGGCCCAGAGTTCGATCCATCGAACACCATTCAGCCGGCTGAACAACCCCGATCCGCGTCCCATCACGACCTGTGCTCTCCATGCTCGAACTGGCCCACGAATCCACCGCTGCCAAGCCCGCCCTGGTGCCGGCCGTGGCGCGTGCGATGGCGCTGCTCGACCTGCTGGAGAAGGCTCGCGAGCCCATGAGCCTGGCCAAGCTCGCCACCAGCCTGACCCTGCCCAAGAGCAGTGTGCACGGGCTGTGCAACACCCTGGTGGCGCTGGGCTATCTGCGCCGCCAGGACGACGGCGGCTTCTTCATCGGCCCGCGCGTGATGGGCCTGGCCAATGCCTTCGCGGCCCAGACCACCCCTGCGCAGGAGTTCGAGCGCCTCTGGAGCAGCCTGGGCAGCGCGCCGCAAGAGACGGTGATCCTCTCGGTGCTCGACGGCACCGATGTGGTGTATGTCGCCGTGCGCAACGGCCTGCGCCCGCTCGGGCTGGCCTTCAGCGTGGGCATGCGCCTGCCGGCCAACCGTGCCGCCACCGGGCGCGCCATGCTGGCCTTCCATGACGAGGCCCAGGTCAAGCGCCTCTTCCCGGCCGCGCGCCTGCCGCCCTTCAACAACCTGCCCTCCATGCGCCGCAGCGACCTGCTGGCCGAGCTGGCCGCCACGCGCCAGCGCGGCTACGGCATCGACGACGAAGACGTGCGCCAGGGCGTGTACTGCATGGCCGCGCCGGTGTTCGACGCCTCAGGCGAGGTGGTGGCCGGCGTGGGCATCTGCCTGCAGAAGGCCACCCTCAAGCCCCGCTTCACCGGCCAGCAGCGAGACATCGTGATCGACGTCGCCCGGCAGCTTTCGCAGCGGCTTGGCGCCACATCCGAGCAGAGAACCAAATGAACGCACACACCAGCGAGACGATCCTCGAGACGCGCAACCTGACCAAGGAGTTCAAGGGCTTCGTGGCCGTGAACAACGTCAACCTCAAGGTGCGGCGCGGCCACATCCACGCGCTGATCGGGCCCAATGGCGCCGGCAAGACCACCTGCTTCAACCTGCTGACCAAGTTCATCACGCCGACTTCGGGACAGATCCTTTTCAACGGCGAAGACATCACCGGCGAGAAGCCGGCCCACATCGCGCGGCGCGGCATCATTCGCTCGTTCCAGATCTCGGCGGTGTTCCCGCACCTGAGCGTGCTCGAGAACGTGCGCGTGGCCTTGCAGCGCAAGCTCGGCACCTCGTTTCACTTTTGGCGGCCCGAGAGCTCGCTGCATTCGCTCAACGAACGCGCGCTGCAGCTGCTGCGCGAGGTCGACCTCGAACCCTACGCCGAGGAGCTCACCGTCAACCTGGCCTATGGCCGCAAGCGCGCGCTGGAGATCGCCACCACGCTGGCCATGGAGCCCGAGCTGATGCTGCTCGACGAGCCCACGCAGGGCATGGGCCTCGAAGACGTGGACCGCATCCGCCAGCTCATCAAGAAGGTCTCGGTCAGCCGCACGATCCTGATGGTGGAGCACAACATGAGCGTGGTCTCGAGCATCGCCGACACCATCACCGTGCGGCAGCGTGGCGCCCCGCTGGCCGAAGGGCCGTATGCCGAGGTGTCCAAGAACCCGGCCGTGATGGAGGCCTACATGGGCACCGCGAACGTCGAACTGCAGGGGGCGCATTGATGTTGGCCCCCCAGTCGCTCCGCTCCTGCCCCCAAGGGGCGCCACGCCAGAGGCCCGGCAGAGCCGGTTCCTCGGCGCGTAGCTTGGCTTGGATCAATACACCATGACACGATTTCTCGAAGTCCG
>NZ_DASSRA010000206.1:0-3832 GCF_035702065.1 Rhizobacter sp.
ATCCGGTGCTGGCGCCAGCGATAGAAGATGCGACCGAAGCCGTCTACGGCACGGCAAAGGGCGAGCCATGCATCGAGTTCCGCGACGCGGGTGTCCGCGTTGCCGGTGTCCGACAGCACGAAGAAGTCGAAGCGATCGAGCGCTCCCGTCTGCGCGAGCGATTCGTAGGTCGCACGCAATCCCGCAAATACGCGCGGCACGTCCTCGTTGCAGATCGGCATCACGATCGCGGTGCGCGCGTTCGCGTCGATCGGCGCGTGGCCGGCACGCGCCGCCGACATCGCGTGCGGATCACCGCGCCACAGCACCCAGAAGCCCATCATCGCGGTGAAGAACCCGGCCGACACCCAGGCGACGAGCAGCGCGTAGAGGCCGATCTGCAGCGTCCGGAGCCACACCGCTTCTTGCGCGGGCAGCACGTTGTCGAGCAAGGCAGTCGCACCGGCCGCCGACAGCGCCACCAGCGCGAGCAGCGCGCGGCGACGGTTCGTGGCCGCACGTTCCCACGCGGCCGGCGGCTGCGTGTTCCCGGGGCTGGCGTTTCGTCGGCGCCCCAGCATCAGGTCGACCACACTGCGCGTGAAGCCGCGCCAGGGCTGCGCGACCATGCTGCCGCGGTGGATGGGGGGCGTGCTGGTGCCGGGCTGGTGGTCCGGGGTGCTCACTCGGGCTGGATGGTGGTGGTCCATGTTTCTGTGAGGGCGTGTTCGCCGTTTTGGAGGAAGGCTCGCAGCTCCGCGGGTTGCGCGGGCTGGAGGCGGGTGGTGCGCACCGTCATCCGCCAGGTGCCGGTGGCGGCATTGCGGTAGGCGTTGCTTTCGACGATGCGGGCGTTGGTACCGGCGCTGACGACGGCCTTCACGGGCTCGTCGCCCTTCAAGGCGCGCAGCGCGGGGCCGTCGAAGTCGACGACGTACTGCACCTCGTTCGGGTCGCGCTGGGCCTTGGAGTCGATGAAGCCGTGGCCGCGGCGCGTCTGCACCGTCCAGCCGGCCGGCGGGCGCTGCTGGCGCTCGCCCTGCCAGCGCATCTGGTACGCGAAGGCCAGCGGCTGGCCCGGTGCCGGCACGCGCTCGGGCACCCAGTAGGCAACGATGTTGTCGTTGGTCTCGTCGGGCGTGTTGAGCTGCAGCAGCTCGATGCGGCCCGGCCCCCACGAGCCCTGCGGCTCGATCCACACGCTGGGGCGGTGCTGGTACTGGGCCTCGGTGTCTTCGTAGCTGGCGTAGTTGCGGTCGCGCTGCATCAGACCGAAGCCCTTCAGCTCGCGCACCGCGAAGGAGTTCACCAGCGGCTGCCTGGGGTTCAGCAGCGGGCGCCACAGCCATTCGCCATCGGCCGCGATCATCAGGCCGTCGGAGTCGTGCACTTCGGGGCGGAAGTCGTCCACACGCGGCTGGTTCTCGGCGTGCTGGAACATGCTGGTCAGCGGCGCGATCCCCAAGGTCGCCACGCCGGCGCGCAGGAAGAGGCGGGCCTGCACATCGACCGCGGTCTGTTCGCCGGGCTTCAGCGTGAAGCGGTAGGCGCCGGTGGCGCGCGGCGAGTCGAGCAGCGCGTGGATCACGAGCGAAGTGGCGTTCGCGGCCGGGCGCTCGATCCAGAACTCGGTGAAGCGCGGGAACTCCTCACCTGCGCCGCCCACAGTGTCGATGCCCAGCCCGCGCGCCGACAGGCCGTAGTGCTGGCCCTGCCCCAGTGCGCGGAAGTAGCTCGCGCCGAGGAAGACCACCAGCTCGTCCTTGTAGGCCGGGTTGTTGAGCGCGTAGTGCGCGCGGAAGCCACCGAAGCCGAGGTCGCCCCAGCCCTTCTGCGTGAGCTTGTTCTTGCCGTAGTCGAAGTCCTTCTGGTCGAAGGCAACGTGGCGCACCTCGCCGCCGACGACCTCGTTGATGGACACCGCCTGCGTCTGGAACTTGCCCAGGTGGAAGAACATCAGCTCGAAGGGCAGGCCCTCCTTGCGCCACAGCGCGCGCTCGGGCTTGAAGCGGATGTCGCGGTACTGGTCGTAGCTGAGGTTCTTGAGCTCGGCCGGCAGAGCCACCGTGTTGGCGACGTAGGCCTTGGCGGCAAGGGCCTGGGCGCGCGCAGCCACGTCGTCGAAGCCGAAGGCGTGGGCCTGGCGCGCGGCGAGCAGGGAGGCCAAGGCGAAGAAGACGGCGAAGAGCGGCCGTGTCGCCGATTCACGAATCGAGACGCGGGATGGAGCTTGAAGAGTCGGTGAGATCGGCAAAACGCAGGGCCTGCAGGTGCTGGGAGCGGCTCGAAATGAGCCGCGACACCTGGGTCAGCGCAACGCCCGTGCCAGTTTGAAAAGCGCCCTGGAATCAAGGGCTTGGAGAGGCGGTTCTCGCGGTGTGGGCTGCCGGCCTGCAAACAGGCCAAAAAACACCTCGGATGTGTCGCCACTCAACGACACGCCCCTCGGTAAGAACGACAAAGCCCAGGCTCCATGCGGCCTGGTGGTGTGTCTCTACTCGGCGACAGGCGGCTCGGCGCGGAACTGCCCCGGCGTCAACCCATGCCGCTGCAGCAGCCGGTAGAACTCGGTGCGGTTGCGGTCGGCGAGGCGCGCGGCATCGGCCACGTTGCCGTCGGTGAGCTTGAGCAGGCCCACCAGGTAGTCGCGCTCGAAGCGCTCGCGCGCCTGGGCGTAGGTCAGCACCTCCACCGTCGGCACGCGCAAGGCCCGCTGCACCAGCGTCAGCGGGATCAGCGGCGTGGTGGTCAGGGCGCACACCTGCTCGACCACGTTGTGCAGCTGGCGCACGTTGCCCGGCCAGCTGGCGGTGGTGAGCGCCTTCATCGCATCCGGCGCGAAGCCGGAGAGGCGCTTGCCGTACTTGGCGCTCAGGGTGGCGACGAAATGGTTGGCCAGCAACGGGATGTCTTCGCGCCGCTCGGCCAGCGTGGGCAGGTGCAGCGAGACCACGTTGAGGCGGTAGTACAGGTCTTCGCGGAACTGGCCCTGCGCCATGGCGGCGTCGAGGTCGCGGTGCGTGGCCGAGAGGATGCGCACGTCCACCGGCACCGACTGGCTCGCGCCCACCGGGCGCACGGTGCGCTCCTGCAGCACGCGCAGCAGCTTCACCTGCAGGGCGGGCGGCATGTCGCCGATCTCGTCGAGAAAGAGCGTGCCACCGTCGGCGGTGACGAAGAGCCCGCGGTGGTTGGCCACGGCGCCGGTGAAGGAGCCCTTCACGTGGCCGAAGAGTTCGGACTCGAGCAGCGCCTCGGGGATGGCGCTGCAGTTCACCGCCACGAAGGGCTTGGCCGCGCGCGGGCTGGCGCGGTGGATGGCCTGGGCCAGCAGCTCCTTGCCGCTGCCGCTCTCGCCGCGGATCAGCACGCTGGCGTCCGACGCCGCCACCATCTTGGCCTCGGCCAGCAGCTCGGCCATGCAGTTGGAGCGGCTGACGATGGATCCACGCCAGGCCTCGTCGCCGTTGCTCGCCTGCTGCTCGGGCGGCGCGAGTGCCAGCGCTTCATTCACCTTGTCGAGCAGGGCCTTGCCGTCGAAGGGCTTGGTGAGGTAGCTGAACACGCCGCGCGCGGTGGCGTCGACCGCATCGGGGATGGTGCCGTGCGCGGTGAGCAGGATCACCGGCAGCGCGGGGTGGCGCTTGTGGATCTCGTCGAAGAGGGCGAGGCCGTCGCGCCCGGGCAGCTGCACGTCGCTCACCACCAGCTGCGGGCGCGCCACGGCCAGCTGCGTGAGCGCAGCCTCGGCCGACTCGACCGAGGTCACACGGTGCCCGGCCGCCGTGAGCCGCATGGACAGCAGCTTCAGCAGATCGGGGTCGTCGTCGACCAGCAGCAGGTTGGACATGGC
>NZ_DASSRA010000207.1:0-5158 GCF_035702065.1 Rhizobacter sp.
GCGCTCTTCGGTGATGGGGCGGGGTTCGGAAGACGGGCTGTCGGTGCTCATGGAACGCAGATGCGGCGAAGCCGGGGCGAACGGCCCCCGATTACAGCATTGGCTGCAACTTCTAGGCCGCCCGGCGCTTGAACATGGTCGAGGCGCCGCTGGCCGCCTCGATCTCCTCCGCGCATTTGAGCAGGGGATCGGCCAGTTCTTCCATCCGGGCTTCCGTCAGGCGCACCAGTGGGCCGGCGATGGTGACGACGCCGATGGTCACGCCATTGCGGGCGCGCACCGGCGCGGCCATCGCCGACATCGAGGGCGCGAACACCTCGTTGATGGTGGCGAAACCACGCTTTCGCGCCGCCCGCAGGTGAGTGAGCAAGGCCTTCACGGTGGTGGGCGCCTTGGGGCCGTAGTCTTCCGGCGCACCGAAGCCCTGCTTGGCCACCAGGGCGAGCGCAGCCTCGTCGCTCAGCGTGGACATCCAGGCATGGCCCGCGGCGCTGCACGACAGGCGCACCGACAGCCCCATGTCGGGGTCGTACTTGAGGCCGCGGCGCGCACCCTGCGCCTTGGCGACGAAGGTCAGGTCGTCGCCGTCGACCACGGCCAGGCGCACCAGCTCGCCCGCCTCGTCGGCCAGGCGGTCGAGCGCCGGCTGCGCCACGTCGACCACGCCAGAGGCGCTGAGAAAGCCCAGGCCCAGCGAGACGAGCTTGATGGTCAGCACGTACTCGCCCTGCTCGCGCAGCTGGCGCACGTAGCCGCAGCGCGCCAGCTCGGCGAGCAGGCGGTGCGTGGCACTCAGCGGCAGGGCCAGTGACGACGACACCGACGAGATCGACTGCCCCTCCGGATGGGCCGCGAGGAGTTCGAGGATGGCGAGGCTGCGTTCGAGGGGGCTGCTCATGGGCGGCAATTTAACGCCGCGGCAAAACGCCATCTTGTAAGCGTATTCCATTATGGAAAGACTTTCCAGTTTTGCGGACCATGCGCCACCTCACCCTCCGACTCGACCCAAGGGACCCCATGAACCTCACCCGCCGATCTCTGGCGCTTGCCGCCTGCCTCTGCACCCTCGCCCTGCCCGCCGCGGCGCAGGACATCCAGGACCGCACCATCCGCTTCGGCCACCTCAACAACGCCGACCACCCGGGGAGCGCGGGCGTGAAGCGATTCGCCGAACTGGTGGCCGCCAAGAGCGGCGGCAAGATGAAGGTGACCGAGTACCCGGCCTCCACGCTGGGCAACGAGCTGCAGCAGCAGTCGGCGCTGCAGGGCGGCATCCAGGAGATGTCGGCCCCCGCCACGACCTCGCTCGCCGGCATCGTGAAGGAGTTCGGCCTGATCGACTTCCCCTTCTCGGTGGGCAGCTTCGAGCAAGCCGATGCGCTGCTCGACGGCCCGCTCGGCCAGGCGCTGATCGCCAAGCTGCCCGAGAAAGGCCTGGTCGCGCTCGGCTACTGGGACCTGGGCTTTCGCAACGTCACCAACAGCAAGCGCCCCATCACCAAGGCCGAAGACCTCGAAGGGCTGAAGCTGCGCGTGATCCCCAACCCGGTGTTCCTCGACACCTTCAAGGCCTTCAAGGCCAACCCGGTGCCCATGCCCTTCGCCGAGCTGTACGGTGCGCTCGAATCGAAGGCAGTCGACGGCCAGGAGAACCCCTTCGCCGTGATCCTCTCGAACAAGTTCTTCGAGGTGCAGAAGTACGTGAGCGCGACCAACCACGTGTACGCCGCCAACATCGTGCTCGTCTCGAAGAAGTTCTGGGACAAGCTCTCGCCCGCCGAACAGAAGGTGATGAACGACGCCGCCTCCGAGGCGCGCAGCTACCAGCGCCAGACCAGCCGCGCCGCCGCGCAGAAGGCGGTGGCCGAGCTGCAGGCCAAGGGCATGGCCTACAACAGCGTGGCCCCGGCCGAGCAAGCGCGCATGCGGCAGATCGCCAAGCCGGTGACCGACAAGTTCCTCGCCAGCTACGACCCCGCGCTCGCCAGGCTGTACAGCGATGAACTCGCGCGCATCCACAAGTGAGCAGGCCGGCACCATGAAGATCCTCGTCCTGCACGGCCCCAACCTCAACCTCTTCGGGCGGCGCGAGCCGCACATCTACGGCACCACCACGCTGGCCGAGATCAACGCCTCCCTGCAGGCGCTGGCGCACGAGCTGCAGGTGGAGCTGACCATCTTCCAGTCGAACCACGAAGGCGCGCTGATCGACACCTTCCACGCCAACATGGACGTGGTGCAAGGCGCCCTGCTCAACCCCGCTGGGCTCACGCAGCACGGCGTGCCGCTGCACGATGCGATCAAGGCCATGCCCTTCCCGGTGATCGAGGTGCACATGAGCAACATCGCGGCGCGCGAGGCCTGGCGCGCGCACTCCATCATCTCGCCGGCGGTGAAGGCGACGGTGCAGGGCCTGGGCTGGCGCTCGTACACCGCCGCGCTGCGCGCGCTGGTGGAGACGCTGCGCGACACCAAGCCCGCCTGAGCCGGCGCATGGACAAACCCATCGCCTGGGCCTGCAAGGGCTTCGAGGCCGTGATGGCGGCCTGCCTGGCTGCCATGGTCGCGCTGGTGTTCGGCAACGTGGTGCTGCGCTACGCCTTCAACTCGGGCATCACCGTGTCCGAGGAGATGTCGCGCTGGCTCTTCGTGTGGCTCACCTTCCTGGGCGGCGTGGTCGCCTTGCGCGAGCACGGCCACCTGGGCACCGACGTGCTCGTCTCGCGCCTCGGGCCGCGGGGCAAGAAGCTGTGCCTGGTGCTCGGCTATGCGCTGATGCTGATGGTGTGCTGGCTGCTGTTTCGCGGCGCGCTGGAGCAGACGCGCATCAACTGGGACGTGTCCGCCCCGTCGAGCGGGGCCTCGATGGCCTGGTTCTACGCGGTGGGCATCGTGTTCGCCATCTCGGCGGCGGCGATCCTGCTCAACGACTTGGTGAAGCTGATGCGCGGGCAGGTGCGCGACGACGAGCTGATCATCATCAAGGAGTCGGAAGACCAGCCGCACGGGGGTGACGAGCGATGACGATCTGGGTCTTCATCGGCTCGCTGCTCGCCGCGATGGCGATCGGCATTCCGATCTCGTTCGCGCTGCTGGTCTGCGGTGCCGCATTGATGTGGCACCTGGACATGTTCGACGCGCAGATCCTGGCGCAGAACGTGATCCACGGCGCCGACAGCTACCCGTTGCTGGCCGTGCCCTTCTTCCTGCTGGCCGGCGAGGTGATGAACGTGGGCGGGCTGTCACGCCGCATCGTCAACCTCGCGCTGGTGCTGGTGGGTCACATCAAGGGTGGGCTGGGCTACGTGGTGATCCTCGCGGCGTGCCTGCTGGCGGCGCTGTCGGGTTCGGCGGTGGCCGATGCGGCGGCCCTCACCGCCCTGCTGCTGCCGATGATGGTGGCGGCCGGACACGACAAGGCCCGCTCGGCGGGGCTGATCGCCTCGGCCGGCATCATCGCGCCAGTGATCCCGCCCAGCATCGGCTTCGTGGTGTTCGGCGTGGCGGCCAACGTGTCGATCTCCAAGCTCTTCTTCGCCGGCATCTTCCCCGGGCTGATGCTGGCGGCCTCGCTGTGGTGCACCTGGTGGTGGCTCGCGCGCCGCGAGGCGATCGCGCCGCCGGCCCGCAAGCCGCTGCGCGAGGTGCTGCTCGCGCTGCGCCAGGCTGGCTGGGCCCTGGTGCTGCCGGTGATCATCATCGTGGGGCTGAAGATGGGCGTGTTCACGCCCACCGAGGCCGGCGTGGTGGCTGCGGTCTACGCGCTCTTCGTCTCGGTGGTGGTCTATCGCGAGCTGCCGCTGCGCCGCCTCTACGGCGTGTTCGTGGCGGCCTCGCGCACCACGGCGGTGGTGATGCTGCTGGTGGCGGCGGCGGCCGTCAGCGCCTGGCTGATCACGGTGGCCAACATCCCGGCGCAGGTGGTGGCGCTGCTCGACCCCCTGCTGGGCAGCCAGACGCTGCTGATGATCGCCATCATGGTGCTGGTGATGATCGTGGGCACGGCGCTCGACATGACGCCCACCATCCTGATCCTCACGCCGGTGCTGATGCCGCTGGTCAAGGCCGCCGGCATCGACCCGGTCTACTTCGGCGTGCTGTTCATGATCAACAACGCCATCGGCCTGATCACGCCGCCGGTGGGCGTGGTGCTCAACACGGTGGCCGGCGTCGGCAAGATCAGCATGGACCAGGTGACGCGCGGCGTGGTGCCCTTCATGGTGGCGCAGTTCGTCGTGATGTTCCTGATGGTGCTGTTCCCCCAGCTCGTCACCGTGCCGGCACGCTGGTTCTATTGATGCAGTGGATCCCGGCGTGCGCCGGGATCCACTCGCGCAATCAGTACGGTGGCTTCTGCCTTGCCCGCTGCGCCCGCGCCGCCTCCGTCCACCACGCCAGGTCGTCGGCGAAGCGCGGGAAGGCGCGCTGCAGCGCCTCGCCGCCGGGGCCGGTGGGCTTCGCATCGGCATCCAGCGATTGCGAGATCGTGCCCACCGCCAGCGCGCTGGAGACGACCACCATGCCCATCTCGTTGAGGATGCCGTGCCAGATCGTGCCCGAGCGCACGCCGGAGAAGCGGCCCGCCGAGTAGCTGGCGATGGCGGCCGGGCGCCAGAACCACTCTTCGAGGAAGTGGTCGGTCAGGTTCTTCAGGCCCGGCTGCGGGCCCCAGTTGTATTCGCCGGTCACGAAGACGAAGGCATCGGCCGCGATGATCTTCTGCGCCAGCGCCTCCATCGCAGGCGGCGCCGTGCCCTTGGGGTACTCCTTGTGCATGCGGTCCAGCATGGGCAGGCCGACGGCCTTGGCGTCGATCAGCTCCGCATTGGCACCCCGCGCGCGCAGGGCATCGACAAGGTAGTTCGCCAGGCGGATGCCCATGCGGTCGGCGCGGTAGGAGCCGTAGAAGACGAGGATGTGGTCGGCCATGAGAACGCCCTTTCAGCGGATGTCTTCCCAGTAGAACGACTCCCAGGTGTCGGCGCCGTCGAGCAGGCGGATGCGCACCTCACCCAGCAGCGCCGGCTCGAAGTTGCGCATGTTCACGCCCATGCGGGTGTACTTGGTGCGGTCCAGCGGCTCCCAGTGCGTGGTGCAGCCGCAGGTCTTGCAGCGCACGGTGCGCAAGGTCTTGTCACCCTGGACGTAGCCCTCGGTG
>NZ_DASSRA010000208.1:0-12303 GCF_035702065.1 Rhizobacter sp.
TGGCACGTTACCTTGGCCCCAAGGGCAAACTCTCCCGCCGTGAAGGCACCGATCTGTTCCTGAAGAGCGCTCGCCGCCCGATCGGGGACAAGGTCAAGTTCGACAGCAAGCCTGGTCAGCACGGCCGCACCTCCGGCTCGCGCACCTCCGACTTCGGCCTGCAACTGCGCGAGAAGCAGAAGGTCAAGCGCATGTACGGCATCCTGGAGCGCCAGTTCCGCCGCTACTTCGCTGAAGCCGAGCGCCGCAAGGGCAACACCGGTTCCAACCTGCTGACGCTGCTCGAGTCGCGCCTCGACAACGTCGTCTACCGTATGGGCTTCGGCTCCACGCGCGCCGAAGGCCGTCAGCTGGTGTCGCACAAGGCGATCACCGTGAACGGAACGGTCGTGAACATTGCGTCTTACTCGGTTAAGGTGGGTGACGTGGTCGCCGTGCGCGAAAAGGCCAAGAAGCAGCTGCGCATTGCCGACTCGGTGAAGCTGGCTGAAGGCCAGGGCATGCCGAACTGGGTGCAGGTCGACGCCAGCAAGCTCGAGGGCGTGTTCAAGAAGACGCCCGATCGCGATGAATTCGGCGCCGACATCAAAGAAGCCCTGATCGTCGAACTGTACTCGCGCTGACATCTGCGCCGGCCGTTTGCGCAAGCTGTGTGGCTTGCTCTGCGGCCTGTTCCAGTTTCCTTCGTCCGGTGGCGGCAGCGGCTGCCCCGGTTGGTCCCTCAGCCTTATCGGTGTAACGAACCGAGGGTATTGAAAGCAACGACCTCATGCAAACAAACCTGCTCAAACCCAAAGCCATCAATGTGGAGCCGCTGGGCGGCAACCGCGCCAAGGTCACGCTCGAGCCTTTCGAGCGCGGCTACGGCCACACGCTGGGCAACGCGCTGCGTCGCGTGCTGCTGTCGTCGATGGTGGGGTATGCGCCGACCGAAGTGACCATTGCCGGCGTGCTCCACGAGTACTCGGCCATCGATGGTGTGCAAGAAGACGTGGTTCACATCATGCTGAACCTCAAGGGCGTGGTGTTCCGCCTGCACAACCGCGATGAAGTCACCCTCGTCCTGCGCAAGGAAGGCGAAGGCCCCGTGACGGCCGGCGACATCCAGACCCCGCACGACGTGGAAATCATCAATCCCGATCACGTGATCGCGCACCTGTCGCAAGGCGGCAAGCTCGACATGCAGATCAAGGTCGAAAAGGGCCGTGGCTACGTGCCTGGCACGCTTCGCCGCTTCGGCGACGAGCCCACCAAGTCGATCGGCCGCATTGTGCTGGACGCTTCGTTCTCGCCGGTCTCGCGCGTCAGCTACACCGTGGAAAGCGCCCGCGTCGAGCAGCGCACCGACCTCGACAAGCTGGTGATGGAGATCGCCACCAACGGCGCCATCACGCCCGAGGAAGCCATCCGTGCCTCGGCCAAGATCCTGGTCGAGCAACTGGCCGTGTTCGCCCAGCTCGAAGGCAGCGAGATCGCCGCGTTCGACGCTCCGGCCCAGCGCAGCACGCAGTTCGATCCGATCCTGCTGCGTCCGGTCGATGAGCTCGAGCTCACCGTGCGTTCGGCCAACTGCCTGAAGGCCGAGAACATCTATTACATCGGTGACCTGATCCAGCGCACCGAGACCGAGCTGCTGAAGACCCCGAACCTGGGTCGCAAGTCGCTCAACGAGATCAAGGAAGTGCTGGCCTCTCGCGGCCTGACCCTGGGTGCTCGTCTGGAAAACTGGCCGCCCCAAGGCCTCGACAAGCGTTAATTGAATCAAGGGCCATCCGGCCCGGTGCACCCGGCAGTACCTGATACGGCTGCCGGCTTATTAGTCAGAAAGGAACAAGCACCATGCGTCACCGTAACGGACTTCGCAAACTCAACCGCACGTCGGAGCACCGCGCCGCGATGCTGCGCAACATGTGCAACTCGCTGCTGCAGCACGAAGCGATCAAGACCACGGTCCCCAAGGCCAAGGAACTGCGCCGCGTCGTCGAGCCGCTGATCACGCTCGCCAAGGAAGCCACGCTGGCCAATCGCCGCCTGGCCTTCGATCGCACCCGTGACCGCGACATCGTCACCAAGCTCTTCAACGAACTGGGCCCGCGCTACAAGGCTCGCCCGGGCGGCTACACCCGCATCCTGAAGATGGGTTACCGCGTTGGCGACAACGCACCCATGGCATTCGTCGAGCTGGTGGATCGCCCGGAAGTGGCTGAAGAAGCTGCTGCCGACAAGGCCGAGTAAGCCTTCTCGATCCAGCATCACCGCAAGGGCCAGCGCAAGCTGGCCCTTTGTCATTGGGGCATCCGGATTCTTGGCACACTCGCGCCATGGCCGAGCCGATCTTTCGCGTCGCCCACCTGCACAAGAAGTTCGGCGACAACCTGGTCGTTAGCGACTTGTCGCTGGAGATCCAGCCGGGAGAATGCCTGGGTGTGATCGGCCCCAACGGTGCCGGCAAGACCACCACCATCCGCATGTGTCTCGGCCTGGTGGGCCCGGATGGCGGCAGCATCCAGGCCTTCGGGCTGTCCATTCCGCAGCAGGTCCGCGAGGCCAAGAAGCGCATCGGCGTGGTCACGCAGTTCGACAGCCTCGACCCCGACTTCACCTGCGCGGAGAACCTGCGCGTGTACGGACGCTACTTCGGCTTGCCCAAGGCGATGATCGAGAAGCGCATTCCGCGCTTGCTGGAGTTCGCGGCGCTGCAGTCCAAGGCCCATGCACGGCCGGGCGAGCTGTCCGGTGGCATGAAGCGGCGCCTGAGCCTGGGCCGGGCCCTGATCAACGACCCCGACCTGTTGCTGCTCGACGAGCCCACCACTGGCCTCGATCCGCAGGCCCGCCACCTGATGTGGGAACGCCTGCAGAACCTGCTGCAGCAAGGCAAGTCGATCCTGCTGACGACGCACTTCATGGACGAGGCCGAGCGCTTGTGCGACCGCCTGATCGTCCTCGACCACGGACGCAAGATCGCCGAAGGCACGCCGCGTGGCTTGATCGCCGAGCACCTCGAAACCGACGTGGTCGAGGTCTACGGCGATGGCGCGACCGAGACAGCCATCACGCACGCCCGCTTCGCCGAGCGTGTCGAGACCAGCGGCGAGACCGTCTTCTTCTACCTGCGCCAGCCTCAGCCGCTGCTGCAGGCCCTGGCGCCCCAACACCAACTGCGCACGTTGCACCGGCCGGCCAATCTGGAAGACCTGTTCCTCAAGCTCACAGGTCGCCAGATCCGCGACGATGCCTGACAGGAGACGACGAGCATGCTGATCTCGATGTACGCCGCACCGCGCCTCAGCACCCGCTTCTGGCCGGTGGTGCTGCGCAACCTGCTGGTGTGGAAGAAGCTGGCCGTCCCGAGCGTGCTTGGCAACATCGCCGAGCCCCTGATCACCCTGGTGGCCTTCGGCTACGGGCTCGGCTCGATGATCGGCCAGGTGCAGGGCCTGCCCTACATCCAGTACCTGGCGTCGGGCAGCATCGCGGTGAGCTGCGCGCTGGCGGCCACATTCGAGGCGCTGTACTCGGCCTACTCGCGCATGGAGGTGCAGAAGACCTGGGACAGCATCATGAACGCCCCCATTTCGCTCGACGACATCGTCTTCGCCGAGACGCTGTGGGCGGCGATGAAGTCGATGTTCACCGTGATCGCGATCGTGGCGGTGATCTTCGTGCTGGGCATCGCGCGCTCACCGAGCATGCTGCTCGCGTTGCCCATGCTGTGCCTGGTCGGCGTGGCCTTCGCATCGATCGCGATGATCTTCAATGCGCTGGCCAAGGGCTATGACTTCTTCACCTACTACTTCACGCTGGTGATGACGCCGATGACCTTTCTCTCCGGTGTGTACTTTCCTATCGAGCAGATGCCCGGCTGGCTGCAGGGCGTGGCGCAGGTGCTGCCGCTCACCGCGGCGGTGGAGTTGGTGCGCCCGCTCATCATTGGCCAGATGCCGGAGAGCTTCGTAAAGCCGGTGCTGGTGCTCGTGGCCTATGCCGTCGGTGGCTACTACCTAGCACTCGTTCTCACTCGGCGAAGGTTCTTCAAGTGATCGGCGCTGCGTGATGTGCTATAGTCACAGGCTCAGTCGCGGGGTGGAGCAGTCTGGTAGCTCGTTGGGCTCATAACCCAAAGGTCGTTGGTTCAAATCCAGCCCCCGCAACCAAGTTTCGATGAACAGGCCCTCCGCGCGAGGGCCTGTTTTCATTTGGGCGCGTGCCGGCCCCTTGTCGTGGAGCCACGCCGCCGCGATTCATGAAAATCGTGAGTTTCGATTCACGATCGCCCGACTGGAGCGCCAGCGCTCCCCGAGCCACCATGCAAGACGGGGCTGACAAGCCCCCGCAGTGTCCAACCGGCGCTGCGAGACCGTCACAGGAGACTCTGCATGCAATGGCAAACACCGACCGCTACTGATTTCCGCTTCGGCTTCGAAATCACGATGTACGTCGCCGCCCGCTGAGCGGGTTGCTTCGTCGTCACCGGCGCCCCGGGTTCCCTGGGGTGCCGGCCAAACATGCGCATCACCGTTCTCGGTTCGGCCGCGGGTGGCGGCTTTCCGCAGTGGAACTGCAACTGTGCCAACTGCTCCGGCGTTCGTTCGGGCACGGTGCGGGCCAAGCCGCGCACGCAGTCGTCGATCTTCGTGCGGCCGGACGACTCGGCCGATGGCGTGTTGTTCAACGCCTCGCCCGACATCCTGGAGCAGATCCGCAGCCACCCGCACCTGCAACCGGCCCGCGCGGTGCGCGACACCGCCATCGCCGGTGTCGTTTTGATGGACGGCCAGATCGACCACGCCACCGGCCTGTTCATGCTGCGCGAGCGCGGTTCGCCGTTGCCTCTGTGGTGCACCGATGCGGTCGAGGAAGACCTGACCCAGGGCAACCCCATCCTGCGCGTGCTGTCGCACTTCTGTGGCGTGCAGCGCGAGCGCATCGGCCTTGACGGCGGCAGCTTCACCGTGCCCGGCGTGCCGGGGCTCGCCTTCCGCGCCATGCCCTTGTCGAGCAAGGCTGCGCCCTACTCGCCGCACCGCGACAACCCGGCGCCCGGCGACAACCTCGGCATCACCCTCGTCGACACACGCCGCGGCCGCAGCGTGTTCTACGCGCCGGGCCTGGGCGCCATCACACCGCCGGTGTTCGACGCGATGGCCTCGGCCGATGCGGTGATGGTCGATGGCACCTTTTGGGCCGACGACGAGATGAAGTCGCTCGGCCTGAGCCAGAAGTCGGCGCGCGACATCGGCCACCTGCCGCAATCGGGCGAAGGCGGAATGATCGAGTGGATGAGCAAGCTGCCGCGCACCACGCGCCGGCTGCTCATCCACATCAACAACACCAACCCCATCCTGAACGAAGACTCGCCCCAGCGCGCCGAACTCGCCCGCGCCGGCATCGAGGTCTGCGAAGACGGCATGGACATCCAGCTCTGACCCTCTCTGATCACCGCCACCATGCGCGCCGACATCAACCACGCCGCCCGCCACCCCGCCGACAGCGTCGGCCAGCCGGCCTGGAGCCGCACCGAGTTCGAGGCGCGCTTACGCGAGCGCGGCAAGTCGTACCACATCCATCACCCGTTCAACGTGATGCTCAACACCGGCAAGGCCACGCCCGAACAGGTGCGCGGCTGGGTGGCCAACCGCTTCTACTACCAGATCGCGATTCCCATCAAGGACGCGGCCATCCTCTCCAACTGCCCTGACGCCGCGGTGCGCCGCGATTGGGTGCAGCGCATCCTCGACCACGACGGCTTCGAGATCGGCGGCATCAAGGATGCGGGCGGCATCGAGGCCTGGTTGCGCCTGGCCGAAGCGGTGGGCCTCACGCGCGACGAGGTGCAGGACCTGCGGCACGTGGTGCCCGCGATGCGCTTCGCCGTCGACGCGTACATCAACTTCGCACGCCGTGCGCCCTGGCAAGAGGCCGTGTGCTCGTCGCTGACCGAACTCTTCGCGCCCGAGATCCACAAACAACGCCTGGCCACCTGGCCCGAGCACTACACCTGGATCGAACCGCAGGGCCTGAGCTACTTCCGCAACCGCCTGAGCCAGGCGCGGCGCGACGTGGAGCAGGGCCTGGCCATCACGCTCGACCACTTCAGCACGCGCTCGCTGCAGGAGCGCGCGCTGGAGGTGCTGCAGTTCAAGCTCGACATCCTGTGGGCGATGAACGACGCGATGGCCACGCGCTATGGAGTCACCGCATGACGGCGCTCTCGACAAGCAGCCAGCCGCGCATCGGCACCGGCTTCCGCCTGCAATGGGAGCCGGTGCAGGACTGCCACGTGCTGCTTTACCCCGAGGGCATGGTCAAGCTCAACGGCAGCGCGGGCGAGATCATGAAGCGCTGCGATGGCGAGCGCACGGTCGCGGCCATCGTGAGCGACTTGGAACAGGCGTTCTCGGCGCGGGGCCTGGAGCCCGACGTGCTGGCCTTCGTCGAGATGGCCGCCAAGCAGCGCTGGCTGGCCTGGGACTGAGGCATGGCGACCATCGGCCCACCGCTCTGGCTGCTGGCGGAACTGACCTACCGCTGCCCGCTGCACTGCGTGTTCTGCTTCAACCCGGTCGACTTCGCGCAGCAGCAAGACGAGTTGAGCACCGACGACTGGATGCGCGTGCTGCGCCAGGGCCGCGAGCTGGGCGCCGTGCAGTGCGGCCTGTCGGGTGGCGAGCCGCTCGTGCGCGACGACCTGGAGCTGATCGTCGCCGAAGCCCACCGCCTGGGCTACTACACCAACCTGCTGACCTCCGGCGTGGGCCTCACCGAAGCGCGAGCCGAAGCACTCAAGGCCGCCGGCCTCGACCACGTGCAGCTCTCGTTCCAGGACTCCACCCGGGAGATGAACGACTTCCTCTCGCACACCAAGACCTTCGCGCTCAAGAACCGCGTGGCCGGCCTCATCAAGGCGCAGGGCTGGCCGATGGTGATGAACGTGGTGATCCACCGCCTGAACATCGAGCACATCGACCGCATCATCGGCATGGCGGTGGAGATGGGTGCGGAGTACCTGGAGCTGGCCAACACGCAGTACTACTCCTGGGCCTTTCTCAACCGCGACCTGCTGCTGCCCACGCACGAGCAGTTGCGCCGTGCCGAGGAAGTGACCGACGCGTGGCGCGCCAAGCTCGGCGACAAGATGCGCATCTTTTTCGTCGCGCCCGACTACCACGAGGGCAAGCCCAAACGCTGCGTCAACGGCTGGGGCAGCATGTTCCTCACCGTCACGCCCGATGGCACGGCGCTGCCGTGCCACACCGCCAAGATGCTGCCGGGCCTGAGCTTCCCGAGCGTCAAGCAGCACGGCCTGCGCGAGATCTGGTTCGATTCCGAAGGCTTCAACCGCTACCGCGGCACTGGCTGGATGAAGGAGCCTTGCGCGAGCTGCGACCAGCGCGAGGTGGATCTCGGCGGCTGCCGCTGCCAGGCCTATTTGCTGGCGAACGACCCGGCCGCTGCCGACCCGGTGTGCGTCAAGAGCCCGCACCATGCGCGCGTGGTCGAGGCGGTGGAGCGCGCCGGCGCGCTGGCGCAGCGGCAGGCGGTGGAGCAGCCGCTGGTGTTCCGCGACCCGGCGAACTCGCGGCGGCTCAGCGCCTGAGGGACGAAGCCAGTGGGCTGTTCCCGGCCAAAAAGCGGAACATCAGTCGAAACGACGCACACGGCTGCTTGGGCTGAACACAGTCGCTTTCGCCGGCTCCACAGGAAGCAACCTGGGACGCTGGACGAGTTCTCCGTACGAAGCTTCGTACGTCCGCTGGACGATCAAGAGCGGTCTGCCGATCTTTCGGCTTGCAGGGCCAGCAGAGCCGCCACGGCGGCGGCTCCGATGCAAGCTGTGACCAAGAGCGCACGTCCTTCGAGGCGATCAAGGGCGACCCCGAAGACAAATGGTGCGAGTGCCTGCGCCGCGCGCGCTGGCACCATCAACCATCCCTGGCGAGCTCCGTAGCCCGCGCTGCCGAACAGCACGAGCGGCAACGTGCCCTTGGCGATCGTGAGAATGCCGTTGCCGGCGCCATGAAGGATTCCGAACAGCGGGGCGAATGTGGGCCCTCCGAGCAGCAGCACTCCCACGCCGAGCGGATGCATGGCCGAGGCCAAGCGCGCCGACAGCAGCGGATGAACCTTGCGCAGCCAGCCGAACTCGAGGAGCCGCGCCGCAACCTGGGCCGGCCCGATGAGCACGCCGACCAGCAGGGCTGTCGCTGTCGTCGCGCCGGCCGCTTGCATCAGTCGCGGCAGGTGCGCTGCCATCGCCGTGGAGATGAACCAGGTTGCGGCGAACACGAACGACAACAGCGACAGTGAGCGCCACGACGGCTTGTCCCCCTCGGGATGCGCTGTCGCGGCCGCATCGGAGCTCTGAGGCGAGGCGCAGGGCGCGGGCTGCGCCTTGGGCAACAGCGCGTTCAGTGGCAGGCCGACCAGCAGGTGCAACGCTGACCACGCCAAGCATGCGGTGCGCCACCCGTAGTGACCTTCCAGCCAGGACGAGAGCGGCCAGCCCACTGTGCTGGCAAAGCCTGCGATCAACGTGATGCCGGTGATGCTCGTCCGTGCATCACGACCATAGAGCCGCACCAGCGACGCAAAGGCTGATTCATACAGCCCGCTGCCCATGCCGATGCCCAAGACGATCCAGGCCGCGAACAGGCCTGTGGGGCCTTGAGACATGCCCAATCCGGCGAGCCCCAGCGCAAAGACGAGACTGGTGCCCATCAGCACGGGACGACCCCCAAGCCGGTCGATGGCGGCGCCGGACCGTGGCCCGACCAGGGCAGAGACGATCAAGGCAATGCTGAAGGCTGCGAACACCGTAGGCACCGAGGTGCCCAGGTCGCGCGCCATCGGTGCGGCCAGGATGGCCGGGAGATAGTAGGTCGAAGCCCAGGCCAGCGTTTGTGCCGCGCCGAGGCTTGCAATGGTGCCGGCGCGATTGCCCGGCATCAGCAGCACGAGGCCTTGGCGCGCACTGGTTCAACCGCAGGTCGCGCTGTCGTTCCGCAGCCGCAGCCGGATTTCCCCTCCGCCTTCTCTTGTTCGTCGAGGGCGCAGCATGCGGATGCGTCGGCTTTGGCCGGGCCTCCACAGCATGTGAGCGCCGCGACTTTCGCCTCGGCCTTGGACGTGCCACAGCTGCTGGTTCCGCAACTCGCCGCGGCGTTGATGGCCGGCAACGGAGTCGCCGACGGCGCGCTGCAGCACGACGCGTCGGTGATGCCTTCCGTGTCACTGCCGCTTGCGCTGCACACCCCGGTCTCGGGCAGATCGAGCTCCACGCGATCGGCGGCTTCGAGGTCGCCGGCGATCGCGGCGACGACCGAGCGCACCTGCTCGAAGCCGGTGGCCATCAGGAAGGTTGGCGCCCGGCCATAGCTTTTGACGCCCACCGTGTAGAGGCCCGGTTCCGGATGGCCCAATTCACGATGCCCGTGTGGGCGCACCGTGCCGCAGCTGTGCAGGTTGGGGTCGATCAGCGGGCCAAGGGCCTCGTTCGATTCGAGCCAGGGGTCGAGCTTCACGCGAAGTTCGCTGGCCAGCGACAGATCCGGCCGTTGCCCGGTGGCGCACACGATCTCGTCGATGCCGTCGATGCGCAGCTCGCGGCCATCAGCGTCCACCCCTTGCACGCGCAAGCGTCCGTCCGCCTCGTCGATGCGGGTGATGCGCAGACCTGGGTGGAACTCCAGCCCACCGGTGTCACGCAGCTGGCGCAGCGCGGCACCGAGCGCACCGCGCGCCGGCAAGGCATCCGCATCGCCGCCGCCGAAGACACGTGCCAGAGAGGGTGATCGGACCGACCAGACGAGCTTCGTTCCGCGCTCATGCCGCGCCAGTTCGGCCAGTGCGAGCAAGGCATTGGCCGCCGAGTGGCCTGCGCCGACGACGAGGGTGCGCTTGCCGGCGTAGCGGCTTCGCGCCTGGCCGAGTACGTCGGGGATGCCGTAGAAGATTCGCGCTGCTGCCTCTCGCTCGCCGAGGGCGGGCAAGCCGCTTGCGCCGACAGGGTTCGGGTGGTTCCAGGTGCCGGTTGAGTCGATGACGGCACGGGCCTTCAGTTCGAGAGGCACGCCCTTGCGCGTTGCCCGAATCACGAAGGGCGCTTTCTCTCGACCGGCGGTCTTCACCTTGTCGAAGCCTTCACGTGTGACCGACACGACGCGGGTGTCCAGGTACAGGACCGACGCGACTTGCGCGAGCTGCGCAAAGGGCTTCAGCACGCGCTCCACCACCTCGCCAGCAAGAGGCAGCGCGTCGGCGTCGGGGGCCTGCCAGCCGGTGGGCTCCAGCAGCCTGGCCATCGTCGGGTCGATGTCGTAGCGCCAGGGTGAGAAGAGACGCACATGACCATAGTCGGCGAGGTTGGCGCCGACCATCGAGGCGGCCTCGACGACGAAGAACGGGATGCCCCGCTCGATCAGCTTGGCGGCTGCGGCAAGACCGACCGGGCCGGCGCCCAGCACGGCGACCGGCAGGTTCTCCAGCCCGGTGGTCTCGGGCTGCTGGAATGCCAGTGCCATGAAGTCGGCGCTGGCCGGGCAGGCTCCCTGGAACTCGGCCGACTGCTGAAGGGTCACCGGCGCCTTCGCGCGGTCGGCGAGCGCGAAGCCAAGGCGCCGGAAGTACTCGCGCGCCGTGGTGGTCAACAGATAGATCGCTTTGAAGTTGCGGCGTCTGGCTTCCTCCAGCACGAGCGACACCAATTGCTGCCCGATGCCCTGATGGTGAAGACCTGGCGCGACCGCAACCGAGCGCAAGAGCACCACATCGCCCCGTGGCTCGGCACCGGCGCAGCCGACGATCTCCCGGCCGGACTCGGCAACGACGAAGGTCGACAGGTGCTCGCGGGCGCCGGCCAAGGGGAGCTGATTGGCCTTGAGGAGCGTCTCAATGGCGGCCCAGTCGGCCGGGTGGGCTTGGCGCAGGGTGATGGTCGGCATGAGGGTTCCTGTGAAGAGGGGTGGCACGGGTCAGCACCCGCAGGCGCTGGAGGTCTGAGCAGCAGGCACCTTGGACGGGCCGGCGCAGCAGTTCTGCGTGAGGTAGGCGAGCAGCTCGTTCATGCGCTCGTAGGCCGCCCGGTACATGACGAAGCGGCCCACCTGGGCCTGGGTTACCAGGCCCGCGTTGGAAAGTTCCTTCAAGTGAAAGGCCAGGTTGGTCGGCCCGACGCCGACCGCTTCGGCCAGTGCCTTTTGCGCGAGGCCTTCGTGACCTGCAATCACCAGGGCGCGAAACGCCTCCAGACGGACTGGGTGAGCGAGTGCGGCCAGGGCCTGAACAATCGAATTCTTATCCATGAATTCAAGAATACTTGAATCAAATGAGTCCTGCAAGGGGTCCGTGGGCCCTGGGTGTCACCGCGCTGTCATGTCCGAATCAAATAATTCAAGAAATCTTTGAATGCCATGGAAAACGAAGACGAACTGGCCGCCCGCGCACTCGGCGCGCTGTCGCAAGTGCATCGCCTGAAAGCGTTTCGTGCGCTCGTGGTCGCGGGCAAGGCGGGGCTCACACCCGGCGTGTTGAGCGAGCAGCTGGGCATCTCCCCGGCTTCGATGTCCTTCCACCTCAAGGAGCTGCTGTTCGCCGGGTTGGTCAGCCAGTCGCGCGATGGCCGCAACCTGATTTACCGCGCGTCGTTCGAGCGCATGAACGCGCTGCTGGGCTTCCTGACTTCGAACTGCTGCGAGGGGCAAGCCTGTGAACTCGAAGCGCCCCCTTGCAACTGCTGAAGCAACAAAGACTCGGAACCCGCTGACCATGACGACGCACGTGCTCATCCTCTGCACCCACAACTCTGCGCGCAGCGTGCTGAGCGAAGGGATGCTCAATCACCTGGCTGCGCGGCTCGGCCGCGACGTGAAGGCGCACAGCGCCGGCAGCGCGCCCAGCGGACGCATCAACCCGTTCGCGATCGAGGCGCTGAATCGCGCCGGCATCGACACCAGCGCCTACCGCAGCAAGAGCTGGGACGAATTCAGCCAAGACGGCGCACCGCCCCTCTCGATCGTCATCACCGTGTGCGACAGCGCGGCGGCAGAGCCGTGCCCGGTCTTCTTCGGCGGCAAGGGCGGCCACCCGGTCAAGGTGCACTGGGGCTATCCGGATCCGTCGAATGCCGAAGGCGGCGACGAGGGCAAGCGCCGCGCGTTCGAACTCACACGGCAGGCCATCGGCTACCGCATGCTGCAGGTGCTCGCGTTGCCGCTGGAGACGATGGATCAAGCTGAGATGCAGAACGCGCTCGCGGAGATTGGGAGAAGTTGAGATGAGCACCAGCACCTTGCCAGCCCGCGC
>NZ_DASSRA010000209.1:0-9591 GCF_035702065.1 Rhizobacter sp.
AAGCGCACCACCGGCCTGCGCAAGCCCGAGACAGCGCCCAAGGTGCGCAAGGCCACCGAGAAAGAGTTCCCGGACGGCATCCCCGGCTACGGCGCCGATGCGCTGCGCTTCACCTTCGCGGCCATGGCCACGCTGGGCCGCAGCGTCAACTTCGACACCAAGCGCTGCGAGGGCTACCGCAACTTCTGCAACAAGCTCTGGAACGCGACCAAGTTCGTGCTGATGAACACCGAGGGCCAGGACTGCGGCCTGAAGGAACACACCAAGGCCGAGTGCGCGCCCGGTGGTCCGGCGCACGGCTACCTGAGCTTCAGCTCGGCCGACCGCTGGATCACGAGCGAACTGCAGCGCGTGGAGGCGGCCGTGGCGCAAGGCTTTGCCGACTACCGGCTCGACAACGTCGCCAACACCATCTACCAGTTCGTGTGGGACGAGTACTGCGACTGGTACATCGAGATCGCCAAGGTGCAGATCCAGACCGGCACCGAGGCACAGCAACGCGCCACGCGCCGCACGCTGATCCGCGTTCTGGAGGCCACGCTGCGTCTGCTGCACCCGGTCGCGCCCTTCATCACCGCGGAGCTGTGGGACACGGTGGCGCCGATCGCCGGCCGCAAGATGGGCGACACCATCGCCACCGCGGCCTACCCGCAGGCACAGCCTGAGCGCATCGACACCGACGCAGATGCCTGGATGGCCAGGCTCAAGGGCATGGTCAGCGCCTGCCGCGCGCTGCGTGGCGAAATGGGCCTCTCGCCCAGCGACCGCGTGCCGCTCTATGCCTTCGGCGACAACGCTTTCGTCAACGAGGTGGCTGCGGTACTCAGGACGCTGGGCAAGCTGGCCGAGGTGAAGGTGTTCGACGACGAGGCGGCGTTCAACGCGGCCACAAGCCAGTCACCGGTGGTGGTGAGTGGGGCGTCGCGCCTGGCGCTGCACGTGGAGATCGACGTGGGGGCCGAGACCGAACGCTTGAACAAGGAGATCAAGCGCCTGGAAGGCGAGATCGCCAAGGCGCAAGGCAAGCTCTCGAACGAGTCTTTCGTGGCGCGGGCGCCCGAGGCCGTGGTGGTTCAGGAGAAGCAACGCATCGCAGACTTCACTGCTGCACTTGCTCGGCTGCAAGGTCAGTTGGCACGCCTGGGTCGGTCGACCTGAACTCGCGCGGCGCAGGCGGCGTGGCCGAGAGCAGCTCGTCGATGCGCTTGGCCACCGCCCACGAGCTGCGCAGGCGTGATTCGCGCGTGGTGCAGGCCACGCGGGGCGTGATCTGCAGCGTGTCCATGCCGTTGAGCGGGCGGCCTTCTTCGAGCGCGCCGGGCTCCAGGCTGTCGAGCCAGCAGGCTGCCACGCGGCCGCTGATGAGCACATCGGCCAGCGCACGTTCGTTGAACACGCCGGAGTGGGCCACGCTCACGATGACCTGGTTGGGCTTGCAGAAGGGCAGGAAGCGCTCACCCAGCAGGCCCTGATAGCGGCTGAAGTAATTGAGCTGCACGCACACCGCGTCGCTCGTTTCCAGCAGCTCGCGCAGGCCCAGCGGCGCAACGCGCCAGCGCTCCCACACGCCGTCGGTCGCGTGCAGCGAGGGGTCGTAGCCGACGACGCGCGAGCCGAAGCCACTCAGCATCTGCACCATGGCCTTGGCGGCTGGTGGCATGCCGATCAGGCCCACGGTGCAGGCGCCCAGCTCACGGCCAACCAGCATGCCGTCGGTGCCTTCCACCGGCACGCGGCGCAGCAGTGAAAGCATTGCTCCGATCATGAACTCGGCCTCGGCCTGCGCCGTGGCGGTCAGGCTGCGCACCACCTCGATGCCGGCGCGCGAGCAGGCGTCGAGGTCTATGTTCTCGGCGCCGCCGCTCACGCGGCCGACAGCACGCAACACCGGGGCGTAGTGCAGGGTCGCGGCGTCCAGCGCCAGCAGCGAGGGCAGCACCAAAGCCCGCACGTTGTAGAGGGACTGGCGGAACTCACGGGTGTCGCGCGACAACTCCGGCGCATAACGCACTGAATAGCGCGAGGCCAGCCATTGCATGACTTCGGCTTCCAGCGGTTCGATGATCAGAACATCCATGACCCACTCATGCTCGGTGTGCGCGTGTCACAACTCGCATGACACAATGAATTCGAAGCATTCCCCTCATCCACACGATTGTAAGCAGATGTTAGTCACTAAAGCGATCTTTCCCGTGGCGGGCCTCGGTACCCGGTTCTTGCCTGCCACCAAAGCCCAGCCCAAAGAGATGTTGCCGGTGGTCGACAAGCCGCTGATCCAGTACGCCGTCGAAGAGGCCTATGCCGCCGGCGTGCGCGAAATGATCTTCGTGACGGGGCGGCACAAGCGCCCGATCGAAGATCACTTTGACATGACCTTCGAGTTGGAAGTAGCCCTCGAACAGGCGGGCAAGCAGGAACTGCTCGACGTGGTGCGCTCCGTCAAGCCCGACGACATGGAATGCATCTACGTGCGCCAGCCGCAGGCGCTGGGCCTGGGCCACGCTGTGCTGTGCGGCCAGCGACTGGTGGGCAACCACCCGTTCGCCGTGCTGCTGGCCGATGACCTGATGGTCGGCGAGAAGCCCGTGCTGCAGCAGATGACCGAGCAATTCGACGAATGGCGCGTCTCGATGCTGGCCGTGCAAGAGGTGCCGGCCGAGCACACCCGCCGCTACGGAATCGTGGCCGGCACGCCGGTGAACGACGTGCTGATGGACGTGAGCCGCATCGTCGAGAAGCCGTCACCCGAAAGTGCGCCCTCACGCCTGGGTGTGGCGGGCCGCTACATCCTGACGCCCGGCGTCTTCCACGAGATCGCCAACCAGCCGCGCGGCGTGGGTGGCGAGATCCAGCTCACCGACGGCATCGCCGGCCTTCTGCGCCGCGAGAAAGTGTTCGCCTACCGCTACGAAGGCAAGCGCTACGACTGCGGCAGCAAGGAAGGCTTCCTGCAGGCCAACGTGGAGCTGGCGCTCAAGCACCCGCAGCTGGGAGCTGGCTTCCGCGAGTACCTCAGAAGCGTCGAGATCTGAGACAACCCCTCGGTCGGCGCGTACGCCGACCGATCCCCCGAGGGGATGCGGGCCGGCGCTCGGCCCGCTCTCGCCTAGCGTCGGCGCAGGTAGTGCACGAACTCGTTGTCGGCAGAGTCCTGCTCGACGAGTTCATTGCCCGTCTGCCGCGCAAAGGCCTGAAAGTCGCGCACCGACCCTGGGTCGGTGGCCACCACCTTGAGCACCTCGCCGCTGTGCATATCGGCCAGCGCCTTCTTGGCCTTCAGGATCGGCAACGGGCAGTTCAGGCCACGGGTGTCGAGTTCCTTGCTGAAGTCCATGCTAGTTCTCCGTGGGCCGGCGGGGCGGCAGGTCCATCCACTGCGGCGTGATGCCGCGCGACTTGAGCCAGTCGGCCATGGCCTGGCCAGTACCGGCCGGCCAGCACTTCACTTCGGCAGGCGCAAGGGTCTTGTATTCGGCCAGCTCGGGTGACAGCACGATCTCGCCACGGGCCACCGCGTGGTACGCGATGATGACCTGGTTCATGCGCTGGAAGTCGTAGACGCCGATCAGGTTGAGCTCGTCCACCTTCAGCGAAGTTTCTTCTGCCACCTCGCGCGCGATACCGCCCATCGGTGTTTCGCCAGCCTCCATGAAGCCGGTGATAAGCCCGAAAAAGCGGCCCGGCCAGGCCGCATTGCGCGCCAGCAGCACCTGCCCTTCGCGGTCGGCGAGTTCGATCACCGCCGCAAGCACCGGTGTGGGGTTGTTCCAGTGCGTCCAGTCGCAGGCCGGGCAGCGCGTGCGCACCTTGGGCCCGCCATCTTCGTCCTGAGACAGTTGCTGCAGCGGTGTGGCGCAGTTGGGGCAGTAGTTGTATGCGTGCTTCATGGGGTTCAGGCCGGAAAGACACCCGTCGAGAGGTAGCGGTCACCACGGTCGCAGACGACGAAGACGATGGTGGCGTTCTCGGCCGTCTTGGCGATCTGCAGCGCCACGCAGCAGGCGCCCGCTGCCGAGATGCCGGCGAAGAGGCCTTCTTCACGCGCCAGGCGGCGCGCCATTTCCTCGGCATCGTCTTGCGCCACGTTGACGGTCTCGTCGATGTAGGTCGGGTCGTAGATCTTGGGCATGTAAGCCTCGGGCCACTTGCGGATGCCCGGGATGCGCGAGCCTTCGGCCGGCTGCGCGCCGATCACGCGCACCGCCGGGTTCTTCTCTTTCAGGAAACGCGAGGTGCCGGTGATGGTGCCGGTGGTGCCCATGGCGCTCACGAAGTGGGTGATGCGACCAGCGGTGTCGGCCCAGATCTCAGGGCCGGTGGTCTCGTAGTGCACGCGCGGGTTGTCGCCGTTGGCGAACTGGTCGAGCACGCGGCCCTTGCCATCGCGCTGCATCTGCTCAGCGAGGTCGCGCGCGTACTCCATGCCGCCGCTGCGCGGCGTGAGCACGAGCTCGGCGCCGAAGGCCTTCATGGTTTGCGCGCGTTCGATGGAGAGGTCCTCCGGCATGATCAGCACCATGCGGTAGCCGCGAATGGCCGCGGCCATGGCCAGTGCGATGCCGGTGTTGCCCGAAGTGGCTTCGATGAGGGTGTCGCCAGCTTTGATGTCACCGCGCTCTTCGGCACGACGGATCATGCTGATGGCGGGCCGGTCTTTCACTGAGCCGGCGGGGTTGTTGCCCTCGAGCTTGCCGAGGATCACGTTGCCGCGGCTGTCGTTGTCGGCACCCGGTATGCGGATCAGTCGAACGAGCGGTGTGTGCCCGATCGCGTCTTCAATCGTCTTGTATCGCACCATGGTCTCTCCTGGCCGGTGATTGTGGCAGGGCCGCTGGAGAGGTGCAGAAGAAGGGGTGGTGCCTCGGGCCGGAATCGAACCGGCACTCCTTTCGGAACCGGATTTTGAGTCCGGCGCGTCTACCAATTTCACCACCGAGGCAGGTGCAGCAGAGGGCGGGATTTTGCCACAGGCCTTCGGTCGCTCTTGGCAAACCGGGTACCCTTGCGGCTTTATTGTTTCGCAGCCGACCGACGCATGCCACCGATTCCACCGATCACGCAATTCCTGATGCTGGCCTGCACGGCGGTGTTCTGTCTGCAGGCCTTCACACCCATCGGCTACTGGTTTGCGCTGTTCCCCGTGAACAGCGGTCTCTTCTGGCCCTGGCAGTTGCTGAGCTACGCCTTCCTGCATGGCAGCGTGCTGCATCTCTTCTTCAACATGCTGGGGCTGTGGATGTTCGGCTCCGAGCTGGAGATGATGTGGGGCCGCAAGCGCTACATGGCCATGCTCGCCATCGGCGCCGTGTTCGGTGGGCTGACCTTCGTGGTGGCGACATGGGCGGGTGGCATGAGCAGCCTGGTCGGTGCTTCGGGTGCGATCTATGCCCTGCTGGTGGCCACGGCAATGTACTTCCCCGACCGCACGGTGATGCCGCTGTTCCCGCCCATCCCGATGAAGATGAAGGTCTTCGTCATCGTGTTCGGCGCGCTGGCCGTGCTGCTCAGCTGGAACGGCGACCTCGGCTCGCTGGCCCACCTGGGCGGCATGCTAGGGGGTTGGCTCACCATCCGCTACTGGCGCGGCTTGCCGCCTTTCAGCCAGCGCCGGCGCTGAGCCCTTCGCGCACTGTCGGGTAGCGCAGCTTCAAGCGCAGCTCCCGCTTCAGACGCCGGTTGTCCAGCCGGCGCGATTCGCTCATGAACGAGATCTGCACCGGCGACAGCTGCTCGCCCGCCTGCTGACGCGGCACGCGCGGCGGGCGTGGCAGACCGCTGAGATCGGCTGCCAGGTCGAAGTAGTCGCCCATCTTCAGTTCGGTGTCGTCGCTCGCGTGCACCACGCGTTGCGGCAGGCCGCGGTACAGCGCAGCGATGCAGGCACGCGCCAGGTCGTCGGCATGGATGTGGTTGGTGTAGACATCGTCCTCCGCCGCGAGCACCGGCGTGCCCCGCGCAAGGCGCTCGCGCGGGTGACCACCGGGGCGGTCGCTGGCATAGATGCCGGGGATGCGCAGCACGGTGACGCGCGCACCGAAGGCCTGCCCGTACCAGCGCACCCGCGCCTCGGCATCGACCCGGCGTCGCGCGCGGTCGGTGGCCGGGTGCGCGGCGCGGGTCTCGTCGAAACGTTCGCCTTGCGCGTCACCGTACACGCCACTGGTGCTCGCATAGACGATGCGCTGCACGCGCCGCTTGAGCGCCAGCGCCTGCAGCAGGTGCTGGGTGCGCGAGTCGATCTCGCCCTCGCCAGGCGGCGGTGCCAGATGCAGCACCGCATCGGCCAGGCCCGCCAAGCGACCCAGCGTACGCGGCTCATCGAGGTTGCCCACCAGCGGCACAACGCCTGCCGCACGCAGCTGCGGCGCCCGTTCGGGGCTGGAGGTGAGGCCGATCAACCGCCAGTGCGCGCTCAGCAATCGCACCACGCGCAGCCCCACATCGCCGCACCCGATGATCAGCAAGCTGGGGCGTTTGAATCGGGCGGACTGGCTGGCCTGAAGGGTCATGGATTGAGCGGGCAAAATTGCAGGCTGTACTTCTTGAAATGCGTGGCCTGAGGTTATCCCATGACGTTCACCGTGACCGTGCTGCCCAGTGGGGTGAGCTTCTCCGTCGACCGCGACGAGCCCATCCTGGCAGCCGCCATCCGCCAGGGCGTGGGCCTGCCCTACGGCTGCCGAGATGGCGCCTGCGGCTCCTGCAAATGCAAGCTGGTCGAAGGGCGCGTGATCCACGGCACGCACCAGGCCAAGGCCTTGAGCCCGGCAGAAGAAGAGGCCGGCTACACCCTCACCTGCCGCGCCGCACCGCAGACCGACGTGACGCTCGAAGCGCGCACCGTGGCCGGTGCCGGCGAGTTCGCGGTGCGCAAGATGCCCTGTCGCGTGACGACCATCACCAAACCGGCGCCCGACGTGGCCGTGCTGCAGCTCCAACTGCCCGCCAACGACGCACTGCAGTACCGCGCCGGCCAGTACATCGAGTTCATCCTGAAGGACGGCCACCGCCGCAGCTACAGCATGGCCAACGCGCCGGGCACGCAGGCCGACAAGCCGGGCATCGAACTGCACATCCGCCACATGCCCGGCGGCCTGTTCACCGACCACGTGTTCGGCGCCATGAAGGAGAAGGAGATCCTGCGCCTCGAAGGCCCCTTCGGCAGCTTCTTCCTGCGCGAAGACAGCGACAAGCCAGTCGTGCTGCTGGCCAGCGGCACCGGCTTCGCGCCAGTGAAGGCCATCATCGAGCACATGCGGCAGAAAGGCATCACACGACCCACGGTTCTCTACTGGGGTTGCCGCAGCAAGGCCGACCTTTACATGCACGACTGGTGTATCGAGGCCGCGCGCACGCTGCCCAACCTGCGCTATGTGCCGGTGCTCTCCGAGCCGCAGGCGCAAGACCACTGGACCGGCCGCACCGGCTTCGTCCACCAGGCGGTCATGGCCGACTTGCCGGACCTGTCGGCGCACCAGGTCTATGCCTGCGGCGCGCCGGTGATGGTGGACTCGGCACAGCGCGACTTCATCGCCCACTGCAACCTGCCGCTCGACGAGTTCTACGCCGACAGCTTCACCTCCGAAGCCGACAAACACGAGACCTGACGATGATGAAACGCCGCGCGGCGCTCGCCCTGTTCGCCACCCTGCCCGCCTGGGCACAAACCGGCGGTGCGCCGATCCGCCTGATCGTTCCTTACCCGCCCGGCGGCCCGCTCGACATCGTGGCGCGCGCCCTGGCCGAACGCGTAAAGGACAGCCTGGGTACCGTCATCGTCGAGAACAAGCCCGGCGCCGGCGGCAACCTCGGCGCCGACCTGGTGGCCAAGGCCGCACCCGACAGCCGCATGCTGGTGATGGGCGCCGTGGCCACGCACGCCATCAACCCCTGGCTGTACGCGCGCATCCCCTATGACCCGCTGCGCGACTTCACGCCGATCACCGGCGTGGCGCAGGTGCCCAACGTGCTGGTGATGAACCCCGACACCGCCAACCGGCTCGGCATCCGCAACGTCGCCGACCTGGTGGCCCATGCAAAGCGCAACCCCGGCACGCTCAACTACGGTTCGGGCGGCAACGGCAGTGCCGGCCACCTGGCGGGCGAGATGTTCAAGGCGCAGGCGGGTGTCTTCATGGTCCACATCCCCTACGCCGGCGGCAACCCGGCGCAGCTGGCCCTGCTGTCGGGCCAGGTCGACCTGACCTTCGACAACATGGCCAGCGCGTCGGCCAACATCAAGGCCGGCAAGCTCAAGGCCCTGGCGGTGACGACCGCGCAGCGCGCCCGCGCCATGCCCGAGCTGCCCACCATCGCCGAGACCAATGCCGCGCTGGCGGGCTTCGACGTGAACACCTGGTTCGGGCTGTTCGGCCCGGCCGGGCTGCCGGCCGATCAGGCCCAGCGGCTCAACAAGGCCTTCGTCGAGGCGCTGAACACGCCGGAGCTGCAGGCGCGGCTGGCCAGCCTGCTGGCCGAGCCCATGGCCACCTCGCCGGCGCAGTTCGGCGAGTTCGTCAAGCGCGAACGGGCCAAGTACGAGCGCGTGGTGAAGGCCTCGGGCGCGACCGTCGACTGACCGCGCCGAGGCCCCGCTTCACTCGCCCAGGTAGGCCGCCCGCACCTTCGGGTCGCTGAGCAGGCCTGCGGCGTCGCCGCCCATGGTCACCTCGCCCGACTCCATCACGTAGCCACGGTTGGCGAGTTGCAGCGCGCGGCTCGCGTTCTGCTCGACCAGCAGGATGGTCACACCCTGCTTGGCGATGTCGGCCACCACCTCGAAGATCTTGTCGACCATGATGGGCGACAGGCCCATCGAGGGCTCGTCGAGCAGCAGCACCTTGGGGCGGGCCATCAGCGCGCGGCCCATGGCGAGCATCTGCTGCTCGCCACCCGACATGGTGCCGGCCAGCTGGTTGCGGCGCTCCTTGAGGCGCGGAAAGATGCCGAACACCTTGTCGATGTCGGCCTCGATCTCGCTGTCCTTGCGCACGAAGGCGCCCATCAGCAGGTTCTCGGTGATCGACATGCGGGTGAAGGTGCCGCGGCCCTCGGGCACCATCACCAGGCCTTGCTTGACCAGGTCCCAGGCGCCCTTGCCCTTGATCGACTGGCCGAGGTACTCGATGTCACCGGCGGCCACCGGCTGCAGGCCGGTGATGGCCTTCAGCGTGGTGGTCTTGCCCGCGCCGTTGGCGCCGATCAGGCTCACCAGCTCGCCTTCGTGCACCTCGAACGAGACGCCCTTGACGGCCTGGATGCCGCCGTACGCGACCTTGAGGCCGCTGACTTTCAGAAAAGTGGTTGCCATGTCAGTGAGCCTTGTGCCCATCGCCGAGGTAGGCCTCGATCACCTTTTCGTTGCGTTGCACCTCGGCCGGTGTGCCTTCGGCGATCTGCTTGCCGTAGTCGAGCACGGTGACGCGGTCGCACAGGCCCATCACCAGCTTGACGTCGTGCTCGATCAGCAGGATGGTGCGGCCGTCCTTGCGGATGGTGTCGATGAGTTCGCGCAGCACCACCTTCTCGGTGGCGTTCATGCCGGCGGCCGGCTCGTCGAGCGCGATCAGCTTGGGGTCGGTGGCGAGTGCG
>NZ_DASSRA010000210.1:0-7761 GCF_035702065.1 Rhizobacter sp.
AGCGGCCACACCAGCCAGCCCCAGTGGGCGTGCGGCGCGTGGCCCAGCGCACCGACGCCCAGCCAGGCGGTGAGCACCCAGGCCGGCGCGGTGGCCCAGGCCGTCTGGCCCAGCACCCGCCAGTCGCGCCAGCGCGCCAACGCGGTCACGGCCACCGAGGTGGCGATGACCCAGCCGGTGAGCACGCTGGGCCACAGCAGCACCCAGTACTTCTGCGTGCGCAGCAGCAGGCGGTAGGCGTCGGGCAGCAGCACCTGCGTCCACCACGCCAGGCTCCACAGCACCACGGCCCAGTGCAGCACGGGCGCGGCCAGCCAGGCGCTCGCGCGGCCGGGCTTGGCAGCCCGCTGCAGCAGGTCGCCGGCGATCAGCCCGGCCAGCGTGAAGGCGAGCGGCGTCCACAGCGTGAGGCGGGCGCTCATCGTGGCCCACAGATCGGGCCCGAAGACAGCGAAGCCCAGCCCCGCGCCCAGTTGCAGCGCGGCCCAGCCGATGACCATGGCGCCGTGGTTCCAGCGCAGGCCCAGCCACAGGACACCGAGCGCCAGCGCCGAGCTCGCCACGCACGCCCACTGCGGCGTGAGCAGCATCCAGCCGAGCGCGGCCACGGCGGCCAGGCCGATCCACAGCTGGCCCACGGTGCCGATGGCTTCCCAGTCGGCCTGCAGGTCGCCTTGCTGGTCGGCCTGCGCGCGGCGGGCCAGGGCGAACATCGCCAGCGCACTCGCGGCCAGCAAGAGCATGCCCAGCACCGAGCCGGTGAGGAGTGGCGCGCCGGGCTGCTCGTTCATGCCCAGCGAAGTGGCCAGCCGCAACGTGGCCGCGCCCAGCACCAACAGCGCAAACGCGCGCGCGTAGCGGCGGTGCTGGCGCAGGCCCAGCCAGTACATGCCGGCGGCTTCGACGGCCCAGGTGGCACCCGTCCACTGCCCTTCGAGCGCGAGCGGGATGGTGAGCGTGCCGAAGACCACGCTCACGATCACGTAGGCCTCGCCGAGCAGCGCGTAGCGCGGGTTGCCACCGCGCATCAGGCCGCCACCCAGCAGCAGGTAGAAGAGCGAGAAACCGAGGGCGGCCCAGGCCGGGCCGAACGCGTGGTCGCGCACCAGCAGGTACTGCAGGCCGTAGGCGGCGAGCGGCACGCCGAAGGCCAGCGTGCTGTCCACGCGGCCCACCTGCGCCAGCGCCTGCGCGGCGCGCTGGGAGAGCGGCCGGCGCGCGTCGGGCTCGCCGCCCAGTGCGAGGGCTCGCCGCGCGAACAGCACGCCGACGAGCGTGAAGAGCACAAAGAAGAACAGCAGGAAGGCCTGCGTGCTCGGGTACAGCGCATCGGTGTAGTGCTTGTGCGCCCAGGCCCCGGCCAGCGTGAAGCTGCCCACGGCGCCGATCAGATTGAGCGGCCGCCAGGCGCGGAACCACGCCATCAGGAAGATGCCGATGTCGAGGATGGCCAGGTAGCTGAACAGCGCGATGTGGTTGCCGCTGCCGGTGGACACCAGCACCGGTGCGGCAAAGCCTTCGGCGGCGGCCACGTAGGCGAGCCAGGGCGCGTTCTGCACCACGGCAAGCAGAGCGCTCAACAGCGTCACGGCGAACAGGAAGCCGAAGGCCAGCTCGGCCGGCAGCAGCTGGCTCAGCTTGAGCGCGGCCAGCGTGGTGAGGTAGAACACGCCGATGCCCGCGCCCTGCAGCACGAGGCCGTAGCTGTCCTTGCGCTCGCGCAGGCGCCAGCCCAGGCCCAGCAGCACCGCACCCAGCAAGGCCACGCCGGCGTAGCGCAGCTCCACCGGCACGGTGACGCGCTCGGCCGCATAGCGCAGCAGGAAGGCCAGGCCCAGGAACAGAATCAGCACGCCCACCTTGACGATGGTGTTGCCGCCGAAGACCAGCTGGCGCAGCAAGGGCGGCATGCGCTCTTCGAACCTGGGCTGCGGTGCAGGGGCGGGGCGCGGTGGCACGGGCGCGTCTGCGCGCTTGAACGCCGACGAGGTGGCCGGCGTGGGCAGCTCGGACAGCGGCAGGGGCGCGGTATCGATCTCGTCGATCGTGTCGAGCACCGGCTCCGGTACGGCGATGGGCGGCGGCGGTGCCGGCACCGCGAGCACGGCCGGCGCCGCTTCGGGGATGGGTGCAGCCGCGGGCGCCGCGGCCTGCGGCGACAGGCGCTTCACCTCCGCGCGCAGTGCCGCCACCTCCTGCTCAAGCCGAACCACCCGGGCTTCCAGCGGCACCATCGGCGGGGCTGGCGGTGATGTGGTGGCTTGACGCGGCGGCGGCGCAGGCTCATCGGCCTTCTTGATCATCGTGGCCAACGCGATGCCCGCCGCCAAGCCGATCAGCCCGCCGACGAGTTCGCCCATCAACAAGCCCAGCACCAGACCCACCACGCCGAAGATGATCTTCATCTCGCCCCCCTGTTGTTGGCGGCGATTATGCGGGGGGCTGTCTGGCCCCGAGGCGCCCCGTGTGCGCGTGGATCAGGGGGTCGCGAGCGCCTTCTTCAAAGTGTCCGCTTCGGGCCCGAAGCCATACACGTCCATGCCGAGACAGCCGTAGGTCACGCCCTCGAACAGGCGCTGCGGCGCCACCTCGCGCCCGGCCGTGCCGGCGGCCACGAACCAGGGCAGGAGGTGCTCGTCGGTGGGGTGCATGTCCACGGCGTGGGGCGCGTGCTTTCGGTACGCGAAGAGGGCGTCCCAATCGCGGGCCGCGCTGCGCTCGTTCATCCAGCGGCGGAAGCCCGCGCTCTCGGCGATCTCGGGGGCACCCACCTCGGTGCGGCCGTTCGCGAACACGCGGTGCAGGTTGTGGGTGATGCTGCCGGAGCCCATCACCAGCACGCCTTGCTGGCGCAGCGTGGCCAGCACCTCGCCGAGCGCGAACTGCTGTGCCGGTGGCAGGTTGGGCACCCAGGCGAGCGGCAGCACGGGGATGTCGGCTGCGGGGTACATGAAGCGCAGCATGCTCCAGATGCCGTGGTCCAGGCCGGCCTGGTCGAGCTTGTGCACCGGCCAGCCTGCCTCACCCAACAGGCCTTGCACGGTGCGGGCGAGCGTGGGCTCGCCTGGGGCGTCGTACTGCAGCTGGTAGAGCGCGTCGGGGAAGCCACCGAAGTCGTGCACCGCGTGGTGCTGGGCACCGGCCAGCAGCACGGGCTCGCGCGCGGTGCTGTGGGCCGAGATGGCGAGCACGGCGCGTGGCCGGCCGAAGGTGGTGTCGATGGCCGGGCCGAGCGCCTGCACGAAGGCGCCGGTGGCGCCGGGCTCCAGCGCCAGCATGGGCGAACCGTGGGACAGGAAGAGGGCGGGCAGGGTGTTCATGTCGCCATTGAATCAGCGCATGCCGGCGGGAAGGTTCGGCGGATTTGCATGCAGTGTTCGCCGCGGTTGCTGGCAGCCGCCGATCGGCGCAAGCAGGGCTTGCAAGTGGCCTTGCCGGTACATAGATTGCTGATTCCAGGCACACCATTCTTGAAGGAGGCCTCCATCATGGCCAATGCCCTCTTTGCCTTTGAAGAACGTGCTGCCGGCGTGCGCGCTGCGTCCCGGCTGGTCGAGCAGGGCCTGCCGCCCGCTGCAGTGCAGCTCCACGCGCGGCCCGCCGGAAGCAATGAATCCTTCCGCCGCCAGGCTGACGAGCAGATCACCGGCGGCCTGCTGACCAACCTGTTCGACCTGTTCCAGGGCGCATTCGAATGGGGCTCGTCGCCGCACGATGCGGCCGCCTACGAGGAAACCATTCGCCGCGGCGGCGCCGTGGTGAGCGTGGATGCGACCACCGAGGACCAGATCGAGACGGCCGACGAGATCATGCTGGCCGCCGGTTGCGACAGGCACACCGACTGGAGCGAGCTGCCCGCGCGTTGAGCCTGGCGTCGGGTGGGCTTCTCCGCCCGATGGCGATCTCGGGTAAGGTGCGGCGCTGACGAAGCTCCTGACCCGCCTCGCGCCATGCCCACCTCATCTCCCGTTTCCCTGTGGCAGCTTGCCTGGCGCCAGATGGCGCGCGACTTCCGCGCTGGCGAGTTGCGCCTGCTGGTGGTGGCCGTGACGCTGGCGGTCGCCGCGCTCAGCGCCGTCGGCTTCTTTGCCGACCGGCTCAACCACGGCCTGGCACGAGATGCCCGCCAGCTGCTGGGCGGCGACGCCATCGTGGCGAGCGACCAGACCCTGCCGCCCGTGTTCGCCGAGAAGGCCCGCGCGCTGGGCCTCAAGCTTGCCCACACCGCCACCTTTCCCAGCATGGGCCGGGCGCCCGACGAGAAGGGCGGTGCCTCGCGCCTCGTGGCCGTGAAGAGCGTGACCGAGGGCTACCCGCTGCGCGGTGCGCTGCGTCTGGCCGACACACCCGGCGGCCCCGAGCAGCAGTCCACGCGCGCGCCGAAGCCCGGCACCGTGTGGGTGGACGCGCCCTTGCTCGACAGCTTGCAGCTTCGCGTCGGCGACCCGCTGCTGCTCGGCGATGCGCGCCTCACCATCGCGTCGATCATCGTCAACGAACCCGACCGCGGCGCCGGCTTCATGAGCTTTGCACCGCGCGTGATGCTCAACGATGCCGACCTCGCCGCCACCGGCCTGGTGCAACCCGCCAGCCGCGTGACCTACCGGCTCGCCGTGGCCGCGCCCGGCAGCAGCGAAGCGCCGGTGCGCGAGTTCGTGCAGTGGGCTGATGCGCAGGTCAAGAAGCAGGCGCTGCGCGGCGTGCGCGTCGAATCGCTGGAGACCGGCCGCCCCGAGATGCGCCAGACGCTGGACCGCGCCGAGAAGTTCCTCAACCTCGTGGCGCTGCTGGCCGCGTTGCTGGCCGCCGTGGCGGTGGGCATCGCCGCGCGCGACTTCGCCGACCGCCATCTCGACGACTGCGCCATGCTGCGCGTGCTCGGCCAACCGCAGCGCACCATCGCACTGCAGTACCTGATCGAGTTCGCCTTCGTCGGCCTGCTCGCCAGCGCGGCGGGCGTGCTCCTGGGCTATGCGGTGCATTACGTCTTCGTGTGGCTGCTCGCTGGGCTGGTGGATGCCGCGCTGCCTGCGGCCACCGGCTGGCCGGCGCTGTTCGGCGTGGGTGTGGGCTTCACGCTGCTGATGGGCTTCGGCCTGCCTCCCGTGTTGCAGCTCTCGCAGGTGCCGCCGCTGCGCGTGATCCGGCGCGACGTGGGCGCCCTCAAGCCGGCCTCCATCGCCGTGCTGGGCGCGGGCACGCTGGGCTTCGTGGCCTTGCTGCTGGCGGTGTCGTCCGACCTCAAGCTGGGGCTGATTGCCGTGGGGGGCTTCGCGGCCGCGGTGGCGGTGTTCGCCGTGCTCTCCTGGCTGGCGGTACAGACCCTGCGCCGCGCCGTGCCCGAGGCGCGCGCGCCGCGCTGGCTGGTGCTGGCCACGCGGCAGATCGCCGCGCGGCCGGCCTTCGCGGTGCTGCAGGTGTCGGCGCTCAGCGTGGGCCTGCTCGCGCTGTGCCTGCTGGTGCTGCTGCGCACCGACCTCATCTCGGCCTGGCGCCAGGCCACGCCGCCCGATGCACCCAACCGCTTCGTCATCAACGTGCAGCCCGAGCAGGGCGAGGCATTTCTGGCGCGGCTGCGCGCCGACGGTGTGAGCAAGTTCGACTGGTACCCGATGATCCGCGGCCGCCTGATCGCCATCAACGGCAAGCCCGCCTCGACCGACGACTACGCCGACGACCGCGCCAAGCGCCTGCTCGACCGCGAGTTCAACCTGAGCCACAGCGCCGCGCTGCCGCAGCACAACGTGGTGACGCAGGGCAAGTGGGTGAGCGAAGAGCCGGGCGGCCTGAGCGTGGAAGAAGGCCTGGCCGAGACGCTCCAGCTCAAGCTCGGCGACCAGCTGCGCTTCGACATCGCCGGCATGCCGGCCGAAGGCCGCATCACCAGCCTGCGCAAGGTCGACTGGGGCTCGATGCGCGCCAACTTCTTCGTCATGTTCACCACCGCGCAGATGAGCGATGTGCCGGCCACCTACATGGCCGCCTTCCGTGCCCCCAAGGCCGCGGGTTTCGACAACGCGCTCAGCCGCGAATTCCCCAACATCACCAACGTCGACGTGTCGGCCTCCATCTCGCAGATCCAGGGCGTGCTCGACCAGGTGGTGCGTGCGGTGGAGTTCCTCTTCACCTTCACGCTGGCCGCGGGCCTGGTGGTGCTGTTCGCCGCCGTCACCGCCACGCGCGAGGCGCGCGCGCGCGAGTTCGCGGTGATGCGTGCGCTCGGAGCCAGCGGCAAGCTGCTGGCCCAGGTGCAGCGCGCCGAGCTGTTGGGGGTGGGCGCGCTGGCCGGCTTCCTGGCGGCGGTCGCGGCCATGGTGGTGGGCTGGGCGCTGGCACGCTGGGTGTTCCAGTTCAGCTGGAACGCCTCGCCCTGGGTGCCGCTCGCGGGCAGCCTGGCCGGCGCCTTGCTGGCGCTGGGCGCGGGTTGGTGGGGCTTGAGGGAGGTGCTGCGCCGGCCGGTGGTCGAAACGTTGCGCCGCGCCGCAACCGAGTGAAGGAGCACAACAACATGGCCATCGACACCCCACGCCGCGCGCCGCGGCACTTCTCGATGATCCGCGGCTTTCACCTGGCCGACTTCCTCACGCTCGGCAACGCCGCCTGCGGCGTGGGCGCGGTGTTCCTCGCCATGGCCTACATGGCCAATCCCTCGCTCGGCCACTTCTATGCTGCGGCGGCCATGGCGCCGGCCGCGCTGCTGTTCGACGTGTTCGACGGCCGCGTCGCGCGCTGGCGGCAGACGCATTCGGCGCTCGGGCGCGAGCTCGATTCGCTGGCCGACATCGTGTCCTTCGGCGTGGCGCCGGCCGCACTCGGCTTCGCGGCGGGTCTGACCGGCGGTTGGGACGTGGCCGGCCTGATCTACTTCGTGTGCTGTGGCGTCTCGCGCCTGGCGCGCTACAACGTCACCGCCGAAGCGCTCTCGGAAGGCGCCGACAAGGTGGCCTACTTCGAAGGCACGCCCATCCCCACCAGCGTGCTGCTCACCGGCGTGCTCGCGGTCGCGGCATGGCAGGGTGCGCTCGGCCATGCCGTGTGGGGCGGGGCACTCCAGCTCGGGCCGTGGACGCTGCACCCGCTGTCGCTGATGTTCGTGCTCTCGGGCACGCTGATGATCAGCAAGACGCTGCGCATCCCGAAGCTGTAGCACGGCGCGAGGGCGCGTCGCTGCTGGTGGAGGCAAGGGGGAAGTGCTGCTTTCGACCCGTTGCCTTGTGGGCGCCTTGGCTTGCTCAGTAGTGCGGCGGCAGTTCGTCGCGCAGGCTGCGAAAGACCAGGGCGCCGTCAGCCGTGGGCATCTGGTTACGCAGCGTGGAGAGCTCAGTGGTCAGGCGGTCGATCTGGGCCTGCTGGCGCGCGACGATCTCGTTGAGCGTGTCCAGCAGGTCTTCGGTGAAGCTCGCCTTGATCTCGAGATCGGTGAGGCGGGCATCGGCGTCGGTGGGTTCCATCGGCCGCATTGTCTCGCGTCACGCGGTTGGCCGACGCGTGAGGGGGCTTGGACGAAGCCCTGTTGAATGGCAACCTCCTGGGCCTTTGCGCGGGCCTCTCCTGCTGGATTTGGGTCCCACACCGGCCGCTTCCGACCCATAGCGGTCCATCCTTCTACTCCCACGAATGACCGGACCCGTCGGCAGCGGTCGGTCATTCGCGGTTTCCATTTCAGATGGCCAGAAAGAATGTGACCGCACGCCGTCGTTCCGGAACAAAGCGCGGATTCGAACCTACTGTCCCGGCTCGACAGATTGACCGGCAGGGGCA
>NZ_DASSRA010000211.1:0-13045 GCF_035702065.1 Rhizobacter sp.
GACGTGATGTTCATCGCCACGTCGAACTCGATGAACATTCCGCCGGCCCTGCTGGACCGGATGGAAGTGATTCGTCTCTCGGGCTACACGGAAGACGAGAAGGTCAAGGACCGCATCCTCGAGTACCTCGCGGTGCAGCAACGCGTCGACAAGGTCAAGGCGCCGATCCTGTGCCTGGTCGGCCCCCCGGGCGTCGGCAAGACCTCGCTCGGCCAGAGCGTGGCGCGCGCCACCGGCCGCAAGTTCGTGCGCATGGCCCTGGGTGGCATTCGCGACGAGGCCGAGATCCGCGGGCACCGTCGCACCTACATCGGCTCCATGCCGGGCAAGGTGCTGCAGAGCCTGTCAAAGGTCGGCACGCGTAATCCGCTGTTCCTGCTCGACGAGATCGACAAGCTGGGCATGGACTTCCGTGGCGACCCGTCGTCGGCGCTGCTGGAAGTGCTCGACCCTGAGCAGAACCACACCTTCAGCGACCACTACGTCGAGGTCGATTTCGATCTGTCGGACGTGATGTTCATCGCCACGTCGAACTCGATGAACATTCCGCCGGCCCTGCTGGACCGGATGGAAGTGATTCGTCTCTCGGGCTACACGGAAGACGAGAAGGTCAACATCGCAACCCGCTATCTCTTGCCCAAGCAACGCAAGAACAACGGCGTGGCCGATGAAGAGCTCGAAGTCACCGAATCGGCTGTGCGAGGCGTGATCCGCTACTACACCCGCGAGGCGGGGGTGCGTTCGCTTGAGCGCGAGGTGTCGAAGATCTGCCGCAAGGTGGTCAAGGGCATCCAGCTCAAGACCTACACCGGCAAGGTCGTCGTGACGGAAGAGAACCTCAACGACTTCCTCGGCGTGCGCAAGTTCAACTATGGCCGTGCCGAGAACGCCAATCAGGTGGGCCAAGTGGTCGGCCTCGCGTGGACCGAAGTCGGTGGCGATCTGCTGACGATCGAGAGCGCCGTGATGCCTGGCAAGGGCAACATCATCCGCACCGGTTCACTCGGCGACGTGATGAAGGAGTCGGTCGAAGCAGCACGCTCCGTGGTGCGCAGCCGCTCACGCCGCCTGGGCATCAAGGACGAGCTCTTCGAGAAGCGCGACATCCACATCCACGTGCCCGACGGTGCTACGCCCAAGGACGGCCCGAGCGCGGGTGCCGCGATGACGACGGCCTTCGTGTCGGCGTTGACGGGCATTCCGGTGCGTGCCGACGTAGCGATGACCGGCGAAATCACCCTGCGTGGTGAGGTCACGGCCATCGGTGGCCTCAAAGAGAAGCTGCTGGCCGCGCACCGCGGTGGCATCAAGACGGTGCTCATTCCTGAAGAGAATGCAAAGGATCTTCAAGACATCCCCGAGAACGTCAAGAACCACCTCGAGATCGTGCCGGTGAAGTGGATCGATCAGGTGCTTGAGATTGCGCTCGAATCGGCACCGCAGGCCTTGGCCGACGAGGAGCCGCCGAAGGTCGATGGCGTGAAGACTGAGGCGCCGGCCGTCACGGGTGAATCGCTCAAGCATTGATTGAACGAAAAATGTGCCTCGGGCTTGCCGGTTCGAGGTTTTTCGTCCTATAATGCGAGCTTCGGTTGATTCAGACAGCGTCTGTTTTAATCGAGGCACCAAGCGGGAGTAGCTCAGTTGGTAGAGCGCAACCTTGCCAAGGTTGAGGTCGCGAGTTCGAGCCTCGTCTCCCGCTCCAGATATCCAAAGGGAAGCTTCGGCTTCCCTTTTTGCCAATAGACTCCGGTTTCACGGGGCGCGATAGCAAAGCGGTTATGCACCGGATTGCAAATCCGTATAGCCCGGTTCGACTCCGGGTCGCGCCTCCACCTTCAGCTCAACAAAACGCCCCGATGAATCGGGGCGTTTTGCTTTGTGCGAGGCAATGTCTATTCGAAGGTCTGTACCGCAACGAGCCTGCCGTTGCCAGGCTCGAACTCGCAGCGATAGCGGAACGGGATCGAGTTCATTCCCGGTGCGCGCTCCACGGCGCCGATGCCTTCCAGGCTGGAGCGGCCCGCGGGCGCGGGGACCAGTTGGCGTGAATCGGAGCCGAAGGCAATGCGGCCGACGCGCGGATGCTTGTTCTTGAGGGCCGAGGCCACGGCGGCCTCGCATGCTTCGGGTGACACGCTCATCAGATCAGGTTGCCAAGGCTTTTCTTCTACAGCGCGCAGCGCCGCTGCGTCGCGGAACACGATGCCCGAGGTGGCGCCGGTCTTGGTGTTGTACGCGCAGCCGTAGGTGAAGGGCATGGAGGCGCCACCCGGGCCTTTGTAGCGCCCGGCACCCTTGACGTCGGTGTCTTCACCGGTGGTGGGCGCGAGTACGCGCTTGTCCTTGTTGAACTGCACGTCTTGCGCTTCGCGGCCACGCATTTCCTTGATGGTGTCGATGACGGCGGCCTCGCAGCCTTCGGCTGCCTTGACTGCGTCTGCAGACGGTGCAGCAGCGCGGGCGCCGGCCGCAAGGAGGAGCAGGGCGGTCGTGAGTAACGGGATGCGTTTGTTCATGCTGGTTCTGTACTGCAGCGGAAGACAGACCTCATGGTGTCGGGTTTCAAGGGCATCGGCAATAGCGGTGTTCACCCAGGCTTCACACAGGGGCTGTGCGCTTCATACCAGCTTCGCAGGCCGCACCGATGCTGGCGCCGCGCCCACCGAGCCGGTGGCGAGAACCCAGGAGCCCACGTCGTGTCAGCCCGTCCCGCTTTGCAACAGATCGTTCCTTCGTCGTCTGCGGCCAACCACCTCGTCGTCTGGGGTGGCAATCCCTTGTCGGGCCGCATCGTGCCCTCAGCCAACAAGAACGCGGTGTTGCCTATCTTGTGCGCTACCTTGCTCACGCGGCAGCCCGTGCAACTGCGTGGTGTGCCCGACATCACCGACGTGCGCAAGGTCCTCGCCCTGTTCGAGCAACTCGGCAGCGAGGTGCATGCCGATTTCGAGCGCGGCATTGTCGGCATTCACCATCGCGACACGGTCTTTGATGTGAAGCGCCATCGGCTGCCGCAGGAGATGCGCTCGTCCATCATGCTGGTGCCGCCGCTGCTCGCCCGCTTTGGCGAAGCGCGCATCGAGAACGACGTGAAAGGCTGCACGCTGGGCGTGCGGGAGATCGACCCGCATGTGGAGGTGCTGCAACGTTTCGGCGGACACGTCGAGCGCAGCGACGATGCGCTCATCCTCCGCGCGGCCGGCCCCTTGCTCGCCACCCAGCATTGGCTCGACTACGCTTCGGTCACCACCACCGAGAGCTTCGTGCTGTGCGCCGCGCTGGCGAGCGGCACCTCGACCCTGACCAACGCCGCCTGCGAGCCGCACGTGCAGGAGTTCTGCGCCTTCATGTGCCAACTTGGCGCACGCATCGAAGGCATCGGCACTTCTCGGCTCACCATCGAAGGCGTCGATGCGCTCGGTGGTGCAGAGTTTCGCTTCACCGAAGACTTCCACGAAGTGGTCACCTTCCTCGCACTCGGGGCGATCACTGGGGGCGAAGTGGTGGTGCGCAATTCGTCGCCCGAGCAGTTCCCGCTGATCGACCGCTGCTTCGCCAAGTTCGGCGTGCATGTCACGCACCGCGACGGCTGGTCGCATGCCCGTGTGCTCGGCAAGCTGCGGGTGTGCGAGCCTTTCACGGCCAACATGCTGCAAAAGATCGAGGCCGCGCCCTGGCCCTATCTGCCGGTCGACCTGCTGCCCATCTTCATCGCCCTGGGCGTGCAGGCCGAGGGCAGTGCGATGTTCTGGAACAAGGTCTACGACGGCGCGATGGGCTGGACCTCGGAACTATCCAAGTTCGGCGCGCATGCTTTCCTCTCTGACCCGCACCGTGTGATCACCTTCGGCGGCAAGCCGCTGGTGCCGGCGGTGCTGGAGAGCCCCTACATCATCCGCGTGGCGATCGCGCTGCTGATGCTGGCGGCGAGCATCGATGGGCGCTCGGTGATCAGGAACGCTGCGCCGATACGCCGTGCGCACCCGCGCTTCGTGGAGAACCTGCGCAGCCTGGGGGCAAACATCGAGTGGAGCGCCAGCTCTTAGAGGCCAGAATCGGGTGCATTCATCCAGCAAAGGAGTCCCCCATGGCCGAGGCCTACATCGTTGCCGCCACCCGCACCGCCGGAGGCCGCCGTGGCGGCCGCTTGTCGGGCTGGCACCCGGCCGACCTGGCGGCGCAGGTGCTCGACGAACTGGTGCGCCGCACCGGCGCCGACCCGGCCTTGATCGACGACGTGATCATGGGTTGCGTGGGCCAGGCCGGCGAACAGGCGGCCAACGTGGCACGCAATGCGGTGCTGGCTTCCACGCTGCCCGAGTCGGTGCCCGGTACGTCAGTCGACCGGCAATGCGGCTCGTCGCAACAGGCGCTGCACTTCGCCGCACAGGCGGTGATGTCGGGTGCCATGGATGTGGTGATCGCCGCCGGCGTGGAGAGCATGAGCCGCGTGCCCATGGGCATGCCGATGACACTGCCGGCAAAGAACGGCCTAGGCACCTACGTGAGCCCGGCCATGCAGAAACGCTACCCCGGCGTCGAGTTCAGCCAGTTTCACGGCGCCGAGGCCATGGCCAGGAAGTACGGGCTGTCGAAGGACCTGCTCGACGAGTACGCCTACGGCAGCCACCGGCGCGCCATCGCGGCGACCGAGGCCCGTGCCTTCGACGAAGAGATCGCCCCTGTGGCGGTGCGCCTTCAGGACGGCAGCGCGAGCGGCGAGATGCACCGCGCCGACGAGGGCATCCGCTTCGATGCCTCGTTGGAAAGCATCCGCAGCGTCAAGCTCATCCAGGCGGAGGGCCGCGTCACGGCGGCCACCGCCAGCCAGATCTGCGATGGCGCCAGCGGCGTGATGGTGGTCAACGAGCGCGGGCTCAAGGCACTGGGCGTGCAGCCTCTCGCGCGCGTGCACCACATGACGGTGATCGGCCACGACCCGGTGATCATGCTGGAGGCACCCATCCCGGCCACCTTGCAGGCCTTGCACAAGACCGGGCTGAACATCGACGACATTGACCTGTTCGAGGTCAACGAAGCCTTCGCACCGGTGCCGCTGGCCTGGCTGCAGGTGACGGGCGCCGACCCCGCGCGCCTGAACGTCAATGGTGGCGCGATCGCGCTCGGCCACCCGCTGGGCGCCTCGGGCACCAAGCTGATGACGACCCTGGTGCATGCACTCAAGCAGCGCGGCAAGCGCTACGGCCTGCAGACCATGTGCGAAGGCGGCGGGCTGGCCAACGTGACGATCGTCGAGCGCCTTTCCTGACTACACCCGCGGCGGCAGCCGCAGCGTCTCGCCGATGGCGACGGTGCTGAACTCGTCGTCGACCAGGCCCTGCCGACGGCGCTCTTCGGCCAGCAGGCGTGGAGGTTCGTCGAGCGGCTCGTCGGTGAGCGCGAAGGTGCCCCAATGCACACCGAGCGAGCGCTTGGCGCCGAGGTCTAGATGGATCTTCACCGCCTCGGGCACGTTCACGTGCTGGGTGGACATGAACCAGCGCGGCTCGTAGGCACCGATGGGCAGCAGGGCGATGTCGAAGCCGCCGCCGTGCGCGGCCGACTGGCGCGGTGCCAGGCGCTCGCGGATGTCGGTGAAGTCGCGCGAGTAGCCGGTGTCGCCGGCATAGAACAGGTGGCAGTCGCTGGCGAACACCGCAAAGCCGCCCCACAGCGTGGTCATGCGGTCGTTGAGCCCGCGTGCCGACCAGTGGTGCGCCGGCAGCAGCATCACCTCGACCTCGCCCAGGCGGTGGCTTTCCCACCAATCGAGTTCGACCGCATGGCGGATGCCGCGTGAGGCCAGCCAGGGCTTCAGGCCCAGCGGCACCACGAACAAGGGCGGCCCGCCGCGCTGGCGGCTCAGCGCATCGACCGAGGCACCGTCGAGGTGGTCGTAGTGATTGTGTGAGACCAGCACGGCATCCACGCGCGGCAACTCGGCCAGCGCCACGCCGGGGGGCTGGTGGCGCTTGGGGCCAACCACTTTGCTGGGTGAGGCGCGCTGCGAAAAGATCGGGTCGGTGAGCAGGTTGAGCCCGCCGAGCTGGGCCAGCACGGTGGCATGGCCGATCCAGGTGACGGCCGGCTGCATGCCAGCCTGCGCGTTGGCGTGCAGGAAGGCCGTGTCGGGCGCCACCTGCGGCACGGGTTCGGCGGGCGGCCTCGGCAACCCATGGCGCGCCGCATCGAAGCGCCAGCGCAGCACTTCGGCCAGCGACTTGGGCTTGAACTCGCTGTGGTTGTTCTGGAAGCCGTCGGGCCGGTGATGGCGCTTGGCAGGGTCGTAGTAGGGGTTCATGCGCGGTGCAGGATAGCCCGTCTGGGCGGGAACCTGGGCAGGGCGGGGATAGACTCCCGGCCACGATGTACGCCAAATTCTTCGGCCTGCGGCAGGAGCCGTTCTCGATTGCTCCCGACCCGCGCTACCTCTACATGAGCGAGCGGCACCGCGAGGCCCTGGCGCATTTGCTCTACGGGTTGCGGGGTGGTGGTGGCTTCGTGCTGCTCACGGGCGAGATCGGAGCCGGCAAGACCACCGTGTGCCGCTGCTTCCTGGAGCAGATCCCCAAGCGCTGCAACTTCGCCTACATCTTCAACCCCAAGCTCACCGTCATCGAGCTCCTGAAGACGGTGTGCGACGAGTTCGGCATCCCGCTGGCGCCGGACCACCCGCGCGGCGAGACGGTCAAGGAATACATCGACCCGATCAACGAGTTCCTGCTCAAGACGCACGCCGTCGGGCAGAACAACGTGCTCATCATCGACGAGGCGCAGAACCTCTCCAGCGAGGTGCTGGAACAACTGCGCCTGCTGACCAACCTGGAGACCAGCGAACGCAAGCTGCTGCAGATCATCCTGATCGGCCAGCCCGAACTGCGCGACATGCTGGCCCGGCCGGAGCTGGAGCAACTGGCCCAGCGCGTGACGGCGCGCTACCACCTGCAGGCGCTGACCGAAGCGGAGTCGGCGCAGTACATCCGCCATCGCCTCGGCGTGGCGGGCTTAAGCGGGCTGGTGCCTTTCGATCGGGCGGCACGCAAGCGCATCCACCAGCTCTCGCGCGGCGTGCCGCGGCGCATCAACCTGCTGTGCGACCGCTCCTTGCTGGGCGCCTATGGCGCGGGGCGATCGCGGGTGGACCGCGAGACGGTCGACAAGGCTGCGCTGGAGGTGTTCGGCGAGAACGACGTGGCGGCCGAGCCGTCGCGGCGGGTCACGCGCGTGGCGGCGCTGGCCTCATTGGCCGGGCTGCTGGTGGGCGCGGTCCTGTTCGGTCTGGTGAGCTGGGCGACCGAGCGCGGCGCGGCGCGCCCGGCCGTGGCCAAGGCGGCCTCGGGCGTGGCCAGCAGCCCCGCCGTGGCGGCGGCGAGTGCGCCGGTGGCCGCGGCGGCCAGCGCCGTGTCTGCCGAGCCGGTGTTGCCGGTGCGCTTCAACCTGCTGAGCGAGAGCGCTGCGTGGCACGAGCTTGCTCCAGCCTGGAAGGCCACGCTGGGTGAAGGCGACCCCTGCGCCTCGGCCTCGCGCCAGCAGCTGCAATGCTTCAAGAGCGACGGCGGCCTGGCGCTGATCCGCCAGCTGGCGCGGCCCTGCCTGCTCACGCTCTACGACGAAGCCGGCAAGCCCGGCTACGCGCTGCTGGTGGGGCTCACGAACCAGAGCGCGAGCCTGCGCGCCGGTGGCGTGACACAGACCGTCAGCCTGCAGTCGCTCGCGCGCACCTGGCGCGGCGAGTTTGCCACCCTGTGGCGCATGCCGCCCAACTACGAGAGCAAGCTCGTCACCGGCAACACCGGGCCGGCAGTCGACTGGCTGGCGATGCAACTCGCCAAGGTAAACGGTGACAAGCCCCCCGCGGGCACGCAGAAGTTCGACGCCGGCCTGCAGGCCAAGGTGTCGGCCTTCCAGGTGGCGCAAGGCCTGCGCCCGGACGGCCGAGTCGGCCCGGTGACGGTCATGCAGCTCAACCGCGCAGCGGGTGTAGACGAGCCGCGGCTTCAGGTCGAGATGGCCTCCAACTGAAAGGCAGGGCGATGTCGTACATCCTCGATGCACTCAGGCGAGCCGACTCCGAACGCGAGCGCGGTGCCGTGCCCAGCCTGCACGCCAAGCCCGTGCCCCCGGCGCAGGCCGATGGAGACGACGACGAAGAAGACACGCGCCGCTCCAATCCCTTGCTGTGGGCCGTGATCGGCCTGTCGCTGGTGCTGGTTGCGGTGTTGTCATGGCAGTTCTTGGGCAGCAGCGGCGCTGCGACGGAGGTGCCGGTTCCGGTGGCTGCCCTGCCACCCGCGCCGCCGCCGATTCCGGCCCCCCCAGCTCCACGCCAAACGCCGCCGCCTGCGCAGTCGCTGGTGCTGCAGGCGCCGCCGGAGGCACCCGCTGCGCAGGCGAAGCCGGAGCCCAAGCCGGCGGCTGCGGTCTCCACCAAGCCAGCTGCAGCCAAGGCCTCGGCGCCGGCCGCGGATGAGCGCCCCGTGGCCACCTTCAACGAACTGCCCGACAACATCCGCCGCGAGTTGCCACAGCTGGTGATCGGCGGGGCGATGTACTCGCAGACACCGGCCAACCGCATGCTCATCCTCAACGGCCAGGTGTTCCACGAAGGCGACAAGGTGGCGGGTGAGCTGGTGCTTGAACAGATCCGGCTGAAGTCGGCGGTGCTGGCCTACAAGGGCTACCGCTACAGCATCAACTACTGAGGCCCCGGCGGACGAAGAAAAGGGCGCAGGCCCCGCGGCCTGCGCCCTCGTGGCTCAGCGGCTCAACAGGTGCGCTTGCACCTGCGGCGGCACCATAGCGTGGTGGTCGAACTGCATCGAGTACTGCGCACGCCCTGACGAGAGCGCACGCAGGTTGCCGATGTAGCCGAACATCTCCGCCAGCGGCACCTGAGCGTCCACCACGGCCGCGTTGCCGCGTGCGTGCTGGCCGCGGATGCCGCCGCGCCGGCGGTGCAGGTCGCCGATCACGTCGCCGAGGTGGTCGGGCGGCGTCACCACCTCCACCGCCATCAGTGGCTCCAGCACCACGGGCGCGGCCTGCGCCGCCGCCTCTCGCAAGGCGGCACCCGCCGCCAGCTCGAAGGCGAGCGTCGACGAGTCGCGCTCGTGGTGGCTGCCGTCCACCAGCGTGGCCTGGAAGTCCACCAGCGGGAAGCCCGCAAGCACGCCTGTCTCCGCTGCGCGGCGCACACCGGCTTCCACCGCCGGGATGAACTCGCGCGGGATCGCGCCGCCTACCACCTGGCTCACGAAGCGGATGCCTTCGCCGCGCGGCAGCGGTGTCAGCCGTAGCGTCAGCTCGGCGTACTGCCCCGGGCCGCCGCTCTGCTTCTTGTGCAGGTGGCGCACCTCGGCCGGTTGCGTGATCGTCTCGCGGTACGCCACTTGCGGGCGGCCGGTCGAGACGTTCACGCCGTGCTTGCTGCGCAGGTTCTCGAGCGTCACCTCGAGCTGCAGCTCGCCCATGCCCGAGAGGATGGTCTGGCCCGACTCGGCGTCTTGCCGCACCTGCAGGCTCGGGTCCTCCCGCACGAGGGCGTGCAATGCCTTGCCGAGCGCCTGCTGGTCGGCCTGGGTGCGCGGCTCCACCGCGACGTGGATCACCGGCTCGGGGATGCTGATCTCCTCCAGCACCACCGGGTGCCGGCGGTCGGCCAGGGTGTGGCCGGTCAGCGTGTCCTTCAGGCCGACGACGCCCGCGATGTCACCCGCCTGCAGCAGCGGGCGTTCCTCGTGCTTGTCGGCGTGCACCTCGTACAAGCGCGCGACGCGCTCGGTCTTGCCGGTGTGGGTGTTGAGCACCACATCGCCCGGGCGCAGCTGGCCTCGGTAGACGCGCACGAACACCATCGAACCGTGGGTGTCGGTCACGACCTTGAAGGCGAGCGCGGCCAGCGGGCCGTCGGGGTCCGCTTCGGGTTGGCCTTCGGGCACGCGCACGTCCTGCGGCGCGGGCAGGTAGTCGACCACCGCGTCGAGCAGGGGCTCGATGCCCTTGTTCTTGAACGCCGCACCGGCCAGCACAGGCACGAAGGCGCCTGCCAGCGTGCCATTGCGGACGCAGGCGCGCAGCAGCTCGGGCGAGGGCTCGTCGCCGTTCAGGTAGGCAGCCAGGGCGGTGTCGTCCTGCTCGACCGCGGCCTCGACCAGGCGGGCGCGCCAGGCTGTCGCCTGCGGCATCAGCTCGGGCGGGATGGTCTGGGTTTCGAACGGTTCGCCGGCTTTCGTTCCGTACCAGACGTGCGCCTTCATGGCGATCAGGTCCACGACGCCGTGGAAGCCGTCCTCGGCGCCGATCGGCAACTGCAGCACCAGCGGCTTCGTGCCCAGGCGCTCTTCCATCATCTGCACGACGCGCAGGAAGTCGGCCCCCACGCGGTCGAGCTTGTTGACGAAGGCGAGCCGGGGCACCCGGTACTTGTCGGCCAGGCGCCAGTTGGTCTCGGTCTGCGGCTCCACGCCGGCCACGCCGTCGAACACGACGATCGCGCCGTCGAGCACGCGCAGCGAGCGGTTGACCTCGATGTTGAAGTCGATGTGCCCGGGCGTGTCGATCAGGTTGATCTGTGTGCCCTTCCAGAACACGGTGGTGGCCGCGCTGTTGATGGTGATGCCGCGCGCGCGCTCCTGCGGGTCGAAGTCCATGGTCGTGGTGCCGTCGTGCACCTCGCCCATGCGGTGGTTCTCGCCCGTGTAGAACAGGATGCGTTCGGTGGTCGTGGTCTTGCCTGCGTCCACGTGCGCAATGACGCCAATGTTTCTGAGTTCTCGGGTGCGGTTGTTCATTCGGATCTTTCGTTGAAGGCTGTGTGCCAGCCCTCGGCGGATCGATCCGCGGCCAGGCTGGCGCTAGGAAGGCGCTTGCAGCGACACCACGCCAAAGGACGAGCGCAAGCCGGCCCGTGCTTTGGCGAAGTGAATCGTGGCGATCAGCTTGTCGAAGGTGCGCATGGTGTGAGCCGAAAAAACAAAACCCCGGAGGGAGTGCCTGCCGGGGTGTTGGGCGCGGAAGGCAGGGCAGCCTTCCGATGTGTCGAAAGGCCGTGACTAGGTGATGAGGGTGGCGTGCTTGCCGTGGTGGAGCTGCTGCATGGGTCGTGGCCTGTTCGTCCGTTGGGAGCCGGGATTGTCCCAAATGGGGTGTGGCCCTGCATTGTCAAGGGGCGATGTAGGACGCACACCCGGCCACGCCGCGCACTTGTCCGATGCCGTGCCTTGGGGCGGCTGTCCATACTCGGTCATTGCTTTCATCCGATTGCCATGACCACCATCCGAACCGGGCAGGCCCCGCCACGCGGTCCGTGCATCGCGCCCGAAGTGAAGGTTCTTCGTTTCAACTTCAAGGAGTCGCCATGATCGAGAAGACCGCCAGCGTTCACTGGGTCGGCCGAGGCAAGCTGGGCCAGGGGCGCGTCAGCACCGAGACGCGTGCCCTCAACGATCACCCCTACGGCTTCGGCAGCCGCTTCGAGGACGACCGCGCCGGCACCAACCCGGAGGAGATCCTCGCGGCCGCCCATGCGGCCTGCTTCACCATGGCCTTCTCGTTCGCGTGCGACAAAGCCGGCTTTGGCACTGCAGAGGTCGACACCCAGGCCCGCGTGCGCCTGGCCAAGGAAGGAGACGGCTTCCTGATCGATCGCATCGCGCTCACGCTGGAAGCGGTGGTCCCGGGCATGGGCGAGGCCCAGTTTCACGAGATCGCACAAACGGCCAAGCGCAGCTGCCCGCTCTCCAAGGCCCTGGCCAGCGTGCCCGAGATCACGCTGGAAGCTCGCCTCAAGGCCGAGTGAATGGGCCAGCCGATAATCCGGGCGCTGCCTGGGTGGTGAAACTGGTATACACAGCGGACTTAAACTCCGCCGCTTCTCGAAAGAGGGCGTACGGGTTCGATCCCCGTCCCAGGCACCAGACGGCTTTCACAAGCCCGGCGCGTTCTCCGTCTTGCAGGCAAACGGCAGCCAGCGCTGCGCAATGTCGGCAAGCTGATTCGCATTGCCGGTGGTCTGCAGCAGCACGTCCCGCTCCTGCGCCACCGATCCCCGCGCTTCGCCCACCAGCCGGGCCGCCTGACGCGCCACCGCGTCGGCCGTGTCGACCAGCTTCACGTCCGCACCGAACGCGGCCTGGATCTGCGCCGCAATGAAGGGGTAGTGGGTGCAGCCCAGCACCACCGTGTCGACCTGCGCCTGCTTCAGCGGCTGGCTGAACTGCTGCACCAGCGCGAGCAGCTTCGGGTCTTCCGGGTTGCCGTGCTCGATGAGGCCGGCGAGTCCTGGGCAAGGCTGGAGGAACACCTCGATGCCGCTGCTGTGGGCACTCAGCAGGCGCTGAAACTTGTCGCTGCGCAGCGTGGCCGGTGTGGCCATCACGCCGATGCGTCCGTTGCGCGAGATCGCCACCGCCGGCTTGAGGCCGGGCTCCACCGCGACGATGGGCAGACTGGGCCATCGGAAACGCAGGCTGGCCGCTGCCATCGCGGTGGCGGTATTGCAGGCCAGGACAAGCAAGCCTGCGCCTTGCGCCAGCAGGTGGCTGGCGATGCGGTGCGAGCGCTCGACGATGAACTCATCCGTGCGTTCGCCATAGGGCGCATGGGCCGAATCGGCCACGTAGAGCAGGTTGGCGCCGGGCAGTTGCTGGTGCACGGCCTTCAGCACCGACAGCCCGCCGACTCCTGAATCGAAGACGCCGATCAGAGGGGACTCGTGGGTGCTCATGGGGCGCGCAGTCTAGCAGTGGGGCTTTGGTGAGCAATTCGGTCCAAAGACATGAGACAATCAAAGAATCGAACGATCGTTCGTTTTTTCACGTTGAACGCTCGTCTGGACCCCTCTTCACGAGGGGTCGAAACCTAAAATTCATTCAATCCAATCCATGTTTCAGGAGAGTGCGAGATGAAAGTTCTGGTAGCCGTCAAGCGAGTGGTTGACTACAACGTGAAGGTGCGTGTGAAGAGCGACGGCAGCGGTGTGGACATCGCCAACGTCAAGATGAGCATGAACCCCTTCGACGAGATCGCGGTCGAAGAGGCGGTT
>NZ_DASSRA010000212.1:0-12561 GCF_035702065.1 Rhizobacter sp.
CGGACTCTAAGAAGCAGACACCCGCGCCGGGCGGGGCTAAAGTCAATCCATCGTTGACTTTGGGTTAACAGTCAAACCGAGGGCCTGCGCATGAGCAAGAGCATTCAACCGGCCGACCTGGGCTTCTTCTCGGCGCTGGCCGGGGCGGGCAGCCTCAGCGCCGCCGCGCGCGAGCTGGGCATCACCACGCCGGCGGTCAGCAAACACCTGGCGCTGATGGAGGGGCGGCTCGGCGTCTCGCTGGTCAACCGCAGCACGCGCCGCATGAGCCTCACGCCCGAGGGCGAGCTGTACCTCGGCCATGCGCGCCGCATCCTGGGCGAGATCGATGACATGGAGCAGACGCTGGGCAGCTCGCGCGGCACGCCCAAGGGCCTGCTGCGCGTGAACGCCACGCTCGGCTTCGGCCGCAGCCACGTGGCGCCGGTGGTCTCGCGCTTCGCGCGCACCTACCCGCAGGTGGAAGTGCAGCTGCAGCTTTCGGTCAACCCGCCGCCACTCACCGACGACTCGTTCGACGTCTGCATCCGCTTCGGCGCACCGCCCGATTCACGCGTGATCGCGCGGCACATCGCCCCCAACCGACGACTGCTGTGCGCCGCACCGGCCTACCTGGCGCGCCACGGCACGCCCAAGCAGCCGCACGAGCTGACGCGCCACAACTGCATCGGCATCCGCCAGGGCGAAGAGGCCTATGGTGTGTGGCGCCTGTCCAGCGGCAAGGGCAAGAAGGAGAAGAGCGAAGCCGTGAAGACGCGCGGCAGCCTCACCACCAACGACGGCGAGATCGCCGTGCTGTGGGCGCTCGACGGCCACGGCATCCTGATGCGCGCCGAATGGGACATCGAGCGCTACCTGCGCAACGGCCGCCTGGTGCAGGTGCTGCCGCAGTTCTTCACGCCAGATGCCGACATCTACGCCGTCTACCCGCCGCGCCACCAGCACACGGCGCGCGTCAAGGAATTCGTCGACTTCGTGGCGCTGTCGTTGTCGCAGCGGCGGTGATCACCACGCCTCCATCCAGGGGCGTAGCTCCGTCTCGTGCGTCCACGCGTCACGCGGCTGCTGGTGGATCTGCCAGTAGGTGTCGGCAATGTGGTCCGGGTTGAGGATGCCACCCTGTTCCTTGGTGGCGTAGCGCTCGGGGAAGTTGCTGCGGATGAACTCGGTGTCGATCGCGCCGTCGATCACCGGGTGGGCGACGTGGATGCCCTTGGGCCACAGCTCACGCGCCATGCTCTGCGCCAGCGCGCGCAACGCGTGCTTGGCCCCGGCAAAGGCGGCAAAGCCCTCGCGCCCGCGCAGGCTGGCGGTGGCGCCGGTGAAGATGATCGTGCCGCGGCCGCGCGGCAGCATCACCCGGGCCGCCTCGCGGCCCATGAGAAAGCCGCTGAAGCAGGCCATCTCCCACACCTTGTGATAGACGCGCGCCGTGGTCTCGGTGATGCCGAAGCGTACGTTGGCCCCGATGTTGAACACCGCCACCTCGAGGGGAGCGATGTCGCGCTCGATCTGCTCGAAGAGCGCGACCATCTCTTCCTCTTTGCGCGCATCGCTGCCGAAGCCGTGCGCCTCGCCACCGGCTGCGCGGATCTCGTCGACCAGCGGCTGCAGCTTGTCGGCGCTGCGTCGCGTTACGCAGGCGACGTAGCCCTCGCGCGCGAAGCGCCTGGCGATCGCGCCGCCTGTGGCGTCGCCCGCGCCGATGACGAGGATGGCTTTCTTTTCACTCATGGCTCGGTTCTTTCAAAGAGGTTTCCAGTCTGCATGATGATGATCATCATGCAGAATCATGATCGTGTGTAGAATGAATCGCGTCAAGCGCAAGGGGAATGACTCACGATGGGCCACTCACAGGCAGACAAGGCGGGCAGCCGCGAACGCATCCTCAAACAGGCGGCACAGCAGATCCGGGAGCAAGGGCTGGAGTCGCTGAGCGTCAACAAGCTGATGCGCAGCGTGGACCTCACCCACGGCGGCTTCTATGGTCACTTCGCCTCGCGCTCCGAGCTGCTGGCCGAGGCGCTGGAGTGCGCGCTGGCCGACAGCGAGCTGCAGGCGCGCAGCAGCGGCGAAGCGGCCAAGGGCCGCAGCTACTCCGCCATGGTGCGCGCCTACCTGAGCCGCAGCCACCGCGACACACCGCGCACCGGCTGCGCCATCCCCACGCTGGCCTCGGAGGCAAGCCGCGCCGGTGACGACGTGCGTCAGGTGATGGCGAACCATGTCGAAGACTTCGTGGCCACCGCTTCGCAGGCGCTGGGCCATGAAGACGACGAGCAGGCGCTGGTCGCCGTCAGCGCCATGGTGGGCGCGCTCGCGCTGTCGCGCGTGCTCGGCGATGGCAAGCGTTCAGACGCGCTGCTGCGTGCCGTGCGCCAGCATCTGCTGGCCTTCGATTCCCAACCCGACAACCCCACGAGCGAATGACCAGGAGGCCCGCGTGATCGTGCAATTCCAGTTCGACTTCGGCAGCCCGAATGCGTACCTCGCGCACAAGGTGCTCCCCGCCATCGAGGCGCGCACCGGCGTGGCATTCGAGTACGTGCCGGTGTTGCTGGGCGGCCTCTTCAAGCTGGCCAACAACCGCTCGCCGGCCGAGACCACGGCCGAGATCCCCAACAAGCGGGCCTACGAGCAGCTGGAGATGCAGCGCTTCATCGTGAAGCACGGCCTCGACCGCTTCCACATGAACCCGCACTTCCCGGTCAACACCTTGAAGATCATGCGCGGCGCCTGTGCCGCACAGCGGCTCGGCTGCTTCGCGCCCTACGTGGAGGCCGTCTATGCGGCCATGTGGGAGCAGCAGCGCGACATGGCCGACGACGCCGAGATCCAGTCGGTGCTGCGCTCGGCCGGCCTCGACGCCATGGCGCTGGCGGCGGCGTCGCAGTCGCCCGAAGTCAAGGCGCAGTTGCTTGCCAACACCCAGGCCGCGCACGAGCGCGGCGCATTCGGTTCGCCGACCTTCTTCGTCGGCGACGAGATCTTCTTCGGCAAGGACCGCCTGCGCGAGGTCGAAGACGAGATCAACCGGGTGCGTTCAATCGGAAGTGATCCGCCGCGCGTGACCTAGGTCGTGGGTGAAGCTGGCGCAGGAAGGATCTGCCTCGGCTTGCAGTCCTTCTGCTTCTCCAGCCAGTACACCACATTGCCCGCAACGACGATGCTCCCCGATACAACGGTAGAGGCGCCGAGGAATGCCGCTTGCGTCACGAGCTGAGCTATGCAGTCGTAGTTGATGCATGGGCCCAAGGTGCCGGCGCCTGAAACGTCGAGCACCATCTTCTTGGCGGTGATGCCGCATTCTTCGTCGTAGACACGGATGGTCTTCGGGTACGCGCAGCCCACGAGGAGGGCCGCACTTACCAGAGCCGGGAGGATTCTTGGGAGCATGGCGAGGTCTTGGAGTAGCCGGGACAGTATCGCTTGCCAAGCGGCCACGCTGTCCGGACGCGGCGGACCCGGGCGGATCAGGGCAGGGCCGGCCACACGGCCTCGCCCGCCACGAACAGCCAGCGACCGGTCACGCCGGCGCGCTGCAGCGGCACCGCCCAGGCCAGCCGGTCGGGCGCGCCGTCGAAGGACAGCATGGGCTCGCCGGCGGTCTCGTCGAAGTGGGCGCAGTCTTCGGCACGCTCGCGGATCAGCTCCACGTCCAGCCAGTCGGCAGCCAGCGGGCACTCGCTCATGTCTCCCGTGTGTCGCATGAAGCTGGAACTCGCCCGCAGCATGCGCAGCGGCGAGAAGCGCAGGTAGGCCACCAGCCAGTCGCCGGCCAGCACCGGAACGAACCAGCTTTCCAGCCGGCCGGCGAGCGCGCGCACCGGCACGGGCGTGCCCACCCTGGCCTCGCGCGGCAGCATGAGCTGGCTGCCGTCGAGCGCGCGCCGCGCGTCCTGCTCGACGGCGCGTGCTTCGCGGGCCAGTTCTTCGGGCGTCACACGTGTCGCAGCACTGCGGAGTACGCGTACTGGTAGGTTTGCGTAGCGAAGTTCTCCCAACGGGTGATGACCCCGGCGTTCGGCGGCCACGGGTCATAGACCAGCAGCCCGCGAAAGCCCAGCGGCAGTGCCAGCACCGAGCGCGTGTAGCCCGCCACCGTGCGCGAGTGGCCGGGCACGAAGCTGATCAGCGGCCGGTTGGCACGGATCTCGTCGCGAAAGATGTTGAAGCCGGGGTTGGTGAACATGGTCGCGTCGAGCGCGTTCGACGTGAGGCTCTCGATCACGGTGACCACGTCGCCCACGCGCGCGTAGGGCAAGCCGTTGGGGTTGGCCAGCGTCCCCAGGCCGAGCTCCTGCGCGAGGCGCACCTGGTCGTAGGTGTAGCGGTAGAAGTTGAGCAGCATCTCGGTGCTCGCGCCCACGCACCACACGTTGGTTTGCTGGCCACGCAGTTCGTAGCAGGGCACGTGGTCGGTGTCGCGCGTGGAGTAGTGCAGCTCGCGCTGGTCGACGAGCTTGATGGCGATGAGGTCGCGCAGCTTGGCCACGCTGACCACGCTCACGTCGAGGCGGCGGAACTTCGGCGCGTCCCATGCGCCCACGCGCTTGCGGTAGGCCGTCACGCGGCGCCGCTTCTCGGCCGCAGGCAGCTCATCGAGCAGGCTGAAACGCTCGAAGTTCTCGGGCTCCAGCGGCTTGCGGTCGCGCTTCTTGGCCGGTGGCACCACGGCCCAGGAGAACAGCTCCAGCATCAGCACCTCGGTGTCTTTCAACAGGAACTGCAGCGCGATCTTGGGGAAGCTGTAGGCGACGAAGCGCACCGTGTCGTACTTGAGCCCGCGCCGTCCTTTGCGCGCGGCCGCCATGCCGGCTTCGAGGATGGCCTTCTCGTCCCACGGGCCGCCCACGCCGGTGGCCAGCAGCGGCTCGCCCATGGCCTCTTCGACGGCGATGTCGACGTAGCCCGCGCCTTCGCGCCCGCGCGCCAGCGGCAGGCGATGAAAGAGGACGGGCCCGCTCGGGTCGTGCACCGCGGTGCCGCGCCTGGCGATGCGCAGCTTCTCGTATTCATCGCCCAGCACGCCGGAGGTGCGCAGGGAGTTCAGCTCCAGGCCCGCAAGGTGGGGAATCAGTTCGTTCGACAACGTCATGGTGAAGCGCCTCCTTGGTGATCGAGCTTAGGCACCGGCGCGTACCGCCGCGTCCCTACATCGTGGGAGGCCGGAGGTGACAGGTTAGGGGTGTGGCCGTGCAGGGGGATGGCCCGGCAGTCTGCATGCCGTGAGGTAAGCTGGCCCGATGAGTAGCGCACAACACCCCATCGAGACCTGGCACCACTTGGTGCAGTCGCAAGACCCTTCCGGCCTGGACGCGCTCCTGGCGGACGACGCGGTATTCCACTCGCCCGTGGTGCACACCCCGCAGCGTGGCAAGGCCCTCGCCAAGGGCTACTTGTCGGCCGCGTTCCATGTGTTCTTCAACCCGAGCTTCCGCTACGTGCGCGAAGTGCGCGGCCCGAACGATGCCGTGCTGGAGTTCGAGACCGAGATGGACGGCATCACGGTCAACGGAGTGGACATGATCCGCTGGAACGACGAGGGCCGCATCGTCGACTTCAAGGTGATGATCCGCCCGCTCAAGGCGATCCAGCTCATCCACGAGCGCATGGCGGCCATGCTGGCTGCGGCGCAGCAACGCAAGGGTGGCGGTGCATCATGACAGCCGCCTTGCTCGTCATCGACATGCAGCGGGCCTTGTGTGCCGGCGAGTGGGCCATGTTCGACGCTGACAAGCTCATCGAGCGCCTCAACGGCGTGATCGCCCAGGCGCGGTCCGCAGGGGTGCCCGTGGTCCTGATCCAGCATGAAGAAGCCGAGGGGCCGCTGCAGTTCGATGCTGCAGGCTGGCAGCTCGACGAGCGGCTCGCCGTGCAGCCGGCGGACCCGCGCATCCGCAAGACGGCGACCGACTCGTTCCACCGCACGCCGCTGCAGGCCGTGCTGCAGTCGCGCGGCATCGACCGGCTTGTCGTCTGCGGCTTGCAGAGCGAGTTCTGCGTGGACTCGACCGTGCGCGGCGCGCTGGCGCAGGGCTACCCCGTCACGCTGGTCGCCGATGGCCATTCGACGATGGACAACGGCGTGATCACCGCAGCACAGATCTCGGCCCACCACAACGCCACGCTGTCCCAGCTCGGCAGCTATGGGCCGCGCGTGACGCTGCAGGCGGCCGCGGACCTGCGCTTCGGCGCCTGAGGCGTCGCAGCCCGGGCCGCCTCAGGCCTGGCGTGCACAAGTTCACGCCGCGTTGCGCCACTTCCTCCGAATGGCCGATGGGTCATTGGATGCTGCCTTTCGAGAATCGCCGCAACGACGATTCTCGGAGGGAACACCATGCATTCGATCCTTGGACGGGCGCCTCGCGCCCTGGTGATGACGGCCATGGCCCTGGCCGTGGCGGCCTGTGGCGGTGCTGGCGAAGATGAAGACGAGCCGCAGTGGGGTGACAGCGGCGGCAGCGGTGGCAGCGGCGAAGTGGCCCGGGTGACCTACGGCACCGTGCCGAACTACAGCGCCAGCGTTTCCAACGTGCAGATCGTGGCGGCCACGAACCGCGGGCTCTACGTCACCGACGAAAACAGCCAGGGTGGCATGCGTGTCCACAAGCTGCACGGCAACCCCGCGTCGGGCGACTGGTCCAGCATGGACCTCGGCACCGTCTGGCCGTACACCGTGGTGCCGACCAACCGCTACAGCGAGGCCGACCGCGTCTTCAGCTTCTACTACGCCGCCTCTTCGCGCGTTGGCCAGTACAACGCCAACACCGGCGGGCCGGCGACCTACCTGTGGACGAACGACCGCTACATCCGCACCATCGAACCCGGTCCGCGGCAGGGCACGTTCACCGGCCCCTGGGGCCTGGGCGGGTCGGGCAACAGCGACTACAACTTCGTGTACCACGACGACGTCAGCTACACCGGCTCGGGTGCGGTGTCGAACATGTTCACCAACCCCATCGGCCCCTCGTCGACCACCAACACGATCCAGGCCTACTACGGCATCCAGGGCGTGCTGGGGCGGCCGGACAGCCCTGAGCTGTTCGTCGCCACGGCGGCGCTCAGCGGCGGCGGGGCCAGCGAGCTGCGCGTCTATTCGGGCTCGACCATGACGCGGGAGGCGCTGCCCGGTGGCACGAGCGTGAGCGTGTCCAGCCTGCAGTGGTACGACGGCAAGCTGTGGTTGCGCATCGGAGACCGGGTCTATCGGCGCGACGGCCCGGGCGTCTTCGTGTCCAAGGCGCAGGTATCGCTGGCCCTGGGCATGCTCGGATCGTTCTGCATCAAGGGTGGTGAGATCATCGGCTCCGATGGCTACGCCACGCGCATCTCCGACGGCAACCGCCGCAACTACCTCTCGCGCGGCACCCTGTCGGCCAGCCAGAGCATCCAGGTGGCGCTGGTGCAGGGCAGCCTTGGCGGCGCCGGGGTGTTCTGCTCACCCGACAACAGCGCCTCGATCATCTACACCGCCGGCGACAGCCAGCACCCCGGCACGGTGGCGATGATCGAGATCCTGCAGTAAGGCGCCGGCCCCAGGCTACGGGGCCACCTTGCGCCAGGGTTCACCGGGATCGAAAAGCTTGGTGTTCTTCGCGATGGAGGCCGTGTTCGGCCCCAGGTCGCGCTCGTAGACCACGCCCTCCTGGTTGACGATGAAGCTCGTCACACCCGTCTGGCCGTAGATCACGGGCCACGCGATGACGGCGAAGCCGCTCATCAGGCGGTTGCCGATCAGGTAGCTGCGCGCGCCCCCCTTGGCCCTCGGCCCCTGGCCTTCGAGGATCTTGAAGTGGTAGCCGTGGTAGCCCTGGCCGGGCTTGGAGGCGACGTAGCCTTCGCCGAGCGGGCTCTCGTCGCCGAGCGATGGGCTCCAGATCAGGCCGTCGCGCTTGCCCTTGGTGCTGATGAGCTTGCGTGCGTACTCGTACACACCGTCGCCATTGCGGTCGGCCGTGGCGTACTCGCGCTGTGCATCCACATAGGCCAGCACGGCCTGCATGGCGGCGCGTTCGTTGGCACCGATGCGCCGGTCGAGAATGGCTTCGCGACCGGCGCGCGTGTCGAATTGCCACTGGCCGTCGGCGCTGCGCTTCAAGGGCACGGGGAAGGCCCACGGGTCGTTGCCCACGACCAGTTCGCCTCGTGCGTCGGCCAGGGTCACGGCGCGGCGTTCTTTCGCCTTGTCGAGGAAGGCCTGGCGGTCGGCCGGGTCGACGCCTTCGGGCGGAATCAGCTGCTTCCACTCCTTGCCCAACACGCGTGCCTTGGCGCTGTTGTTGTTGGTGGTCATGGCCTCGATGAGGGCATCGGCCGCGGCTTCCGGGCTGGCGAACTTGGCTTGCGCCTGCACCTTGGCCGGGAGCGAGAGTGCACCGGCCACAGCCAGTGCAGCACAGGGGATGAAGAGTATGTTTTTCATGTTGTGCGCTCCCGGTTATCGACGCCCACCACCGCCACGCGCCCCGCCACCGCCGGCTCGGGCACCGGACGGCATCGACGAGCGGCTGGCCTGGCCCCGGCTGGCATTGGCCCGCGATGCACCGCTGTCGCGGGCACCGGAGAAGGCGCTGTCGCGCGAGCCACCGGAAGAAGAGAAGCCACCACCGCCTTGCGAGGCGCCGGGAGAACGCCCGGCATCACGTGAGCCCGCACCGGCTGCCGAGCGGTCGGTGTTGCGCGCTGCCTGGTTGGCCGCATCGCGGTCGGCACCTTGCAGGCGCTCGCGCCCGGCCGCCGGGTCGGCGCCCCGGTCCTTCAGCGCGTTGGACGCCTCGGCGCGCTGGGCATCGCGGCCATCCTTGCCGCGGTAGGCCTCGCGGTCCTTCGCACCGGCGGGCGACTTGTTGCCGAACTGCTCGCGGCTCTTGCTGTCGCGGTAGGGCACGTCGCGGCGCCCAGCGCTGTTGTGCTTGAACTTGTTGTCGGTCGAGTTGTTGATGCGGTTCTTGGAGTTGTTGACGTTGTTGAACTTGTTGACGTTGATGTTCACATCGCCGCCCCCCCAGTTGCAGCCACCCCAGAGCCCGTTGGCGATGCCGACAACGGCCGCGCCCCAGACCACGCCCGCGACGAAGCCACCCGCCGGGTAGTAATAGGGAGGGGGCGGCCAGTAGTACGGCGGGTAGCTGGGGTACCACCACGTGCCGTAGACCACCGACGGCTGGTAGACCGGCACGTACACCGACTCCGGTTTCGCGGGCTCGACGATGATCACCTGCTTGTCGTTCTCGGTGGTGGTCGAGACCTTCTGCTGTTCGTTGCTCTTGAGGTTGCCGGCGTCCTGCGCCTTCTTGCGCAGAAACTGCACGCGGTCCATCAGCCGGGCCGGGTCGGCCAGGAAGGCGTCGCCGAGCTTTTGCACCTGGTCGGGCTGCTTGTCCATCATGGCCAGCACCTGCGGAAAGGCGACCAGCGACTGCACCGCGGGCTCCCACTCCTTGTCTTTCACCTGCTCGATGGCGGCGTCGCCCTTGGTGTCGGGGTGGGCCTTGGACCAGGCGGCCGCCTCTTTCACCTCGGAGGGGTAGGTGGACGCCATCAGCACCTGCGACAGCAGCGAGTCGGGGTAGAGCGCGATCGGCGCGAGCATCTGGTCGAGTTCGGCCTCGGTGAAGCTGCCGCTGTCCTGCGCGTGCGCGCTGCCCAAGGCGCCCAGCGTCAGCAGCGCGGCCAGCGTCGGCATCAGCCAGCTGCGGGCCCGGCTGAATGCGGTGGCGAGGAGGTGTCTCATGAGGTGCTCCTTGGGTCGAGGCAGGGGCGGCGGCGCGTGGCAGCCCCGGGCCGGACAGGTTGTACGCGTGGAGCGGGTGGGGCGTCAAGGAGGGGCAAAGCAGGGTAGCGCCCTGTCGGCAACGCGACAACTCGCTGTAGGATTTCGCCCAGCCGCGTTGCACCGCAGCGCCGTTGGAGCCCCTGTGTTCAAGCATCCTGGAAGGATCCATTCATTCAGCGTCTTGCGGGCTGTGTGGCTTGGGCCGGTGGTGGCACTCGGCCTGGCGGCCGCTTCGGCCCCTGCCTGGGCGCAGGCAACGGATCCGCCGCGGGTGCTGGGCTCCAACATCAGGGACCAGGCCACCGCCGTGCTGTCGCTCATGTCCTACACCATCGTGCCGGACGTGACGACCAGCTCGCTCTCGATGAGCAACACCAGCACCGGCAACCCCTCACTGCTGATGACGCAGTTGGGCGGCGGCTTCACCGTGAGCCGCGACGCGCCGGTCTACCTGGAGGGCAATGCCGCCTACACGCGCTTCGACCCGCGCTTTCTGGTGAGCAGCGGCACCGAGCAGCGCGAGGTGCCCACGCGCTGGAACAGCGTCACCCTCACGGTGGGGGTGGGCTGGGACTTCCCGCTGGCCCGCGATCTCGTGCTTCGCCCCATCCTGATGTACAGCGCCGGCCGCGTGGCGAGCGACCTGTCGGTGGGGGCCTGGTACATCGAGCGCAACTCCAAATCCGAGCTGAGCTTTCTCGATGGCGGCAGCATGGAAGCCCGCGGCGGCGGGGCTTCGCTGATGCTCGACTTCGAGCGCGCCCGCCCCGAGCGCGACACCGACCTCGAGATTCGCTACAGCCAGCTGCGTCTGAGCACGCACAGCGACAACGAGGAGATGAACACCACCGTCACGGCCAAGTCGCTCAACATCTGGGGCCGCCTGCGCACACCCACGGGCTACGTGGTGCTCGACCGGCCGCTGCGCAGCGTGCTTGAACTGACGCATTCCAACTTCCTCGGCGGCCAGGCCGGTGACACCGGGTTCAACGCGCTGACCTCGCTTGGCGTGGGGATGGAGGTCGACCTCACCGCCTACGAGCAGTTCGTGACCCGCGCCCGTGCCGTGGTGCGTTATCTGCGAGGCTCCAGCGTCGAGGGCTGGTCGCTGGGGCTGGCGGTCAGCTTCTGATTCGGGTCAGGGTGTCTCGCCGGTGCGCAGCCGGCGCCCCACCGCTGCCCACTTGCCAAGCACCGTGAACAGCTCGGCCGGTTCGAAGGGCTTGGTGACGTAGCCGTTCATGCCCACCGCCAGGCATTGATCCCGGTCACGCTGCATCGCGTGCGCCGTCATCGCGATGATGGGCAGATCGCGCAGGCCCGGCACCTGGCGGATGGCCAGCGTGGCCTGGTAGCCGTCCATCACCGGCATCTGTACGTCCATCAGCACGAGGTCGAAGGGCGCTTCGCTGGCGGCGGCCACGGCCTCCTCGCCGTTGCGCGCGATGCTGATGTGCGCGCCGGCCACGTGGGTGAGCAGGTCGGTGGCGACGATGCGGTTGAGTTCGTTGTCTTCGGCCAGCAGGATGCGCGCGCCCTTGAGCGCGGCCGGCACGCCGTTGACGGCCCAGCTGCTGCCCTGGCCCACGGCGTCATCCGCGGCGTGGCCGTGCACCGGAACGTGCGGCTCCACGGACTCGTGCCGGCCGGTGGCCAGCGGCAGCTTGAAGTAGAACTCGCTGCCGTGCTCGGGCGTGCTGTGCACACCGATGCTGCCGCCCATCATCTCGATCAGTTGGCGCGTGATCGCCAGGCCCAGGCCGGTGCCGCCGTACTGGCGCGTGGTGGAGGGGTCGCCCTGCGTGAAGGGCGTGAAGAGTGCCGCCACCTGTTCGGGCGAAAGGCCTGGTCCGGTGTCGCGCACGCTGAAGTGCAGCATGTTGCGCCCGTCGGGCAGCGACGCCAGCTTTTGCACCCGCAGCACCACCTCGCCGTGGTCGGTGAACTTGACGGCGTTGCTGCACAGGTTGATAAGCGCCTGCTCCAGCCGCAGTGCATCGCCCACCAGCACCGGCGGCACGTCGGGCTCCACCTGCCACACGAGGGCAAGGCCCTTGTCCTGCGCCTTCAGGCTGACCACGCTGCGCACCCGCTCCAGCACCGGGGCGAGGGTGAAGTCGCGCGCCTCGAGTTCGAGCTTGCCGGCCTCGATCTTCGAGAAGTCGAGGATGTCGTTGATGATCCCCAGCAGCGAGGTGGCTGCCATCTGCACCTGGCCGAGGTAGCGCCGCTGCTCGTCGGTGAGGCTGCTGCGCAGCGTGAGGTCGGTCAGGCCGAGGATGGCGTTCATCGGCGTGCGGATCTCGTGGCTCATGTGCGCGAGGAACTGGCCCTTGGCATGGTTGGCCGCTTCGGCCGCGGCCTGGGCGCGGCGCGACGACTCCACCGCGTTGCGCGCGTCGATCATGCGGTTGAACTCGATGGCCAGTGGGCGGAACTCGCCGGGCAGCCGCTCGTCGGCACGCGCACCCGGATCGGCCGCGCCCAGGGCACGTGCGGTTTTACCCAGGCTGTGCAGCGGTGCGGCCAGCCGCCGTGCGGCCCACACCGCCACCGCCAGCGCCAGCAGGGCCACGCACGCGGTGGTGAAGAGGCTGCGCCGCAGGCCCATCTCGCTCTTGGCGACCACCGTGGTCATGGGCACCCCCGCACCGGCGCGCAGGCCGTAGTGCGTGAGCCAGGACTGGGCGTACAGCCGCTCGATGCCGTCGGGCCCTGCGCCGATGAACTGGGGCTTGGTGGCCCGCGGCTCCTTGTCGCGCGTTTCGCGTGGCACGGTTTGG
>NZ_DASSRA010000213.1:0-9617 GCF_035702065.1 Rhizobacter sp.
GCTCTTCCCCTTCGGACGAGCTGAGCAGCGCAGGGCTTGGGGGCTGCGTGCGCAGCACGCCTCGTCCTCTGACTTCGCGCCGCCTGTCTGAACGCAGCGGCCACAGGCCGCGTAGTGAGTTGGGCGCGAGCCCCCATGACCGAGCAGCGCAAGGCAGCCCTCGCTACGCGAGGGCCGAGGAGGCAGGGGTCGCTTCTTTGCCCCCTTTTTTGTCGACACAAGAAAGGGGGTCGGCCGCCGGGCCGAACACCCGGCAGCGGCCTCACGCAGTGAACAAGCGCCTCATGCGAATGCAGGCACGGGGCTTCGATACCTCAGCCTGAGCGGACGGTGATGCGCGAACGGGTGGTTGCGACCGCCCCACTAAGTGAGCTACTCCCCGCCCACCAAGCCATTCCGAATCGCATACACCGTCATCTCCGAGTTGTTGGACAAGCCCAGCTTCTCCAGCACCCGCGCCCGGTACACGCTCACCGTCTTGGGCGACAGGGTCAGCTCCTCCGCGATATCGGACAAGCGCTTGCCGGACGCAATCATCACCAGCGTCTGCAGTTCCCGATCCGAGAGCTTCTCGTGCGCCGCCTCCGTACCGGGTGTCGTCAACGACTCCACCAGCATCTGCGCGATCTCGGGCGTCACGTACTTGCGCCCCTGCCCCACCGTGCGCACCGCCTGCACGATCAGCTGCGGGTCGCCGCCCTTGTTGACGTAGCCATACGCCCCCGCCCGCAGGGCGCGGATGGCGTACTGGTCTTCGGGGTACATCGAGACCACCAGCACCCGCATGGTGGTGCCTTCGTCCTTGAGCACATGCAGCACGTCGAGCCCGCTGCGGCCGGGCAGGTTGATGTCGAGCACCAGCACATCGGCCTCGCCGACCGTGCGCATCAGGGTTCGCAGTTCACCGTAGTCGCCGGCTTCGCCGATGACCTGGATGTCGGGCGCGTCGGACAGGGTGTCGCGGATGCCACGCCGGATCAGCGCGTGGTCGTCGCAGAGCAAGACTTTGATCATGGCGTCAGGTCAGTCACAGCGCGGGTTGAAAACCATCATAGAGCGCCCCATACCGTCGGATCGTACGGCCCGGAAGCGAGTGCGGGCTCTTCCTGCGATGCAGCCAGCTCCACGTCGACCCCGTCGCCCTGCCCCAGCGGGATCGACAGGATCAGGGTGGTGCCCGCCGGGCTGCTGCTCAGGTCGACCCAACCACCCACCGTGCCGGCCCGCTCGTGCAGGCCGCGGATGCCGAAGGAGCGCGCCTTGGCCAGGTCGTCCTGACTGAGGCCGCGGCCGTTGTCGCTGATCTCCAGCGACAGCACGCCCCCGGCGAGCGAGAGGTCGATGTGCACCTGGGTCGCCTCGGCGTGCTTGGACACGTTGGTCAGCGCCTCCTGCGCGGCCCGGTAGGCCACCAGCGGCACGCCGGCGGGCAGGCTCAGGTGCTCGTGGCGCGAGCGGAACTCGCAGGTCACACCCGTGCGCTTCTCGAAACGGCTGGCCATCCACTGCAGGGCGGCGACCAGGCCCTGCTCCAGGATGGCGGGGCGCAGGTTGTGCATCACCCGCTGGCTGGCCTCGATGGCGTGGTTGACGGTTTCCAGCGCCGAGTTCACCCGCGCCAGCACCTCGGGCGAGTCGGAATGGCGGGCGATCCAGGCCAGGTCGAACTTGAGCGCGGTGAGCGAGCCACCGACGTCGTCGTGGATCTCGCGGGCGATGGCGGCGCGCTCGTGCTCGACGCTGGTCTGCAGGTGCTGCGCCAACTCATGCACGCGCTGCTTGGATTCGCCCAACTCGCGGTCGGCACGCTGGCGGGCCAGCATCAGTTCGTGAGTTTCTACCGCATGCAGCAGGGCCGGGCCAAGGCGCATGAGGTTGTTCTTGAGCAGGTAATCGGCCGCGCCATTGCGCATGGCCTCGACTGCCGTGTCTTCGCCGATCTCGCCCGAGACCAGGATGAACGGGATCATCTGCGCGCTGGCCTTGAGCAGGTCGAGCGCCACCAGGCCGGAAAACCCGGGCAGGTTGTAGTCGGAGACCACCACGTCCCAGTTCTGCTCGGGCTCGATGGCGGACAGGAACTCGGCCTCCGAGTCGATGCGCACGGCATCCACCTCCACCCCGCTGCGGCGCAGGTGGGCCAGCATCAGCTGGTGGTCGAGTTCCGAATCCTCCAGGTGCAGGACGCGCAAGCGCTTTTGGGGCAAGGGGGGTGACATGGTTGGCAGTATGCCAAGGGAAGCCCGGCCGGGGTTGCAGTGCAGCAGTCGTGCGAAATGCCGGGACTTATTACCCGTGATCGGCCTTATGTCCGGGCCCCGGCTGCCGAAAATCCCCTTCAGATGAGTCCGTTGTGCCCGCCTGCCCGGCGTGCACCCTGCCCCAACCCGAGCGGAGATTTGAAGCCGATGGAAGACGCGAACGAAGCTCAGGAAGCGTTCGGCGGCGGTGGCATGCCCTTGATGGCAGCTGCCGACCTGCAAGACCACCTGATGAGCGCGAGCAACGACCTGGATCGCCTCCAGACGCTGCTTTCCGACGCCTGCGACACGCTGATGCAGCGCTTCCATGGCGCCTCCGCCCACATCAACGCCTTGCGCTCGCACCCCCACACCGTGGAAGACAGCGACGCCGTGTTCAACGACGTGATGCAGAACCTGGGCGGCGCCGTGACGGCGCTGCAGTTCCAGGACATGGCCTCGCAGCTGATCAACCACACCCACAAGCGCCTGCGCAGCTGCGTGGACCGCCTGGCGCGCGAGACCTTTGCCGACGACGAAGACGGCATGGCCGCGGTCGAAGACGTGCCGCTGCGCCCCAACCCCGTGACACAGGCCGAGATGGATGTCGGATCCATCGAGCTGTTCTGAGCCCCCATCCCCGACATCCACATCCACCGAATTCAACGAGATATCCCGGAGAAAGCCATGCAATCAATCCTCGCGGTCGACGATTCAGCCTCCATGCGCCAGATGGTGTCCTTCACCCTCAAGAGCGCGGGCTACAACGTCGTGGAGGCCGTGGACGGCCAGGACGCCTTCGAGAAGTCGAACGGGCGTGACTTCGATCTCGTGCTGACCGACCAGAACATGCCCCGCATGGACGGCATCAGCCTGACCAAGAAGCTGCGCGACAACCCCAAGTTCAAGAGCACGCCCATCCTGATCCTGACCACCGAGTCGAGCGACCAGATGAAGCAGGCGGGCCGCGCAGCGGGTGCGACGGGCTGGCTGGTCAAGCCCTTCGATCCGGCCAAGCTGATCGAAGTGATCAAGAAGGTCGTGAAGTAAGCGCCCCTCTCGCCGCCTCCCACGCAACAACATTCACACATCCAGGAGCACCGCCATGGGCGAGATGTCCTCTGAAGGCTCTCAACTGAGCGCCGGCATCGACCTGAGCCAGTTCTATCAGGTCTTCTTCGAAGAAGCGGGCGAAAACCTCGACCGCATGGAGAAGCTGCTGCTCGACTTCAACGTCGATGCTCCGGACGACGAGGAGATGAACGCCATCTTCCGTTGCGCCCACTCCATCAAGGGCGGTGCCGCCACCTTTGGTTTCAAGGATGTGGCCGAGCTCACGCACCAGATGGAGACGCTGCTCGACAAGCTGCGCCGCCACGAGCTGGAGCCCACCGCCGCGATGGTCGACGTGCTGCTGCAGTCGGGCGACGCCCTGCGCGCCCAGCTCGCCCGCCACCAGAACAGCGGCGAAGGCGACGAGCTCGACACCACCGAGCTGCTGTTCAATATCCGCGCCATGGTGGCCGGCGAAACGCCCGTGGTCAGCGCCCCGGTGGCCGCCCCCGCGCCGGCGGCCAAGCCCGCCGAGCCCGCCGTGATGGCCGCTCCCGCCGCGGCCAACGCCGCCCGCGTGATCGAGCTGCGCGTCGGCCCGATGGACAAGCCGGACGACGCCAACAACATCATCGACCTGTTCAAGGAAATCACCGACCTCGGCACCATCGAGCCGCTGGACAACGGCATGCCGGCCGACGGCATGCGCCGCTTCAAGGTGTGCACCACCAGCACCGACAGCGACCTGCTGGACCTGCTGACCTTCCACGTGGCCCGCGAGCAGGTCAACCTGCTGCCGCTGGGCCCGGGCTTCGGCTTCCACGAAGGCGCCCCGGGCGCCCCCGAGCCCGAGAAGGCCGACGTGGGCTACGGCTTCTTCGAGGACGCACCCGGCGCGCCCAGCCAGGCGGCTGCCGGTGCGCCCGCGGGCGAAGTCGCTGCAGCCCCCAAGGCGGCGCCCAAGGCGGCACCCAAGGCCGACAAGCCGGCCGCCGCCGTCGAGGCCTCGACCCTGCGCGTCTCGGTCGAGAAGGTCGACCAGCTCATCAACCTGGTGGGCGAGCTGGTCATCACCCAGGCCATGCTGGCCCAGAACACCCAGGGCATGGACCCGGCCATGTACCAGCAGCTCGCTGCCGGCCTGGCCGACCTGGACCGCAACACCCGCGACTTGCAAGAGTCGGTGATGTCGATCCGCATGATCCCGATGTCGATGGTGTTCAGCCGCTTCCCGCGCATGCTGCGCGACCTGGCCGCCAAGCTGGGCAAGAAGGTCGACTTCGTGACGCAAGGTGAAGCCACCGAGCTGGACAAGGGCCTGGTCGAGAAGATCACCGACCCGCTGACCCACCTGGTGCGCAACTCCTGCGACCACGGCATCGAGTCGCCGGCAGACCGACTGGCCAAGGGCAAGCCCGAGACCGGCACCATCACCCTGTCGGCGTCGCACCAGGGCGGCTCGATCGTCATCGAAGTGCGCGACGACGGCCGCGGCCTGTCGCGCGAGAAGCTGCTCAAGAAGGCCCGCGAGCGCGGCATCCCGGCACCCGATTCGATGACAGATCAAGAGGTCTGGGGCCTGATCTTCGCCCCCGGCTTCTCCACCGCCGACGTGGTCACCGACGTGTCGGGCCGCGGTGTCGGCATGGACGTGGTCAAGAAGAACATCACCGCCCTCGGCGGCACGGTCGACATCGACTCCGCCGAAGGCTATGGCATGAGCGTCAAGGTGCGCCTGCCGCTCACGCTGGCCATCATGGACGGCATGTCGATCGGTGTGGGCGAAGAGGTCTACATCCTCCCGCTCAGCTCCGTCGTCGAGTCGTTCCAGGTGCAGCCCGACATGGTCAAGACCATCGGCGGCAGCGGCCGCGTGGTCGAGGTGCGCGACGAGTACATGCCGGTGCTGGAGATGGAACACGTCTTCAACGTGCCGCGCTTCGACTTCGAGCACGTGAGCGGAATCATGGTGGTGGTGGAGGCCGAAGGCGGCCGCATCGCCCTGCTGGTGGACGAGCTCCTCGGCCAGCAGCAGGTGGTGGTGAAGAACCTCGAAGCCAACTACCGCAAGGTCAACGACGTGTCGGGCGCCACGATCATGGGCGACGGCCGCGTGGCCCTGATCCTGGACGTGGGCAGCCTCGTACGCCGCTCGCGCCACTGAGCACAGGTCACGACATGAACTTGAACAGCCTCGTCCGCAGCTTCACCATTCGCACGCGCATGCTCAGCGCCGTCGCGATGGTGACGGTGTCGCTGCTCATCGTGGGTGCAGTGGGGCTGGTGGGCCAGCTCTACGGCAACTCGGTGAGCATGTCCTTCTTCAACAGCGAGTTCGCCGCGCTGCAGCGCATCGGCGACATGCGCACCACCATGTACCAGCTCAGGCTGCATGAGAAAGACCTGCTGATCCAATACGAATCGCCCGACAACTTTGCCAAGGCGAAGACGGCGTGGCTGAAGTCGTTCGACGAGATCGATGCCTCGGGCAAGCAGCTGATTGCAGCCCTGCATGACCCGGCGCAGATCGCCAAGGCCCAGGAATCGATGGCCCTGGTGGCCAACTTCAAGACCAGCTTCACGCCGGTGCTGAAGCAACTGGAGGCGCAGTCGTTCGACACCGCGCGGGCGGCCGTCGCGCTGGTCAAGCGTGCCGAAGGCGACTACACACGCGCCCTCGCCTCCATCGAGACGCTCGCGAAAGACATCGACGGCAGCGCAGCCGCAGGGCAGCAGCGCCTGCAGGCGGTGGGCAACACGGTGACCCTGCTGCTGTTCGCGGCCATTGGCGTCATGCTGGTCGTCATCACCCCGCTCACGCTGGTGAACATGCAGTCGATCTGCAAGCCGCTGAGCTCGGCCCAGCAGCTCGCGCAAGCCATCGCCCAAGGCGACCTGACCGAGCGCCCCATCGACACCGCGGGCAAGGACGAAGCGTCCAGCCTGCTGAGCACGCTGTCGCAGATGCGCACATCGTTGCGCCAGCTGGTGGGCCAGGTGCGCACCTCCACCGACAGCATCACGACCGCATCCGCCGAGATCGCAACCGGCAACCAGGACCTGAGCGCCCGCACCGAGCAGACCGCCAGCAACCTGCAGCAGGCCGCCAGCTCGATGGAGCAGCTCACCGGCACCGTCAAGCAAAGCGCCGACTCAGCGCGCCAGGCCAATCAGCTGGCTTCATCGGCCGCCGAAGTGGCCGCACGCGGTGGCAACGTGGTCTCGCAGGTGGTGAGCACCATGGACGAGATCAACGCCAGCTCCAAGAAGATCAGCGACATCATCGGCGTGATCGACGGCATCGCCTTCCAGACCAACATCCTCGCGCTGAACGCCGCCGTGGAAGCGGCGCGTGCCGGCGAGCAGGGCCGCGGCTTCGCGGTGGTGGCCTCCGAAGTGCGCAGCCTGGCCGGCCGCTCGGCCGAAGCCGCCAAGGAGATCAAGAGCCTGATCGCCGCCAGCGTCGACCGCGTCGAGGCCGGTTCGCGCCTGGTGGCCGATGCGGGTGCGACGATGACCGAGATCGTCGGCTCGGTGAAACGCGTCTCCGACATCATCGGCGAGATCACCGCGACCTCGTCCGAGCAAAGCGACGGCATCGGCCAGGTCAACACCGCCGTCGGCCAGCTCGACCAGATGACGCAGCAAAACGCGGCCCTGGTCGAAGAGTCGGCCGCCGCCGCCGAAAGCCTCAAGCAGCAAGCCCGCAGCCTCACCGAGGTCGTATCGACCTTCCGGTTGAGCAACCACGCCTGAAACCTCTGCAGTAATAGGACACATCATGAGCCTCAACAACCTCAGAATCGGCACCCGCTTGACCATTGGCTTCGGCGCGGTGCTGGCCTTGCTGCTGGTGACGGTGAGCGTGGCCTACATCCAGATGGCCCAGACCACCCGCGCCATCGACGCGGCCGAAGCCACGCAGAAGCTGGCCAACTCAGTCGACGACTGGAAGGGCAAGACCCAGCTCAACCTGGCCCGCACGGTGGCCATCGCCAAGTCGGCCGGTCAGCCTGATGTCGAGGCCTACTTCGGCCCGCTGATGAAGGAAACCTCGGCCGAGATCACCCGCCTGCAAAAGGAAGTGGATGCCGGCATCAACAGCGACGAGAGCCGCACGATGATGGCCAGCATCAGCCAGAAGCGCGAGGCCTACATCGCCCTGCGCAACGAGATGAACGAGCACCTGAAGGTGGGCGACCCGCTGGCCGCCGAGAACCTGCTCAAGGAGAAGCTGCTGCCTGCCGCCAACGTCTACGTGGCCGCCATGGGCACGCTGCAGGCGCACGAGCGCAAGAACGTCGACGCCACCAACGAACACCTGCGCGGCAGCCTCGTCACCGCCAAGGTGATGCTGGTGGTGCTGGCCCTGTTGAGCCTGGGCGTGGGCGGCGGCATGGCCTTCGCCATCACGCGCTCGGTCACGACGCCGATCCTCGAAGCCGTGCAAGTGGCCCGCGTGGTCGCCGACAACAACCTGTCGCAGCGCATCGACTCGACCCGCCGAGACGAACTGGGCGACCTCCTGCGCGCACTGGCTGACATGCAAGGCTCGCTGCAGCGCGTGGTGGGCCAGGTGCGCAACGCCACCGACAGCATCTCCACCGCCTCGACCGAGATCGCCACCGGCAACCAGGATCTGAGCGCACGCACCGAGCAGACCGCGAGCAACCTGCAGCAGACGGCCTCGTCGATGGAGCAACTGACCGCCACCGTGCGCCAGAGCGCCGACTCGGCATCCCAGGCCAACCAGCTCGCCGCTTCGGCCGCCGAAGTGGCCGCGCGCGGCGGCAGCGTGGTGGCCCAGGTCGTGTCCACCATGGACGAGATCACGGCCAGCTCGAAGAAGATCAACGACATCATCGGTGTGATCGACGGCATCGCCTTCCAGACCAACATCCTGGCGCTGAACGCCGCGGTCGAAGCGGCCCGTGCCGGTGAACAGGGCCGCGGCTTCGCCGTGGTGGCCTCCGAAGTGCGCAGCCTGGCTGGTCGCTCGGCCGAGGCCGCGAAAGAGATCAAGGGCCTGATCGGCGCCAGCGTCGACAAGGTCGAGACCGGCTCGCGCCTGGTCGCCGATGCCGGCGCCACCATGAACGAGATCGTCGGTTCGGTGCAGCGTGTCTCCGACATCATCGGCGAGATCACCGCAGCCTCTTCGGAGCAATCCGACGGCATCGGCCAGGTCAACACCGCCGTCACCCAGCTCGACCAGATGACGCAGCAGAACGCCGCCCTGGTGGAGCAGTCGGCCGCCGCCGCGGAGTCGTTGAAGGAACAGGCCAAGCAGCTCGCCCAGGTGGTCGCCACCTTCCGCCTCGCGGCCTGACCCACCGCCTTCCTCTCTTTCACAGATCTTCGCCCATGCTCAGTCGTCTTCGCATTCGCAACCGCCTCTTCGCCGGCTTTGGCACGATGCTGCTGTTGAGCGTCCTGCTTGCCGCGGTGAGCGGCTTTGGCCTCGTGGTCATCCAGAAGGCGTTCAGCGGCATCACCATGAAGATCCAGCCGGCGAACGCCATCGCGGTCTCCGGCAAGTTCAGGCTGCTGGAGTCCCAGGCTGCCGCAGCGTCGATGGTCGCGGCCATCTTCAACGATGCCGGGATGAAGCAGGCCAAGGCTGCGTGGGACAAGGCCCAGGCAGGCATCGACCAGAACATGAAGGACTATGCCGACCTGGTGGCCGGCAATGCCGAGGCCCAAGCAAAGCTGGAGCAGTTTCGCGGCCACATTCAGGCGTACCGCAAGGCCTTCGTGCCGGTGGCCGACCAGCTGATGGCCAGCGGGTTCGCCGATGCCAAGGACGCTTTCGAGGCCATGAAGCCCACGCAAGCCCCGTACGCCGAGGCCACCGCCTTGCTCGACAACGTCGAGAACGCGGTGAGCCTGGTGAGCAAGCAGGTCTTCGGCACAGTGGAGCGCGTGACGCAAGGTGTGCTGACCGCCCTCGTGGCCGGCCTCGTCCTGAGCACGGTCCTCGGCGGCCTGATCGCCTGGCGCATCAGCCACTCGGTGGTGCAGCCGGTGACGCGGGTCAAGGAGTTCGCCGGCCGCGTGGCCGATGGCGACCTGACCCACCGCATCGAACCGCAAGGCCGCGACGAAGTGGCCGAGATGACGGCCGCGCTGGTGCGCATGCAGCACTCGCTCGCCGGCATCGTCGGCCAGGTGCGTGCCTCGACCGACAGCATCTCCACCGCCTCCAGCGAGATCGCGACCGGCAACCAGGATCTGAGCGCGCGCACCGAGCAGACCGCAAGCAACCTGCAGCAGGCCGCTTCGTCGATGGAGCAGCTCACCGGCACCGTGAAGCAGAGCGCCGAC
>NZ_DASSRA010000214.1:0-3909 GCF_035702065.1 Rhizobacter sp.
CGATCAGCCTACACAAGTTCTGTTCTTTCCGGTGCGCTTGGCTTCGTACAGGGCTTCATCGGCCCGTTCCAGGGCCATTTCGATGCGCTCGCCCGGGCGATAGGCCGTGACCCCGGCCGAGAAGGTGACGAAGATGCGCTTCTCTTCGTGCATGAACAGGCCGCCGCTGAGTGAGCGCTGCAGACGCGTGAGGATCTGCTCGCCCTCTGCCACAGGCGTGTTGGGCAGCAGCACAACGAACTCTTCGCCGCCGTAGCGTGCCACCAGGTCCATCGGGCGCAGCGCCTTGCTCACCACTTCGGCGAGTGACTTCAGGGCCACGTCACCCGCGTTGTGGCCCAGCTCGTCATTCAGCTTCTTGAAGTTGTCGACGTCGAGCAGGCCGATGGACAGCTGGGTGCCTTCCCGCTCCAGGCGCGCCTTCTCGGCATCGAAGGCCTGCATCAGCCCGCGGCGGTTGGCGATCTTGGTGAGCTGGTCGGTCGACACCTCTTCGGACAGGCGGCGCAGCTCGGTTTCGAGCTCGACCACGCGCTCCGACAGGTCCGTCGCCCGCTCGTGTTCGTACTGCAGCTTGCCCTGCGCCACCTTCACCAGCGACTGCACCGTGCGGCTTTCTTCCACCATCTCGTGCACCACCCCAGCCAGGCTCTCCAATGAATCGGCCTTCTCGATCACGTCGGCGTAGCGGCCCAGGTTCTCGTGGAAGCGGCCGGTCTGCGAGCCCAGTTCACCCAGCTCGCTGAGCATGCGGGTGATCAGCAGCTTGAGCTGGTCCTGCGCCTTGGCACGCTCCACGCGCAGCTGCTTCTGGCGCTCGCGGGTGTTGTCGAGCAACTCGCCCACGGAGCGCACGCTGCGTGCGGTGAGGCCGAACTCGATCTCGTTGCGCATGGCTTCGCACTGGCCCTGGGCCCAGCTGTCGTCTTCGGCGAGCTCGGTCAGGCTGGCGGTGAGCTTCTCGCACAGCGCGCTCAGCTGGTCGATCAGGTGGTGGCGGTGCGCCAGCACGCGCGCGGCGCGCTTGCACAGCTGTTCGACCTCATCGCTCTGCCCCACCGTCGGCCCGCGTTCGCGGATGCGGGTGCTCAGCGCAGCCAATTCGTCGGCCAGCTCGGCGTTGGGTGCGGGCGGTGGAGGCAAGGCTTGCTGCAGCGTGCCGCCCAGGCTCGCGAGCAGGTCGTGCCAGATCGGGGTGGCGTCGTTGGCGACGGGGCCGGCGGCATCCATCAGCGGGGCGGGCTGGGTCGGGTCGCCCCAGGGCTGTTCGACCACGGCGTCCATGGCCTCGGGGTCGACGGCACCGTCGATGGTGTCGCTCTCCCAGCCGTTGAGCAGCTGGTTCAGGCGCTGCTGCAGGCGCTGCACGTCGCTGCGCGAGCTGGAGAGCACGCGCTGCAGGCTGTCTTTCTTGCGGGCCGTGGTCCATTGCCGGCCGCCGCGCTGCACGCCGCGCACCACGCGTTCGATCAGGGTGGCCAGGGCGGCACCCTGGGCCGCCAGCTCTTGCTTGTCGACCACCGGCGCCGCCGCTGCGGCAGGCGGGGGCGGCGCACCAGCCTCCTGGTAGTACGCGCGAGCGTAGTTCTCGGGGGTGGGTTCGAGCTTCTCCATCACCAGTCGGCGCAACGCGGCCTTGGCGAGTTGAGGGGGCAAGGCAGCATCGGCGGCAGCTCGCGGTGCGGCAGCGCGTGTCGTATCCATCGGGGTCTGAATGAAAGAAGAGACTGGCCTCAGCCTTGTGGGCCGAAGCGCGAACGGGCCTCAACGGCTGCGCGCAGGGCATCGGCGGCGTCGGACTCGTCGGCATTGACGATCCACGGCGCCTTGCGCGGGAGCACGGTCTGTTCGAGCCACTGCTCAAGCAGCTCGGGCGGTTGGGCCTTGCTGAACAGGAAGCCCTGCATCACCACGCACCCCAGGCGGTGCAGCACCTCCATCTGGCGCATGTTCTCCACGCCTTCGGCGATCACGCGCAGGCCGAGCGAACGGGCCAGCGCGATGATGGCGGTGACCACGGCCGAGCTTTGCGGCGTCATGCCCAGGTCGCGCACGAAGGAGCGGTCGATCTTGAGCTCGCTGATGGGCAGGGTGGTGAGATAGGCGAGCGACGAGTAGCCGGTGCCGAAGTCGTCGATGGAAATCTCGACACCGATCTCGTTGAGGCGGTGCAGCGACGGGATCACGTTCTGCAGATCCTTCATCAGCCCCGTCTCGGTGATCTCCAGCTCGATGGCATGGTGCGGCACACCGTACAGCGTGACCGCCTGGTGGATGTTCTCGACCAGGTCGGTGCGCTCGAACAGGCGGTTGGGCAGGTTGACGGCGATCGAGTCGGCAAAGCCGAAACTGTCTTGCCACAGCCGGGCCTGGCGGGCTGCTTCTCGGATCGCCCATTCGCTGAGCGGGAAGATGAGGCCAGTTTCCTCGGCCAGGGGAATGAAGTCGCCCGGCGGCACCAGCGCGCTGCCGCGCTGCCAGCGCATCAGTGCTTCCACACCCACCATCTTGGCACCGCGCACGTCGACCTTGGGCTGGTAGTGCAGCACCAGCTCGTTGCGTTCGATGGCCTTGTGCAGTGCGCTTTCCAGTTCCAGCTTCTCGCGGCCCTTGCCGGCCAGCGCCGGGCGGTACAAGAGCGCGGCGTTGCGGCCCTGTGCCTTCACCGAGTACATGGCGACGTCGGAGTTGCGCATCAGGTCGGCCACTGTGGCGCCGTCGCGCGGGAACATGGCGATGCCCACCGAGGCCGTGACGAAGCACTCTTGCCCGCCCACGAAGATGGGCTCGCGCATCACGTCGAGGATGCGGTCGGCCACGCGCTCGGCGTCGGACTCGTCGGACACCTCGGGCAACAGGGCCACGAACTCGTCGCCGCCGAGGCGGCCCACGGCCTCCAGCGTGCGGTGCGAACGGGCGCCCATGGATTCGATGGAGTTCTCCATCACCTGGTCGGAGTGCCGCACGCACGAACGCAGGCGGCGCGACACCTCCATCAGCAACTCATCGCCGGCACTGTGGCCCAGCGTGTCGTTGATGACCTTGAAGCGGTCAAGGTCGATCAGCAGCAGCGCCACCGGGTGGTTGAGGCGGCGCGCATGTTCCAGCGCGCGTTCGGTGCGCCAGATCAGCTGGCGCCGGTTGGGCAGGCCGGTGAGCGCATCGAAGTTCGCCAAGTGGCGGATGCGGTCTTCGGCCATGCGCCGGTCGGTCACGTCCTGCACGATGCCGGTGTAGCCCGAGAGGTTGCCGTGCTCGTTGAACTCCGGCTCGGCTTCGACGTGGATGATGCGCTGCTGCCGCCCATCGGGCAGCGTGACCGGGATGTCAGTGGCCAGCACGGAGCTGTGACGGAACACGTCGTGCAGGACCATCATGAAGCCTTCGCGGTCTTCGGCCGGCACCATGCGCAGCACGGTGCGCATGCCAGCGTGGTCGCCCACGCCCAGGCCGAAGACGCGCAGGCCCTCGACCGAGAACACCGGGTTGCCGCCGCCCACACGCCAGTCGAAGCTGCCCATGCGGGCCAGGTCTTGAGCGCGCGCCAGCTTGGACTTGCTGCGCTCCAGCTCCAGCCGCGTGCGCGAGGAGCGCAGCAGGTAGCGCAGGCGGCCGGCCAGCAGGCTCCACTGGGTGGACTTGACGAAGAAGTCGGTGGCACCGGCCTCGTAGGCGCGGGTGATGGAGGCGTCGTCGTCGAGGCCGGTCAGCATGAGCACCGGCAGCGACTCGAAGCCCGGCAGGCTGCGCAGCTCTTGGCAGGTCTGGAAGCCGTCGAGCCCGGGCATCAGGGCATCGAGCACCACCACGTCGGGCAGCCAGTCGGTCAGCAGCTGGATGGCGCGCTCGCCGCTGGTCGCTTCGGTGATGGCAAAACCGCGCTCGCGCAGCGCAATGGCCGTGAGCAGC
>NZ_DASSRA010000215.1:0-13872 GCF_035702065.1 Rhizobacter sp.
CCACTGAAGTCCGAGGCGCTCATTGCATGGCGTAGCTTTTCGTCTTGTGTCCAGTCAGGCCTTTCGCCGGCGACGTTGATTTGCACGGCGTGGCCCCGATACACCAGCCAGGTACCGTCGGGGTCTTGGCAGTAAGCCTGCGCTACGAGTCTTTGCTGCGCTGCGTCGAGCTGCACCTTGCCTTGCGCGTCGCTCATGCCGGATGCAACAACTTGCGCGTCTTCCAGCAAGGCCATGCCTTCCGGCTCACGCCGGCTGCGAGCAATCTTCCATTGCGTGAACGCGAGGGGGTGCCCGTTCGGCCCCGGCGTGTCTGCCAGCACCATGTTGAAAGCGAGGTCTCGCTCCGGCATCGCGGATCGCGGGAGTCTTGGCATCGGATAGCTCTCCGCACCAGGCCCCACCAAACTCTTCGTCGCCGCCTTGACCGTGATCTTCCCCGGGCACTGCACCGTGATCCCGCCACCTTCAATCACGATCTGCGCGCCCCCTGACGTGGACAGGGTGATCCTCTTGGCCGCCGCCCAATCAATGTGCCCACTGGCGCTCTGCACGTTGACGAGGTTCTTGGCCGCCACCTCCGCCTGTCCCGCCTGGGCCTGCATCTGCACCGGCCCCTGGCCTGCGATCAAGGTCATGCCGGTGCCCTGGGCTCCTTGCCCTGGCTGGACAGCACCGGCCAGAATGCCCAGGCTTTGGCCCGTGTGCAGGCGGGCCTGGTTGCCGCTGACCAGCTGGATGTCCTGCCCGGCCTGCACGCTGATCACCTCACCGCTGGCGAACTGGATGTCCTGGCCGGCCACGGTGGCCAGGCCAGCCTTGCCGGTGATGGCGACGATGGGGTCGGTGGTATGGGGCAGCTTGCCGCTCTTCGCTTGCGTGGCCTTGCTGCTCGCATCGCTCAGCGCGCTGTCTTGCGCCGCTTCGCTCACCATGCCGCTGGCGGCCTGGTGCAAGGCTTTCATCGGCGCGAGCTTGTCGCTCAAGCTGCTCTGGCTCGCCTTGATGCTGCCGATCGCGCTGGCCAGCGTGGTGGTCTGGTGGGTCTGGGCGGCCTGGTTGAAGCTGTCCGCAAGTGCTGCCGCCTGCTTGAGCAGGGCCATGCCGGGGGCGTTGTCGCCGGCCGGGTCGGCTTCGCGTGTGCCGTAGCTGCTGATGAGCAGGCCCTGCGTCGCGCGGATGGCGCCGTAGGCGTCGGTGCGCAACTCGAAACCTTGGCCCCGGTAACTGCCGCGGTGGTTGTCGGCCTGGTGGATCAGATGACCGAGGTTGAGCTGGGTGGCGTGCTGGGTGGTGGCCAGTTGCACGCGCAGCTGGCCGGGGGTGTCGTCGAAGACGAGCTGGTTGTAGCCCTCGCCTCCGAACTCCTTGCTCTTTGCTCCCGAGAGCGCGGCGGGGTTGTTCTGCGCGTTCGTGCCCGCCGTGGCGCCCCCCGGCGCACCGCCGTGCCAGGCCGGTGCGTTGCCAGCGCTCACGAGGTTGCCCTGGGCGCTGGGGCTGTGGTCGCTGCTCTGGCTGTAGGGCGTCAGGTCGGTCTCGCCCGCGGCGCCGCCGGGCGTGCGCGCCTGGCCGGCCTCGCCGCGGCCGTTGTAGAGGGTGCCGATGCACACAGGCCGGTCGATGTGGCCTTCGAGGAACTCGATGAGCACCTCTTGGCCGATGCGCGGGATGAACTGCTGGCCCATACCGGCGCCGGCCCAGCGCTGCACCACGCGCACCCAGCACGACTTGCGGTTGTCGTCGCGCGCATCGGCATGGCCGTTGCCTTGCCAGTGGAACTGGACGCGGATGCGGCCGAAGGCATCGGTGTACAGCTCGTCGGTCCCTTCAGGGCGCGTGTTGCCGCTGGGGCCAACCACCACGGCCGTCTGCACTCCCAGCGCCGTGGGCTGGGGCACATGCAAGGGCCGCCAGGGGATGGCCCGGCGGCAGGCCTCGAAGCGGTTGGCGTGGCCTGTGGCGGCGGCCTGCGCACTCAACTCGGGGTCGTTGGCCAGGGCGTCAAGCAGATCGGCCATCGGGTCGGGCTGGCCGCCCACGGCGAAAGCGTCACCATCAGGGGACGCCGCGTTCGCCATGGCTCGCGCGATGCGGCTGCTCAGTTCCTTGGGCAGGTTGTTGATGCCCAGGCTGTGCACGCAGTGCACGGTGAACTCGATGTCGGCCTCGCCGCGCCCCAGGTCGCTGAGGGCATCGAGCGTGCTTTGCTTGAGCTGGAAGAACTCGCCGGCACGCAAGCTGCGCACGGAGCTGCGGCCAAGCCAAGTCTTGTTGCGAAACTCGTGGGCCTGCTGGCCCAGTTCAGCCAGATGCTGCAACTCCGCGCTGGTGCAGCTACCGGTGTCGGCCGATGCACCCACGCTCAAGTAACTCTCCAGCCACGTGGCCATGTTTTGCACCACGGGAGCACCGAACTCGTGGCAGGTGGGTGCGCTGGCCGCGACAGCGGACTTGCTGGCGTAGTCCCAGACCAGCACGCTGGTGGTTGCCGGATTGAGGCTGCGCTGGCCGCCGAAGCTCTGGATAGCGTCCTGCTCTTGCATGGAACTCGCGGCCGAGGCGTGGAAGCGGATGCCGGGGCCACCGCGGGCGGATGCAGAGGTGATGTTCTGCGGCCAGCGCGCGCTGTCGGCAAAGAAAACGACGCGGTGCCCGGCCTTGGTGTCTTCGGCCTCTTCCAAGCGCCAGCCCAGACCGTGCGCCGCCAGCAGGCGTTGCATGAAGTGCAGGTTGGTCTCGCGGTACTGACAGCACAGCGGGTACACGCCACCGTTGGGGCCACGGGCCAGGAAGGCAGCGATGTCTTCGGCATCACCCGATTCGCTTTGCTCGCCCCAGCGCCAGTCGGCATATGCGCTGTAGGCTGCACCGCCGAGCACGGTGTCGACGATCTCGATGACGGTCTTGTTCTCCCACGCGCGGGAATGGGACTCGTGGGCGAGCAGCTGCACCCAGGGCCGCACGGTGAGCTGCAGGCGCTGGAAGCCGCCATCGGCTTCGAGCCGCCTCGCCTCGAAGACCAGGCCGCTGTGGGTGCGGGCGCTGCCGTCCGACAGGGCAGTTCTCAGCGCGAGCGGCTGGCCCAGCAGTTCGTGGATGGATACGCTGGCGTCGAGCGTGAGCACGTTCAGCTGCAGGACGAAAGGCTCGCCGACCTTGTCGACCAGCGTGAAGCGTTCGACCAGCAGGTCGCTGATGCGGCCGCCGCCGCTCAGGTTGTAGATGCGCTGGGCTTGGGTCCAGTCGGCCAGAAGATCATCGAATCTGGCTTGGGCACCGGTGATGGCGTCGCTCAGGCGATCGTTCATTCTTTCTTGTCCCTGTCAGGCAGGCCGCGATTTTGCGGCGCGGCCGGGCCTGTGGCGTGCATTGGTACACGCTCTTACAAGCCTCCACCCCTCTGGGGGTGTGCTGTTCGGGGCCAGGCCTGGCGCCTCTCAGCGCAAAGAAAAACGGGCCCCGAGGGGCCCGTTGTCTTCGACTGGCGGAGAGGGAGGGATTCGAACCCTCGGTACGGGGATACCGTACGCCTGATTTCGAGTCAGGTACATTCGACCACTCTGCCACCTCTCCTGATCTGGTGTTCGGCGGGTCGCGTTTCGCCGAGTCGCGCATTCTAGCTCAGGCTTGGAAGGTGGCCTGCCCACCCAGGTACGGTCGCAGCGCTTCGGGCACGGTGATCGAACCATCGGCGTTCTGGCCGTTCTCCAGCACGGCCACCAAGGTGCGGCCCACCGCCAGGCCGGAACCATTGAGCGTGTGCACCAGTTCGTTCTTGCCTTGCGCGTTCTTGAAACGCGCCTGCATGCGGCGCGCCTGGAAGGCTTCGCAGTTCGACACCGAGCTGATCTCGCGGTAGGTGTTCTGCGCTGGCAGCCAGACCTCGAGATCGTAGGTCTTGGTCGATCCGAAACCCATGTCGCCGGTGCACAGCGTGACGACGCGGTAGGGCAAGCCCAGCTTCTGCAACACCGCCTCGGCATGGCCGCGCATCTCTTCGAGCGCCTCGTAGCTCTTCTCGGGGTGGACGATCTGCACCATCTCGACCTTGTCGAACTGGTGTTGGCGGATCATGCCGCGCGTGTCGCGCCCGGCGCTGCCGGCCTCGCTTCGGAAGCAGGGGCTGTGCGCCGTCAGCTTGATGGGCAGCTGGTCGGCCGCGAGCACGGTGTCGCGAACAGTGTTGGTGAGCGAGATCTCCGAGGTGGAGATGAGGTACTGCACGGCCTGCGACTCGTCGCCACCGCGGCTGACCCAGAACATGTCTTCCTCGAACTTGGGCAACTGCCCAGTGCCTTCGAGCACCTCGCGGTTGACGATGTAGGGCGTGTAGCACTCGGTGTAGCCGTGCTGCTGCGTCTGCATGTCGAGCATGAACTGCGCGAGCGCGCGGTGCAAGCGCGCGACCGGGCCGCGCAGGAAGCTGAAGCGTGAACCCGAGAGCTTGGCGCCGGTGTCGAAGTCGAGGCCCAGCGGGGCGCCCAGGTCGACGTGGTCCTTGACCGGGAAGTCGAAGTTGCGCGGGGTGCCCCAGCGGTGGAGTTCCACATTGCCCTGCTCGTCCGCGCCCTGCGGCACGCTCTCGTGCGGCAGGTTGGGCACGCTCATCAGCATCTGCGAGAGCTCGGCCTGGATCACCTCCAGCCGGTCGGCCGAGGCCTTGAGCGCATCGCCCAGGCCGCCCACTTCGGCCATCACGGCCGTCGTGTCCTGCTTCTGCGCCTTGAGCTGCCCAATCTGCTTGGACAGGCTGTTGCGCTTGGCCTGCAGCTCCTCGGTTTGCGTCTGAATGGCCTTGCGTTCGGTCTCCAGCGACTGGAAGCGATTGACGTCGAGGAAAGGCTGGGGCGTCTTGCGCTTCTCCAGGGTGGCGATGACGCTCGCCAGATCCTTGCGCAGCAGAGTGATATCAAGCATTTATTTCAGACCTTTGGGCAAGGGGAAGTGCACCGTCTCTTCGGCGCCCGGCAGGGTGCGCACCGATACCGCGCCCAATGCCTTCAAACGGGTGATGACCTGCTGCACCAGCACATCGGGCGCCGAGGCGCCTGCGGTGAGGCCGACGCGGCGCTTGCCCTCGAACCACTCGGGCTGCAGGTCTTCGGGCTGGTCGACCATGTGGGCCTGCGCACCCAGGCGCTCGCCCAGTTCGCGCAGGCGGTTGCTGTTGGAGCTGGTGGGGCTGCCCACGACGATGAGCACGTCGACCTGCGGCGCCAGCACCTTGACGGCGTCCTGCCGGTTCTGCGTGGCGTAGCAGATGTCTTGCTGCTTGGGCTGGCGGATGTTGGGGAAGCGCTGCTTCACCGCATCGAGGATGCCGGCCGCATCGTCCACCGACAGCGTGGTCTGCGTCACCACTGCGAGCTTTTCGCTCTGCGCGACCTGTACCTTGGCGACGTCGTCCACGTCCTCCACCAGATAAATGCCCTCGCTGAGCTGGCCCATGGTGCCTTCGACTTCGGGGTGGCCCTTGTGGCCGATCATGATGAAGTCGTAGCCTTCCTTGTGCAGCTTGGCCACTTCGACGTGCACCTTGGTCACCAGCGGGCAGGTGGCGTCGAAGACGCTGAAGCCGCGCGCATCGGCCTCCTTGCGCACCGCCTGCGACACGCCGTGCGCGCTGAATACCAGCGTGGCACCAGGCGGCACCTCGGCCAGGTCTTCGATGAAGATCGCGCCCTTGGCCTTGAGGTCATTCACGACGTAGGTGTTGTGCACGATCTCGTGGCGCACGTAGATGGGTGCCCCGAACTTGGCGAGCGCGCGCTCGACGATCTCGATCGCGCGATCAACCCCCGCACAGAAGCCCCGCGGCTCGGCCAGGATCACCTCTTCGACGACGCTCATCACAGCACCCCGATCACGTGAACTTCGAAGGTCACCGGTTGGCCGGCCAGCGGGTGATTGAAGTCGAACAGCAGCCAATCGCTGCCCACCTCGCGCACCACGCCCGCATAGGCACCCTGGCCATCGGGCGTGGGGAACTGCACCACGTCGCCCACGCCGTATTCCTCGTCGGGGTCGCCCAGCTGGTGCAGCAGGCTCAGTTTCACGCGCTGCAGCATGTCCGGGTTGCGCTCGCCAAAAGCTTCGGACGGCGCCAGCTCGAAGCTGGTGCGCGTGCCCTCGGGCAGGCCGATCAGGCGCGCCTCCATCGCCGGCGCCAGCTCGCCCGAGCCCAGCGACAACGTGGCCGGCTTGTCGGCAAAGGTGTTGATGATGTCGGCACCATCGGGGCCGCAAAGACGGTAGTGCAGGGTCAGGAACGACCCCTGCTGCACGTGGTGGACAACGTGGTTCAATGAAATTCCTCGAAACAGCTCACGCCGAATTTTAGGTGCCCCGCCCCCATGGTGCTCAAAGACCTTCCGCCCGATGCCCGCCCGCGCGAAAAACTGCTGGCCCGCGGCCCAGCCGCCCTGGCCGATGCGGAACTGATTGCACTGCTGCTGCGCACCGGGCTCAAGGGCACGTCGGTGCTGCAGCTGTCGCACAACCTGCTCACCGAGTTCGGCGGCCTGAGCGGGCTGCTGGGGTCGCAACCCGACGACCTCAAGCGCATCAAGGGCCTGGGCCCCGCCAAGCGAGCGGAGATGAGCGCGGTGCTGGAGCTGGCCCGCCGCTCGCTCGCGCAAGAGCTGATGCAGCGGCCCGTGTTCGACTCGCCCACGCGCGTGAAGGAATACCTGCGGTTGCAGATCGGCTCGCGCCCGCACGAGGTGTTCGTGGTGCTGTTCCTCGATGCGCAGAACCGCCTCATCCGCCTGGAAGAGATGTTCCGCGGCACGCTCACGCAGACCAGCGTCTACCCGCGCGAGGTGCTCAAGCGCGCGCTGGAACTGGGCGCCGCCGCGGTGCTGCTGGCACACAACCACCCCTCGGGGGCAGCCGAGCCCTCCAAGGCCGACGAGTACCTGACGCAGACCCTGAACCAGGCACTCGCCCTGATCGACGTGCGCGTGCTCGACCACCTCGTGGTGGGGCAGGCCGAGGTGGTGTCCTTCGCGGAACGCGGGCTGATCTGACGCACCGGCGCTGACACTGCGGCGCGTGCGCTTCTGCGCAACCACGCCCTCGTTTCGGGGGACGCCCCCCCGAAGAGCGGCCGCAAGCGTGACATGCGTCCTTCCCCAAGCCCGCCCGCCACTTCTAAAGTGACCGGCAGGATCATTTCCAGGAGCGACCCATGAGCACCGACGCCATCGTGTGGCTTGCGCCCGTCTTGCTCGTGGTGGTCACCCTGGGCCAGTGGATCTTCTTGCGCTCGAGGTACCTCGACGGGCTCGCCAAGCAGCGCGCACGGCATGCGCAGCAGCTGCAGCTCGCGGGCCAGCACATCGAGCAGGCCAAGCGGCAGATCGCGCAACTGCAGCGAGATCTCAGCGCCACCAAATCGCAGCTCGCACGCCATCTCACCCGCGAGACCATGGCCGCCGGCCGACGTGCGCCGCCGGCCGCCGTCTCGCAGACGCCGCGTGAAGAGGCTGCGCCCACGCGACCTGGCCAGCCCTTCGACGGTTTCGCCGACACGCTGCCCTCGCTGCAGTACCCGCACGACCCCAAGCTGCTGACTACTTACCCCACCAACCGCTGAGCCTGGGCCCAGCGGGGGCTACAGTGGCCGGATGAACACCCGCCGCCGCGGCCTGCACGCACTGTCCGAGTTGAAGGACACGCTCGCCCGCGCGCGGCAAGAAGCCGAGCGTCAAGCGGCGCTGCAGCGCGAGATCGCTGCGCGCGAGAAGCGTGAGCGCGAACTCTTCGCCACCAGCGTGGGGCCGGTGCAGCCGCTGCGGCCCAGCGGGCGCGTGCGCCATGCCCTGGCCCCACCCTCGCCCGAACCGCGCCAGCGGCAGCGCGATGAGCAAGCGGCCTTGCGCGAATCGCTCTCCGACGAATTCAACGTCGACAGCCTGCTGGAGACGGACGAAACCCTCTCCTTCCGCCGCCCCGAGATCGGGCTGGACGTCGTTCGCAAGCTGCGCCGCGGCGGCTGGGCCATCCAGGCCCAGATCGACTTGCACGGGCTGCGGCGCGACCCGGCCCGGGTGCAGCTCAATGCCTTCATCCGCGAGGCGGCCGAACATGGCTTGCGCTGCGTGCGCGTGGTGCACGGCAAGGGACACGGTTCGCCGGGTCGCGAGCCTGTGCTCAAGGCGCGCGTGCGCAGCTGGCTGGTGCAGAAGAACGAGGTGCTGGCCTTCGTGCAGGCACGGCCGGCCGAGGGTGGCAACGGGGCGCTGGTGGTGTTGCTGAAGGCGCCAGGTGCTTGATCAGGCGCCGTGCTTGTTGCGCATCCAGTCGGCGGTCTTGAAGAAGGATTCTTCGAGTCGCTGGGTGAGAGTTGGGTCGAGTTCGGTTTCGACCATCGCCTGTTTCATGCACGCCATCCACTGGTCGCGCTCCGCGATGCCGATGGCGTAGGGCAGGTGCCGTGCGCGCAGCATCGGGTGGCCGAAGCGGTCGGTGTAATGCGACGGGCCGCCCAGCCAGCCGCACAGGAACCAGAACAGCTTGTCGCGCGAACCATCGAGCGGTGTGGGATGCAGGGCACGCAGGCCCGCGAAGGCGGGTTCCAGGTCCATCAGGTCGTAGAAGCGGTCGACGAGGGCGCGAACCGCTTGCTCGCCACCCACCCACTCGAACGGCGTGGCCGGTTTGGTTGCTTCCGTCATGTCGGCGTGGCCAGCTTGGCAGCAATCCCCACGATCCCCTTGGCGGCCTCGCAGCCCGGCAGGCTTTCGAGCAGCAGCTGGCGCTTCTGCACGGCTTCGCGCACCGCGGTGTCGGACGGGATCTCGCCCAGCAGCTCCAGCTTCACCGGCGTGCTGCCCTCGGCCAACGAGGGCGAGACGAAGCGGTCGACCACCTGCTGCAACTGGCCGCGGATCACGCGGCCTTCGCCGCTGCGGCTGACCTGGTTGACGACCAGCGCGATGCTGCTGCGCTGCTGCTGCGTGGCCAGCACCTTGATGGTGGCGTAGGCATCGGTCAATGAGGTGGGTTCGGGCGTGGCGACCACCAGCACGTCACTGGCCAGAGAGACGGCGAACAGCACCACGTCGGAGATGCCTGCGCCGGTGTCGAGCAGGATGCGGTCGTAGCGCGGTGCCACGGTCTCGATGATCTTGAGCAGCTGGTCGCGCACCTCGCTCGTGAGGCGCGAGTACTCCACCAGGCCGGAGCCGGCGAGCAGCACCGAGAAGCCGCCCGGTGCGGGCAGGATGGCGTCTTCGAGCTTGGCCTTGCCGGTGAACACGTCGTGCAGCGTGATCTTGGGGAAAAGGTTGAGCACCACATCGAGGTTGGCCAGGCCCAGGTCGGCATCCAGCACCAGCACGCGCTCGCCCCGGCGGGCCAGGGCGGCAGCCAGGTTGGCCGACACGAAGGTCTTGCCCACGCCACCCTTGCCGCTGGTGACGGCAAGAATGCGAGCCCGGCGGCCGGGGGCCGCTGCGGGGGGTGTCGGGGGAGTCGTCATGGCTTACTCGAGTTCCTGAAACTGGGAGTGGCCGAAGAGCATTCCCTTTTCTTCGGCGCTGACCAGCGAGACTGGAGGCATCTCCAGGCAGGCGCGGTTGCGGCCTTCTGTCTTGGCGCGGTAGAGCTGCTGGTCGGCGCGCTCGATCCACAGCGGCGCCGAGGAGCGCACCCACTGCGGCGCAAACGCACCGCCCAGGCTGATGGTGACCTTGAGCGTCTCGGTGAGGCTGACCGGCACCTCGCGCTGCTCCACCTTGCGGCGGATGCGCTCGGCCACGGTCTGGCCGAAGGCCGGCGGGCAATTGGGCAGGATGATGGCGAACTCTTCGCCGCCGAAGCGCGCCACCGTGTCCATCGGCCGCACGCAGTCCATGAGGCATTGCGCCACCGCCTGGATCACCAGGTCGCCGGCAGCGTGGCCGTGGGTGTCGTTGACGAGCTTGAAGCGGTCGATGTCGCACATCAGCACCAGGGCCGGTTCGCCGGCACGCGCCACGCGGTCGATCTCGCGCGCCAGCGCCAGCTCGAACTGGCGGCGATTCGCCAGGCCGGTGAGTGGGTCGCGGCTGGACAGGTCGCACAGCGCGTCGATGACGGCCTGCAGCCACGCGGCCGAACCCACCTCGTCGAGATGGGGCAAGGCATGGCCGGACTGCGCCAGCAACTGCAGGGCCGCCCCGAGCTTGAGCTGCGAGGGTTCGGCAGGCGCGGGCGAGGCAGGCACAGGGGTCATGGTGTTGCGGGCCAGTCTAGCAGCGCGCTTTTCGCACGAGGCCCCGGATATGAAACGTGAATACCCGCCAACTTGAACCTTCGCCGGCCCTCAAGCCACGCAGACTTGCTACCGATAAACCCGAAGGATCTTCTCGTCCGCCGAGGTGCGCCTCCTCGGGTTTGCAGTCCGACAAAAACACACGCCTGGAGCCTTCATGAGTGCAGCCGCATCGCCCGCCGAACTTGTTGCCCTGCGCAGCGCCGCGGGTGCCGAACAGGAGTTCAGCTTCAGTGCGGCCGACTTCGAGCGCGTGCGCCAACTGATCTACCAGCACGCCGGCATCAGCCTGCACGCGGGCAAGCAGGCCATGGTCTACAGCCGGCTCTCGCGCCGACTGCGCGAAACCAATATCCGCTCGTTCGCGCAGTACCTGCAGTCGCTGGAGAAGACGGCCGCCAACGACCCGGAATGGCAGGAGTTCGTGAACTGCCTCACGACCAACCTGACCTCCTTCTTCCGCGAAGAACACCACTTCCACGCGCTCGCCACCGACCTCAAGTCGCGCAGCGGCCAGAACCTGCGCATCTGGTGCAACGCCGCCTCCACCGGCGAAGAGCCCTACTCCATCGCCATGACCTGCGCCGAAGCCAACGCGTCGGTCAAGATCATTGCCAGCGACATCGACACCAAGGTGCTGGCCACCGCCGGCCGCGGCGTCTACAGCGCCGAGGCGCGCGGCCTGTCGCCCGAACGGCTGCGCGCGCACTTCCTGCGCGGCAAGGGTGCCAACAGCGGCTCCATTCGCGTCAAGCCCGAGCTGGCGCGGCTGATCGAGTTCCGCCCGCACAACCTGATGGACTCGCGCTGGTCGCTGGGCGAGCCCTTCGACATCGTGTTCTGCCGCAACGTCATGATCTATTTCGATGGCCCCACGCAGCGCCGCGTGCTGGAGCGCATCCACGGCGTGATGAAGCCCAAGAGCCTGCTCTTCGTGGGCCACTCCGAGAACTTCACCGAGTCCAAAGACCTGTTCCGCCTGCGTGGAAAGACGGTTTACGAACGCGTTTGAGTGAGCAGTTGTCACCGCTTCTCAAGCCACCCCCGATCCACACCGATACACGGAACACCATGGCCTTGATCTCCCCCTCCACTGCGGCTGCAGGTTCTCGCCTGGACAGACTCAAGAACCAGCCCCGCAAGCCGGGCGAGGCCTCGTTCTTTTTCTACGACGCGCACTTCAAGAACGACGCGGTCAAGATCCTGCCGGGCGAGTACTTCGTGTATGACGAAGACATCCTGATCATGACCACGCTGGGCTCGTGCATTGCCGCGTGCATCTACGACCGCCAGGCCAAGGTCGGCGGCATGAACCACTTCATGCTGCCCGACGGCGCAGGCGACTCGGGCCGCTACGGCTCGTACGCGATGGAACTGCTGATCAACGAGATGATGAAGCGCGGCGCCTCGCGCCTGACCATGGAAGCCAAGGTCTTCGGCGGCGGCCAGGTGGTGAGCGGCATGACCACCATGAACGTGGGCGAGCGCAACACCAACTTCGTCATGGACTACCTCAAGACCGAGCGCATCCCGATCGTCTCGAAGGATGTGCTCGACGTCTACCCGCGCAAGGTGTGCTTCCTGCCGGGCAGCGGCAAGGCCATGGTCAAGCGCCTCGCGCCCACCAACACCGATGCGCTGCTGGCCCAAGACCGCGCCGCGGCGCAGAGAGCCGTGCCGGCCGCAACCGGCGGCGGCTCGGTCGACCTGTTCTGAGGCGGACAAGACAGAGACAAGAGACAAAGAGACACGGGACACAACAACATGGCCAAGACACGCGTGGTGGTGGTGGACGATTCGGCGCTGGTGCGCAGCCTGCTCACCGAGATCATCAACCGGCAGGTCGACATGGAATGCATTGGCGCCGCGGCCGACCCGCTGGTGGCGCGCGAGATGATCCGCAACCTCAACCCGGACGTGATCACGCTCGACGTGGAAATGCCGCGCATGGACGGCATCGACTTCCTCTCCAAGCTGATGCGCCTGCGGCCGATGCCGGTGGTGATGGTGTCCACGCTGACCGAGCGCGGCGCCGAAGTCACCATGAAGGCCCTGGAGCTGGGCGCCATCGACTTCGTCGCCAAGCCCAAGATCGGCGTGGCCGACGGCCTGCGCCTGCTGGCCGAAGACATCACTGACAAGGTGCGCGTGGCCTCCAAGGCGCACGTGCGCAAGCTGGTGACGCCGGCCCCGGCTGCGCCCGGCAGCGCTGCCGCACGCCCGCACATGCCGGTGAGCGCCATCGGCCGGTTGTCGACGGAGAAGATCATCTTCATCGGTGCCTCCACCGGCGGCACCGAGGCCACCAAGGAAGTGCTGATGAACCTGCCGCCCGACTGCCCGGCGGTGGTGATCACGCAGCACATGCCGCCCGGCTTCACCAAGAGCTACGCGGCGCGGCTCGATGGTCTGTGCAAGATCCGCGTGGCCGAAGCGCGTGACGGCGAGCGCATCCTGCCCGGCCATGCCTACATCGCGCCGGGCGGCTTTCACCTGAGCGTGGAGCGCAGCGGCGCCAACTACATCGCCCGCGTGCAGGACGGCGACCCCGTCAACCGCCACAAGCCCAGCGTCGAGGTGCTGTTCAAGTCGGCCGCCCGCGTGGTGGGCCCCAACGCCCTGGGCATCATGCTCACCGGCATGGGCGCCGACGGCGCCAAGGCCATGAAGGAACTGCGCGACGCCGGCAGCTACAACTACGTGCAGGACGAAGCCAGCTGCGTGGTCTTCGGCATGCCGCGCGAGGCCATCAACGCCGGCGCGGCACACGAGGTGCTGCCGCTGACGCAGATTGCGCCCAAGCTCGTCGAGCGGCTGCGCAGCACGTCCGGCATGTCCACGAACCGCGTGTAGTCACCCGCCGCGCCACTGGCGCAGGTCGAGCATGCGCTGCTGGCGCGAGTCGCGGCGGTCCTGGGCGTGCGCCACCATCTCTTCGGGCGCACCGATGTCGCGCAACGTGTCGGCACTCAGGTCGGCCACGAAGCTGAACTCGCGCGCCTGGCGGGCGCCTTCGAGGTGTGCGGCCCAACGCGCGGCAATGCCGTGCCAAAGCTGGGCCACGGGGTGCGGCGAAAGAACCGGTTGCTGAGGGCAGGTGGTGGTGTTCATGGCGGGCTCCGTGGGGTGTGCTGAGACTGTGCTGGTAAGCATAGGAGCCCATCCTTCCCCGTGGAATCGATTTGTTCTGCACTGATCGGTAAGCTATGCTTACCAGCATGGCCCGACTGACCCTGCAAGCCCTGCCCGCCTTTCGCGCCGTCGCCCGGCTGCAGAACCTGCGTGCCGCCGCCGACACGCTGCACATCACCCACAGCGCCGTGAGCCAGCAGATCCGCGGCCTGGAAGAACAACTCGGCTTCGCCCTATTCGACCGCCGCGGCCGGCGCGTGGTGCTCAATGCCGCCGGCGAGGCGCTGCTGCGCAGCGTGGAGCCGGCGCTGGCCCAGCTCGACGACGGCGTGCAGGCCGCCGCAGCCGCCGCCAGCGGCGCGGCCCAGCGCCTGCGCGTGACCATGCTGCCCTCGTTCGCCAACCGCTGGCTGCTGCCGCGCATGGCGCGCTGGCGTGAGCGCCACCCCGAGCTCGCCATTGAGATCGATGCCACGCCGCAG
>NZ_DASSRA010000216.1:0-3180 GCF_035702065.1 Rhizobacter sp.
CGCACGCAGCCCCCAAGCCCTGCGCTGCTCGACGGCTCACCAAGGGGCCCGAAGAGAAAGCTCGCCTTCGGCATCGTGTCCCGGCTCGCTTCGCTTTGCCTTGGAAAGACGGTTCAGCCGAAGCGAAGCGAGGCGAGACGAGGAGTAGTGGAGTCGCAGCAGATGTTCGGCCGATCCTGTGGCATGGCGAAGACAGGCCGAGGAGACTCGAAGCCACGCAGTTCGGCCACGTGAAGAGCGCCTTTGCTTTGGTTACTTTCATTTGGCGCGACAAATGAAAGTGACCCGCCCGCCGGGGCGGACTCCCGGCGCACCCGGTGGAAGTAGGAAGAACGAACCACGCGAAGCGGCACAAAGCAAAGCCCGCCGTTGATTGGAACGACCCCAATCCGCTACAGCCTCTCGGTCTCCCCAGCCCTAGGCTGCCACTTCATCAACCGCTTCTCCACCTGCCCCACGGCCGCATCGAGCAGCAGCGCAAACACCGTCAAAACCAGAATCCCCGCCATCACCGTGTTGATGTCGAAGGCCCCTTCGGCCTGCAGGATCAGATAGCCCACGCCCCGCGAGGAGCCGAGGTACTCGCCCACCACCGCCCCCACGAAGGCCAGGCCCACGCTGGTGTGCAGCGAGCTGAACACCCAGCTGGTCGCGCTCGGCAGGTACACGTGGCGCAGCAGCTGCCGGCGGCTCGCGCCCAACATCCGCGCGTTGGCCAGCACGACTGGGCTCACCTCCTTCACGCCCTGGTAGACGTTGAAAAACACGATGAAGAACACCAGCGTCACGCCCAGCGCCACCTTGCTCGCGATGCCCAACCCGAACCACACCGCGAAGATGGGCGCGAGGATCACGCGCGGCATCGAGTTCAGCGCCTTGATGTACGGGTCGCAGATGGCGGCGGCCAGCGGGCTCAGGGCCAGCCACAGGCCGCAGGCCAGGCCCATCACGGTGCCGATGCCGAAGGCCAGCACGGTCTCGATCAATGTGACGCCCAGGTGCTGGTAGATGTCGGCGTTGCCGACGAACCAGGCCCCGATGCGCTCGAAGATCTTCAGCGGCTCGCCGAAGAAGAAGGCGGCCTGGCGGTCGTCGGCAAAGAGAAAGGGCGGCAGCAGGCCGGGCGTGGTGAGCAGGTGCCACACCACGAACACCGCCACCAGCAGGGCGAGTTGCCAAGCGCGAAGGGTCCACTTGGTCATTGGGGCACCCTGCGCACTTCGTGCGCTCCCGCCGAGCGGGAATGAGCTTCTTCGGGCGGCCGGGCGAAGCTCATGCGGCCAACTGCTGCTGGTAGCCCTTGAGCACCTCGTCGCGCAGCACCTGCCAGATGGCGTTGTGCAGCTCGACGAAGCGCGGCGTGGTGCGCACCTCGGCCACGTCGCGCGGGCGATCGAGGTCGATGCGGAACTCGCCGATGGGGTGCGAGGCCGGGCCGGCGCTGAGCACGACCACGCGGTCGCTCATGGCGATGGCCTCGTCGAGGTCGTGCGTGATGAACAAGACGGCCTTGCGCTTGGCGGCCCACAAGGCCAGCACCTCGTTCTCCATCAGCTGCCGCGTCTGGATGTCCAGCGCCGAGAAGGGCTCGTCCATCAGGATGACGTCGGGGTCCAGCACCAGGGTCTGCGCCAGGCTCACGCGCTTGCGCATGCCGCCCGAGAGCTGGTGCGGGTAGCGGTCACCGAAGCCGCCCAGCCCCACGCGCTTGAGCCAGTCTTCGGCCTGCACGCGTGCATCGCGGGCGCCGCGGAACTCCAGCCCCGCCATCACGTTGCCGAGCGCCGTGCGCCAGGGCATCAGCGACTCGGCCTGGAACATGTAGCCGGCGCGCGTGTTGATGCCGGTGAGCGGTTCGCCGAACACGCGCACCTGGCCACTGCTGGGCGCCAGCAGGCCGGCCGCCATGTTCAGCAAGGTGCTCTTGCCGCAGCCGGTGGGGCCGACCACCGAGACGAACTCGCCCGCGCCCACCGTGAGGGACACGTCGCGCACGGCGGTGTAGCGCTGCGAGGCGTCGTTGCGCGAGACGAAGGTGCAGCTGACGGCGTCGAGGGAGAGGGCGTTCATGGGGATGACGGGTCGCAGGCCCGCTGCAAGGCGGCGCGGGCCAGAAGCCGGGTGGAGTCGAGCGTGGGCAGCGCGGCGTTGTGGTCGCCGATGATCAGCGGGATCTCGGTGCAGCCCAGGATCACGGCGTCGCAGCCGTCGGCTGCATACGTTTCGATCACGTCCTGGAAGAAGCGAACGGTCTCGGGGGCGAAGGCCCCTTGCACCAGCTCGTCCATGATCAGCCGGCCCATGCGCTCGCGCGCCGCCTCCGTCGGCCGCACGCACACGATGCCATGGCGCTGCAGCGCCGCGGGGTACACCTCGCTGGCCACCAGCCAGGCGGTGCCCGTGAGGCCCACCCGTGTGAAGCCGCGTGCCTGGGCCTGCGCCGCCACGACCTCGGCGATGTGCAGCCAGGGCCGTGGCGAGCGGGCGGCCACGCGCTCGAAGGCCTGGTGGATGGTGTTGTCCGGACAGATGAGGAAGTCCGCACCCGCCGCGGCCAGCTTGTGCGCCGACTGCAGCATCAGTTCGGCGACACCATCGAGGTCGCCCCGCTCCAGGCAGGCGACGTAGCGCGCCAGCGAAGGCGTGTGCATCGACACCTCGGGGTGGGCGTGCGGCCCCAGCAGGCGCTCGCCCTCGGCGCAGATCGTGCGGTAGCACAGCGCAGCGCCTTCGGCCGAGCAGCCGACGATGCCGATGTGAAGCGGGGCGTGCATGCGTGAGGCTGCGTTCTAACCCTTCGGGTACTTGGCGTTCGCCTTCTTCACGAACTCGTTGGTGTAGACGGCGTTGAGGTCGAACTTCACGCCTTTCAACGAATCGTCCACGCTCTGCAGCGCGCGCAGCGCCGTGGCCGCGCCCGCCTCGGGGATGCTGCCGTCCGGCGAGAGCGCGCCCTTGCTGGCCAGGAAGGCATCGATGTAGACCGCGCGGTCGCCCAGCAGGTAGCTCTCGGGCACGGCCTTCACGATCTCGCTGGCCCCTGCTGATTGAATCCACTTGTCGGCGCGCACCAGCGCGTTGGTCAGCGCCTGCACGGTGTTCGGGTGCTTGTCGATGAAGGCCTGCGGCGCGTACAGGCAGCCGGCGGGCATGGGGCCGCCGAACACCTTGTCGGCCTCG
>NZ_DASSRA010000217.1:0-3665 GCF_035702065.1 Rhizobacter sp.
CGTAGCCGGTGGTGAGCAGCACCAGCGGCAGCACATAGCCGGCAACGCCCCACGCCGCCGGCACCCAGCCCAGCGCGAGACAGGCCGACAGCATGGCCAGCAGCCCGACCCGTGTGACGCGGACGGCGCCCCAGCCGTCCACCAGGCGGCCCGCGGGCACCCCCACCAGCGCACTGACCACCGGCCCGGCCGACAAGGTCGCGCCGACCAGCGCCGCGCCTAGGCCGAACGCGGCGGCCAGGTAGAACGGGCCGACCACGAGACTCGCCATCACCACCGCCGAGACGAGCGCGCTCATCGCGAGGCCCGCGCTCAGCACCGGTTCGCGCAGGCTCGCCAGGCGCACCAGGGGCGAAGCGCTGCGCCGCTCGACCGCCACGAAGAGCACGGCGCCCACGACCACCGCCACCAGCCAAGGCAGCATCCGCCCCCGCCCGAGCGTCATCGCCAGCGCGTAGGCCGCGAGCGTGACCGCGAGCAGCAGCGTGCCGAGCCCATCGAAGCGCGTGGCCGCGCGGCGCGGGCCGTCGGCCGGCAGGTTCCGCCACGCCAGCCACAGCGCCACCAGCCCGAGCGGGAGGTTCAACACAAAGATGGACCGCCAGCCGAAGCCCGCGATCAGCACACCGCCGAGCGAGGGCCCGAGCGCGGTGCCCACCGCCGACATGGTGCCGAGCAGGCCCATTGCGCGGCCGTTGCGGTCCTTGGGCACCGACGCGCCGACGAAGGCCATCGTCAGCGCCATCAGCACCGCCGCCCCCGCGCCTTGCAGGGCGCGTGCCGCCACCAGCCACCCGAGCGTGGGCGCCACAGCGCACAGCAGCGACGCCACCGTGAACAGCACGAGGCCGCCCAGGAACAGGCGCCGGCGGCCGACGAGATCGCCCAGCCGCCCCGCGCCGACGACGAGCGTGGTGGTGGCCAGCAGGTAGGCCAGCACCACCCACTGCACCTGCTGGAATGGCGCACCGAAAGCCTGCGTGAAGGTGGGCAAGGCGACGTTGGCGATGCTGGTGCCGAGCGAGGGCAGCAGCATGCCCAGCGAGAGGCTGGCGAGCAGCCAGCCGAGCGGTCTGGGAGCGGTGTGCGTGTTCATGCACGAAAGATAGGTCTGGGCCTGACGAAGCGGAAGGCGCATCATTTGCACTTCATTCGTGCACCAGACGCCATGTCACACCCCGATCTCAACCTGCTGATCACCCTCGACGTGCTGCTCGCCGAAGGCAGCGTGGCCGGCGCCGCGCGGCGGCTGCGCCTGAGCCCGTCGGCCATGAGCCGCGCGCTGGCGCGCCTGCGCGCGGCCACCGGCGACCCACTGCTGGTGCGCGCCGGCCGCGGGCTGGTGCCTTCACCACGCGCGCTGGAGCTGCGCGAGCGCGTGAGCCAGATCGTGCAAGACGCCGAGGCGGCGCTGCGCCCGAGCAAGAAGGTCGACCTCAGGAAGCTGGAGCGCGGCTTCACGCTGCGCACCAGCGAAGGCTTCGTGGAGAACTTCGGCGCGGCGCTGGTCGAGCGCGTGGCCGCCAGGGCGCCCGGCGTGTGCCTGCGCTTCGTGCCCAAGCTCGACCGCGACAGCACACCGTTGCGCGACGGCAGCGTCGACCTCGAAACCGGCGTCGTCGGCAAGGCGCTCGGCCCCGAGCTGCGCGCGCAGGCCCTGTTCAGCGACCGCTTCGTCGGCGTGGTGCGGCGCGGCCACGCCCTGGCCAAGGGCACGCTCACGCCAGCCCGCTATGCCGCCGCACGCCACGTGCTGGTCTCGCGCGATGGCGGGGACCACGGCCCCATCCGCGAGGCGCTGGCCGCGGCCGGCCACGCGCGCCGCATCGCCGCCATCGTGGGCGGCTACTCGGCCGCGCTGGCCCTGGCCCGCGACACCGAGCTCGTGGCCAGCGTGCCCGAGCGCCACACTGGCACGCTGCGCAGCGGCCTGCACAGCTTTGCGCTGCCGCTGGCCGTGCCGGAGATCACGGTGTCTTTGCTGTGGCACCCGCGGCTCGATGGCGACGCGGCGCACCGCTGGCTGCGCGGCTGCGTTCGAGAGGTGTGCGCCGAAGGGCTCTGAGACCGCGCGCCTCTCACACTGCGTATCGCCCGCGCCCTTCGGCCTTGGCCTGGTAGAGCCGCGTGTCGGCGCGCTCCAGCAGTTCGCGCCAGCCTGCGGGTCCGACGTCGCCGAAGGCCACGCCCACGCTGGCGCCGATGTGCAGCGTGAGCTCACCCACCGTGAAGGGCGCCCGCGCCGCGCTCACCACCTTGTCGGCCACCGCATCGGCATGGGCCGGGTCGCGCATGCCCACCAGCACGATGGCGAACTCGTCGCCCCCCAGCCGCGCCACCGCGTCGCTCGGGCGCACCGTGCCCTGCAGGCGCTCGGCGAACTGCTGCAGCAGCTGGTCGCCCACCCGGTGGCCGTGCGTGTCGTTCACCGGCTTGAAGTGGTCGAGGTCCAGGTACAGCAACGCCACGCCCTGGTGGGCCAGCGGGTCGTGGGCCAGCCGCTCCAGGAACTGCTCGAAGCCGGAGCGGTTGAGCAGGCCGGTGAGCGGATCGCGCTGGCTGAGTTCGAGCAGGCGCCCTTCTTCCTGCCGGTGCTCGGTGATGTCCTGCCCGACGCCGATGAAGCCCTCGACGCGCCCGTCCTCGCCGAACATCGGGATGTAGCTCATCGCCAAATGGCGTGTCACGGCGTGACCTTCGTGCACGCGCTCGAAGCTCACTGACTCGCCGGCCAGTGCGCGTTCCATCCAGGGCAGGCTGGCCGCGTAGTTGACCGGGCCCAGCACCTCGGCCACCGTCTTGCCGATGATCTGGCCGCGCGGCTGGCCGACCCAGCGCTCGAAGCCGCTGTTGACGAAGCGGTAGCGGCGGTCGGTGTCGATCACCGCCACAAAGCCGGGGATGGCCTCGGTGATCGCGCGCAGGGTGGCCGCCTGGCGCTGCTGCTCGCGCTTGCTGGCGAGCTCTTGGGTGATGTCGCGCATGATCCCCGAGTAGCGCGTCACGCGGCCCTGCTTGTCGCGGTGGCCGATGACCATGTGGCTCACCGGCAGCGGCCGCCCGTCGCCCGCATGGAACACCGTCTCGCCCAGCCAGATGCCTTTCTCGTTGACCGCCGGGATGATGACCTTGGCCAGGCGCTCGTTGGTCTCTGGCGTGTTGAAGTCACTGAAGCGCATGGACGTCACGGGCGCGTCGGGCGCGATGCCGAGCACCGCGCGCGCGGCCGGGTTGAGGTAGGTGATGTTGCCGCGCAGCCCGGTCTGGATCACGTAGTCGGTGGTGTTGTCGAAGATGGTGGTCAGCTCGCGCAGCGCGTCTTCCAGCTGCTTGCGCTCGGTCACGTCGCGCCCCACGGAATGCAGCAGGGGCTCGCCGTGCGGCCCGCGCTGCAGGCGGTTGGTCCAGGCGACCCAGCACTCTGTGCCCTGCGGGACGAGCATGCGGTTCTCGTTGACGACGGGCACGCCGGTCTCCATCACGCGGGCGATCTTGTCGCGCACCTCCTGCCGGTCGGCCGGCAACACGTGGTCGAACAGGTTGGTGCCGATCAACTGCGACTCCGTCAGGCCGAAGTGCCGCGCGTACGACGGGTTGACGTAGGTGATCGTGCCGTCGGGCGCGGCCAGCGAGACGAGCTCCGACTGCTCGTCGAGGATCGCCTT
>NZ_DASSRA010000218.1:0-3524 GCF_035702065.1 Rhizobacter sp.
CGGCGTGCCGTGCGCCATCAGCAGGTTGGCGTTGCCGGCGGTCAGCATGCCGCCACCACCCAGGCCAATGCTGGCCTTGGAGAAGAAGGTGTTGGCCGCCATCTCCACCGTGCAGGGCAGCTGCATGCCACCGATCTCGTAATCCTGCGCTGCTGCCAGCATGCCGGAATCGACATATGCCTTGGCCGCGTCGTGCGAGGCCTGCGGCAGGATCACCTTCTCACCGTCAAAGTGCGGTTCCTGCGTGTCGGACAGGCGGTTGAACGGCACGAACTTGTCGCGCGCGATGCGCTCGCAGGTGTCGAGCACCGAGGCGTAGGTCTCGCGCGAGTGGTCGGCAAAGCGTGGCCGCTCGCTGAGCTGGTCGACGTTGAGCCAGTCGTGGAGCAGGAAGTCGAGGGTGGCGCGGTAGCTCATGGTGGTTCGGTCGCGCCTCAGAGCACCTCGAACACGCCGGCCGCACCCATGCCGCCGCCGATGCACATGGTCACCACCACGCGCTTGGCACCGCGGCGCTTGCCTTCGATGAGCGCATGGCCGGTCAGGCGCTGGCCGCTCACGCCGTAGGGGTGGCCGACCGCAATGGCGCCGCCGTTGACGTTGAGCCTGTCCATCGGGATGCCCAGCGTGTCGGCGCAGTACAGCACCTGGACGGCGAAGGCTTCGTTGAGTTCCCAGAGGTCGATGTCGCTGACCTTCAGGCCCAGCTTCTTCAGCACCTTGGGCACGGCGAACACCGGGCCGATGCCCATCTCGTCGGGCTCGCAGCCGGCGACCGAGAAGCCGAGGAAGCGGCCCAGCGGCTTGTAGCCCCGCTGCTCGGCCAGCTTCTCGTTCATCAGCACGCAGGCACCGGCGCCGTCGCTGAACTGGCTGGCGTTGCCGGCCGAAACCACGCCGCCGGGGATGGCGGGCTTGATGCCGGCGATGCCTTCCTTGGTGGTACCGGCGCGCAAGCCTTCGTCGGCACTGATGGTCACTTCCTTCGTGCGCAGGCCCAGCACCGGGTCAGCCACGCCGGCGATGGTGGTCACCGAGATCATCTCGTCCTTGAACTTGCCCGCCTCTTGCGCGGCGCAGGCGCGCTGCTGGCTCTGCGCGCCGTATTCGTCCATGCGGTCGCGGCCGATCTTGTAGCGCTTGGCCACGTTCTCGGCTGTCTGCAGCATGTTCCAGTAGATCTCGGGCTTGTGCTCGCGCAGCCAGGGGTCGACGAGCATGTGCTTGTTGGCCTCGTTCTGCACGCAAGAGATGCTCTCCACGCCGCCGGCCACGTAGACGTCGCCCTCGCCCGCGATGATGCGTTGGGCAGCCGTCGCGATGGTCTGCAGGCCGCTGGAGCAGAAGCGGTTGATGGTCATGCCGCTGGTGGTGACGGGCAGGCCGGCGCGCAGCGCGATCTGGCGCGCGATGTTGCTGCCGGTGGCGCCTTCGGGCGTGGCACAGCCCATGATCACGTCATCGACCTCGGCGGCGGCGATGCCGGCGCGCTCGACGGCCGCCTTGACGGCCAGGCCGCCTAGCGTGGCGCCGTGGGTCATGTTGAAGGCACCCTTCCAGCTCTTGGCAAGCGGCGTGCGGGCGGTGGAAACGATCACGGCTGAGGTCATGGGGTACTCCGTCTTTCTCGATGGACGTCAGGCGGCCTTCTGGGCCGGCATGTAGATGCTGTTCTTGGGCTTGGCGAACACGGCGCGCAGCGCAGGCTCGAACTCGCTGATCGGCAGCGTCTCGGCCTTGGGGTCGAAGGCCGGGTTGTCGTAGAGCGCGCAGAACTCGGCCGTGCGCTCGTAGTGCGGGTGGCCGTTGAACTGGTCGCGCAGGTTGCGGTCCAGCCCCAGGTGATGGAAGAAGTAGTAGCCCTGGAAGATGCCGTGGTTCTGCACCATCCAGAGGTTGGCTTCGCTCACGAAGGGCTTGAGGATGGCCGCCGCGATGTCGAAGTGGTTGGCCGGGCCAAGGGTGTCGCCGATGTCGTGCAGCAGCGCGCACACCACGTACTCGTCGTCGCGGCCGTCCTTCAGGGCGCGCGTGGCGGTCTGCAGCGAATGCGTGTAGCGGTCGACCGGGAAGCCGCCGTAGTCGCCTTCGAGCAGCTTGAGGTGAGCGATGAGCCGGTCGGGCAGCGCGCGCTGGAAGGGACCGGATTCTTCGCGGATGGTGGCCCAGTCTTCCGCGGTGCTGGCTTCCATGCGGGTGAAGGTGGCTCGCTTCATCGTGTGTCTCCGTGTTCTTGCGGACGGCGTTCAGCTGAAGGTCTTGCCTTCGGCGGCCAGCCGGGCCAGCAGCGGCGCCGGCTCCCAGAAGCTGGCGTCGTCGAGCGGGTTCTTCTGGAAGCGCTTCATCGCCGCGACGACGTTGAAGAGACCTTGCGTGTCGGCATAGCACATGGGGCCGCCGCGGTAGGCCGGGAAGCCGTAGCCGGTGAGGTAAACCATGTCGATGTCGGAGGCGCGCGAAGCGATGCCCTCCTCCACGATCTTGGCGCCCTCGTTCACCAGCGCGTAGACGAGGCGCTGCACGATCTCCTCGTCGCTGATCTTGCGCGGCGTGATGCCCTTGCGCGCACGTTCTTTCTCGATCATCTCGACCACGGCCTGGGACGGGATCGCGTCGCGCTTGCCCGGCACGTAGTCGTACCAACCGGCGTTGGTCTTCTGGCCGAAGCGGCCCATCTCGCACAGCAGGTCGGCGGTCTTGCTGTAGTTGAGACCGGGCTGCTCGACGGCGCGGCGCTTGCGGATGTACCAGCCGATGTCGTTGCCAGCCAGGTCGCCCATGCGGAACGGGCCCATGGCGAAACCGAAGCGCTCGATCGCCTTGTCGACCTGCTCCGGTGTGGCGCCCTCTTCCAGCAGGAAGCCGCCCTGGCGCGAGTACTGCTCGATCATGCGGTTGCCGATGAAACCGTCACACACGCCCGAGACCACGCAGGTCTTCTTGATCTTCTTGCCGAGCGCCATCACGGTGGCCAGCACGTCCTTGGCGGTCTTCTCGCCGCGCACCACTTCCAGCAGCTTCATCACGTTGGCCGGGCTGAAGAAGTGCATGCCGATCACGTCTTGCGGGCGCTTGGTGAACGAGGCAATCTTGTTCACGTCGAGCGTCGAGGTGTTGCTCGCGAGGATGGCGCCGGGCTTCATCACCTCGTCGAGCTGCTTGAACACCTGCTCCTTGACGCCGATGTCTTCGAACACGGCTTCGATCACAAGGTCGGCGTCCTTCAGGTCGCCGTAGCTGAGCGTTGTGCTGAGCAGCGCCATGCGCGCATCGAGCTTGTCCTGCTTGAGCTTGCCCTTCTTGACCTGGGCTTCGTAGTTCTTGCGGATGATGCCCAGGCCCTTGTCGAGCGCCTCTTGCTTCATCTCGAGCATGACCACCGGGATGCCGGCGTTAAGGAAGTTCATCCCGATGCCGCCGCCCATGGTGCCGGCGCCGATGATGGCCACCTTCTTGATCTCGCGCAGCGGTGTGTCGGCCGGCACGTCGGGGATCTTGCTCGCGGCGCGCTCGGCCACGAACAA
>NZ_DASSRA010000219.1:0-7561 GCF_035702065.1 Rhizobacter sp.
GTGTGGTCGATGCGGTCTTCGCCGACGAACTGCGCGTTGCCGGCGCTGTCGCGCTTGTAGACGCGCACCACGCCCTTGGGCATGGGCAGGCCCAGGCGCGAACTCTCGCGGTTGCTGAACTCGACGAACACGCCGGTCTTCAGCTTCTGGCCGATGTCACCTACGCTGGAACGGTAGTAATAGTCGCTGCCCTGCAGCAGCAACTCCTTCACCACCGGCACGCGGCTGGCGTTGAGCAGGGCGACCTGCTTGGTCTGGTTGTCGGCCAGCGTGGTGGGGCGGCCCAGGGTATAGAGGTGGTACTCGAAGAGCGCCTCCTGTTGCATGTCGGCCGCCGCCGACGCGGGGGCCGCCATCATCACCTTCTCGCGGCGTGCGAGCCGTTGCATGTCTTCCTTCACGCGGTTCACGTCGCCCGCCACCAGCTGCAGCCGCGCGTTGGGGTAGGCCGTGCCGCTGCGGTTGGTGAGCGTGACCCAGCCGTTGAGGTCGAGCGAGCCGTCGTCGGCGCTCAGCTCGGCCACGTAGTCGGCCTGCCACGACAGCCCGCCGGTGAGGTACGACAGCTCCAGCGTCTGCGCGCCCGCACGCCGGCTCTGCAACTCGGTGACGAGCGTGGGCCGGTCGCGCAGGTTGGCGGGCACGCCGTCGTAGACGATGCGGCCCGGCACGCCGGTCTCGATGCGGTCGCCGATCTTCAGCACCACGCCCTGGCTGGCAGCCAGCACCTGGGCGGTCTCGACGGTCTCGGCGCCGGTCTGCGGGTGGGTCTTCACGATGCGCACGCTGCGGCCGACGTACTTCTCCAGCAGCTTGGAGGGGGTGAGCAGGTCGAAGTCGAAGTTCTGCTCCAGCAGGTCGAAGCTGCCGGGGTTCGTGAGGCTGCGCAGCTGGGCCGTTTCGGGCCGCATGCGCGCGCTCACGTCGCGCAGGGCCAGGCGGTTGCTTCCGGCCTCCAGGGTGGTGTTGCGTGCGTCTTTCACCAGCGCCAGGTCGTCGTTGTAGATGGTCACCGCCACCGATTGCTGCTCCTCGAGCGTGCTGCGGCGCTCGGTGGGCGGCGCGGCCTGGGCGCAGGCACAGGCGGCGGCCAGAGCCAGGGACGAGAGGGTTGCGACGCGCGTGACGAGGGAAGCGGTAGCCATGAGGGTTCTCCAGAGGGTTGCAGTCGTTGCAGGCCAGGCCCACACCTGCTTACACGGCGCTGCGGCCCGAACGGGGTGACCCGGCGTCGGCTTTTCACGCTTTGGGTGCGTTTGGTTGCAATCGAGACCCCTGGAAGCCAGCTGCGGTCATCCGATCCCTCGGCTGGCCCGTTGAGAAGGCATTCCTGTCGCTCCACGCGCACCAAGACCATGCAAAACCCCGCTACCCACAAGCCGCCCGCCCGCAAGGCCCGCGAGCCCGAGTTCCCGGGCAAGCTCGACAAGGCCCCCGACTTCGAGGCCTGCCACCTCGCCTTCACCGAGAGCGCCCGCCGCACCCAGGCGCCCCTGCGCCGGCTCGACCAGAAGCGCTGACACCCACCGTTCCCTCAGGTCAACCACTACCCGGCGCGTCACCCCGCGCCTCGAAGGCTGTATGAAAATACAGCCCTCATGTCCCCTCCCCGCCTGATCGCCCACCTCGACATGGACGCCTTCTATGCGTCCGTCGAGCTGCTGCGCTACCCCGAGCTGCGCGGCCTGCCGGTGGTGATCGGCGGCGGACGGCGCCACCAGCCTGTTACGCGCGCCGACGGCACCCGCGAGTTCTTCCGCCTGAAGGACTACACCGGCCGCGGCGTGCTCACCACCAGCACCTACGAGGCGCGCAAGCTGGGTGTGTTCTCGGCCATGGGCACCATGAAGGCGGCCAAGCTCGCGCCCGACGCCATCCTGCTGCCGGTCGACTTCGACCAGTACCGCACCTACTCGCGCCTCTTCAAGGCGGCCGTGCGGGCCATCGCGCCGCAGGTCGAAGACCGCGGCATCGACGAGATCTACATCGACCTCTCCGAGCTGCCCGGCGTGCACGACGACGGCGGCCGCACCATCGGCCAGCAGCTGAAAGACGCCGTGCGCGAGGCCACCGGCGGCCTCAGCTGCTCGATCGGCATCACACCCAACAAGCTGCTCTCCAAGCTGTGCTCCGAGTTCGACAAGCCCGACGGCCTCACGCTGCTGCGGGCCGACGAGATCGAGTCACGCATCTGGCCGCTGGCGGCGCGCAAGGTCAACGGCATCGGCCCCAAGGCCAGCGAGAAGCTGGCCGGCTTCGGCCTGCACACCGTGGGCGACATCGCGGCGGCCGACCCGGCCTTTCTGCTCGCCCACTTCGGCAAGAGCTACGGTGCCTGGCTGCACCAGGCCTCGCACGGCATCGACGACCGGCCGGTGGTCACGCACAGCGAACCCGTCTCGATGAGCCGCGAGACCACCTTCGAGCGCGACCTGCACGCCGTGCGCGACCGCAGCACGCTCACGCCCATCTTCACCGACCTGTGCGTGGAGCTGGCCGACGACCTCACGCGCAAGGGCTATGCCGCCAAGACCATCGGCATCAAGCTGCGTTTCGACGACTTCAAGATCGTCACCCGCGACCTCACCCTGCCGGCTCACACCATGGATGCCAAGACCATCCGCCGCGCGGCCGGCGAGTGCCTCAAGCGCGTGGACCTGAAGCGCCGCCTGCGCCTGCTGGGCGTGCGCGCCGGCAACCTGGCGCGGCTGGCCGATCTGGTCGACCCGCAGGCCGCGCACGCGCCGCTGGCGGTGCACGAAGCACCCGCGCCCTACCTGGCGCCCCTGCCCTTGTTCGATGGCGCCTTGTTCGACAGCGACGAGGGCTAACCCGGCATCCGCGCGAAAGCCTGCAGCGCGGGGTCGATGGCGTCCCACGCCTGCCCGCGCACGCGGTAGGTGAGCACCTGCGGCATGAAGCGCTCCGGCTCGTCCAGGCTGGCCGCCGGCACGGCAATCAGGTCGGGCATCGCCGCAAAGCGCAGGTAGACGGGCGCACCGCAGACCGGGCAGAAGGCCTGCGTCTTCACCTTGCCGCTGTCGGCCGTGACGTCCCAGTGTGTCGCCGCACCGGTGATCGCCATCTCGGCCCGTGCCGGAAAGGTCAGCCACGAGCCGTGCCCGGTGCCGCTTTGCCGCTGGCAATCGCGGCACTGGCAGTGGTTCTGGAAGATGGGCGCGTGCACGGTGGTGTAGCGGATCGCGCCGCAGGCGCAGCCGCCGGTGTAGGGCTGGGTCATCAAAGGCTCCTGCTTCAAGCTGCCAGCCTGGGCTTGGCGAACACGTCGATGCCCTCGCCCGTCTCGAGCAGCGACTTGAGGCTCGACAGCACGATCGGCCAGCCCTGCTGTACGCCCTTGGCCATGCCGCTGCCGGCTTCCAGCTCATCGTGCGTGACCGTCAGCTTCACCATGCCGTCGTAGGCCACGATGTCGAAGCTCACGCGGCTGTAGCTGCTTGCGTCGGCCGCCTGGGCAGGGCTCGTCCAGGTGATGACCAGGCGCGTCGGCCGTGCGACTTCGACCACCTGGCCGACCACCTGCACCGTGCGCTGATCGTTGGCGCGCACGTGCTCCCAACTCGATCCGTGCCGCCATTCGGAGACGTTCTCATGGCCCCAGTAGCGCCGGGCGATCTCCGGCCGGGTGATGGCATCGAACACCTTCTCAGGCGTCGAGCGGATGTAGGTCACATAGACGAAGCTCGTCTTCTCTTTCATCGTCACTCTCCTTCGAGTTCCTGCTTCAGGTCGTGCAGCAGGCTGAGCCGCTGACGTTCGAACTTGCGCACCCACCGCTCGTAGACCTCGTGCAGCGGCACCGGGTTGATGAAGTGCAGCTTCTCGCGGCCGCGCCACACCGTGGTCACCAGGCTGGCCGCCTCCAGGAGCCCCAGGTGCTGCGTGGCCGATTGCCGCGTCATGTCCAGGTGCTCGCAGAGCTGGCCCAGCGTCTGCCCGTTCTGCTCGCACAGCAGGTCGAGCAGCTTTCTTCGAGTCGGGTCGCCCAGTGCCTTGAAAACCTTGTCTGCGTCCATCCGTCGAGTGTGTGTGCGTGAGGCCATGATATGCAGGCAAATACCTGCATGTCAAGCAGATCCAGCCCAATCACCCGATGGCCCCTGGTGTGTGCACTTGTTCACGGGTACAAGGCCTATCTCGGCCCCACCAGCCTCCACGTGCATCCAGCCGGCGGCGGCCCACGTAGCTGGCAGAACAACAACCCAAGGAGAGAACCATGCCCTTTCATTCCAGCCGACTGGCCCTCGCCTGCGCGGCCTTGCCATTGGCGCTCGCCGGCACCCCGGCATTGGCGCAAAGCAGCAGCTTTGGCGGCAAGCTCTTGCTGACCGGCGGCGTGAGCAGCATCGACGGCGCGGCCGGCGGCGGCCTCACGCCCTGGGCCGTGACTGGCGGCTACGGCACCGACGGCGAAGTCGGCGGCTCGGCCTTCGCCACGCGCGTGAAGAGCAAGGACTACGGCCTCAACGTCTACGGCGCCGCACTGGCCTATGGCGACCGCATCGAACTCTCGATCGCGCGGCAGGACTTCGACACCGGCCCGGTCGGCGGCGCGTTGGGCCTCACCGGGCTGCGCCTCAAGCAGAACATCTTCGGCGCCAAGCTGCGCCTGGCCGGCGACGCGGTGCTGGAGGCCGACACCTGGATGCCACAGATCGCGCTCGGCGTGGAGTACAAGAAGTCCGACGCCGACCGCCTGCAGAGCACGCTCCAAGCCTTCGGCGCCAAGGACAGCGGCACCGACATCTACCTGAGCGCGACCAAGCTCTTCCTCGCGCAAGGCATCCTGGTCAACGGCACACTGCGCGCCACCAAGGCCAACCAGAACGGCCTGCTCGGCTTCGGCGCCACCGACCACACGAGCTACACGCTGCAGCCCGAGTTCTCGCTGGCGTACCTGCTGAGCAAGAACATCGCCATCGGCGCCGAGTACCGCTTCAAGCCCGACAACTTCAAGGACAACACTGCGCTCGGCGCTGGCGCGCTGGCCGAAGACGACTGGGCCGACCTCTTCATCGCCTGGGCGCCGAGCAAGCACTTCTCGCTCACCGCCGCCTACGTCGACCTGGGCAAGATCGTGCCGGGTGTCGTGCAGCGCCGCCAGACCGGCGGCTACATCTCCGCGCAGATCGCGTTCTGAACCTGGAGCCCATTGCCATGAACCACAAGTTCGCTTCCGTCTTGCTCGGTGCTGCCCTGCTCGCCGGCACCGCCCACGCACAAACCACCCCCGACGATTCGCTCTACCAGCAACTGGGCGCCCAGCCCGGCCTCACCCGCCTGATGGACGACTTCATGACCCGCCTGCTGGCCGACCCGCGCATGAACCCCTTCTTCAAGGATGTGGACCACAAACACGTCAAGCAAGAACTGGTGACGCAGTTCTGCGAGGTCTCGGGCGGCCCCTGCAAGCGCAACGGCCCCGACATGAAGAAGGCCCACGCCGGCATGGACATCAACAAGAACAACTTCAACGCGCTGGTCGAGGTGTTGCAGCAGAGCATGGACGCGCAGGGCATCGCCTTCGGCACGCAGAACAGGCTGCTCGCGCGGCTCGCGCCGATGCACCGCGACATCATCAACACTCCGTGAAACCCACAGCAGGCCACCCCATGCACCACACCTATCATCCGCCGATGCACACGCACACCCTGGCCCTGCTGGCACTGGCGTTCAGCGCTGGCCTGGCCCACGCCGGCAACGTTCAGCTCACCGTCACCGACAAGGACGGCAAGCCCGCCCCCGACGTGGTGGTGCTGGTGCAGCCCGCCGTCAAGGCCGCCGCCATCCCCGCACCCAAGCCGGTGGTGATCGTGCAGGAAGGCTCGCGCTTCGTGCCCTTCCTGACCGTGGTGCCGGTGGGCAGCACGCTGCGCTTCACCAACAAGGACGGCTACGACCACCACGTGCGCTCCACGCCCAGCGGCCAGCTGGGCAGCAGTGCACCGGCCAAGACCTTCGAGCTGCGGCTCGACGCCAACCCGGCCGCGGCGCCCAGCAGCAACGACCCCTACGCCAACAACATGCCGCCCAAGAAGGGCTCGGGCGTGTCGAGCGCCGACGTGAAGGTCGACGCAGCCGGCGCCATCGGCCTGGGCTGCCACATCCACGGCTCGATGCGCGGGCAGGTCTACGTGGCCGACACGCCCTGGTTCGCCAAGACCGACGCCAACGGCGTGGCCTTGATCGAAAGCGTGCCCGATGGCGCGGCCCAGATCTCCTTGTGGCACCCGGACCAGTTGCAAGACCAGGCCACCGTGCCGGTGCAGGTGAGCGCCACGCCACTCAGCACCAGCACACAACTCAACTTCGTACCGAAGCGACGCCGAGGATGACCGCACCCAATCGCATCACCTGCATCGAGGATCTGCGCGTCCTCGCCGAGAAGCGCGTGCCACGCATGTTCTACGACTACGCCGACTCCGGCTCGTGGACCGAAGGCACCTACCGCGCCAACGAGAGCGACTTTCAGAAGATCCTGCTGCGCCAGCGCGTGGCGGTGAACATGGACAACCGCACGCTGCGCACCACCATGGCCGGCACCGCGACGGCCATGCCGGTGGCCATTGCGCCCACCGGCCTCACCGGCATGCAGCACGCCGATGGCGAGATCCTGGCCGCCCGCGCGGCCGAGAAGTTCGGCATCCCCTTCACGCTTTCGACCATGAGCATCTGCTCGATCGAGGACATCCGCGCCCACACCAAGGGGCCGTTCTGGTTCCAGCTCTACTGGATGCGCGACCGCGACTTCATGGAGCGCCTGATGGACCGCGCCAAGGCCGCCGGCGTCTCTGCGCTGGTGCTCACGCTCGACCTGCAGGTGCTGGGCCAGCGTCACAAGGACATCAAGAACGGCCTCACGGCGCCGCCCAAGCCCACGCTCGGCAACATCCTCAACCTGATGACCAAGCCGCGCTGGTGCCTCGGCATGGCCAAGACACGCCGCCACGGCTTCGGCAACCTGATCGGCCACGCCAAGGGCGTGAGCGACATGAGCTCGCTCGGCGCCTGGACGAAAGAGCAGTTCGACCCCAAGCTCGACTGGAACGACGTCGAGTGGATCAAGAAACGCTGGGGCGGCAAGCTCATCCTCAAGGGCATCATGGACCTGGAAGACGCACGCCTGGCCGCCGACAGCGGCGCCGATGCCCTGGTCGTCTCCAACCACGGCGGGCGGCAGCTCGATGGCGCGCCTTCGTCCATCGCCGCGCTGCCGGCCATTGCCGATGAGGTGGGCTCGCGCATCGAGGTCTGGATGGACGGCGGCATCCGCTCCGGGCAGGACGTGCTCAAGGCCTGGGCGCTGGGCGCGCGCGGCACGCTGATCGGCCGCGCCTTCCTGTACGGGCTGGGCGCGATGGGCGAGGCCGGCGTGACGCGCTGCCTGGAGATCATCCGCAACGAGCTGGACCTGACGATGGCGTTCTGCGGGCGCACGCGCATCGGCGACGTCGACCGCTCGGTGCTGCTGCCGGGGACTTACTGACTCGAACAGGGGGCATGCCGTTTGCCGGCGGGCACTACAATGCCTTACAGAAAG
>NZ_DASSRA010000220.1:0-16281 GCF_035702065.1 Rhizobacter sp.
GTCGCCTTGGTAGGCTTTTACCCCACCAACAAGCTAATCTGCCATCGGCCGCTCCAATAACGCAAGGTCTTGCGATCCCCTGCTTTCACCCGTAGGTCGTATGCGGTATTAATCCGGCTTTCGCCGGGCTATCCCCCATTATTGGGCACGTTCCGATGTATTACTCACCCGTTCGCCACTCGCCACCAGGATTGCTCCCGTGCTGCCGTTCGACTTGCATGTGTAAGGCATGCCGCCAGCGTTCAATCTGAGCCAGGATCAAACTCTTCAGTTCGATCTTGATAAATTACTCAAAGAATTGAAGTGAACTTCACTTCTATGAGCGTTTTAGGTCCATGAGACCTTGAGTCTTTCGACTCTTGGCACTCGCCTTCAAACGCCCACACTTATCGGCTGTTAGTTTTTAAAGAGCTTGCAAACTTTCGTTTGCGTTGCTGAATTTCTTTCTTCAGCAGAGCCTGCTATTTTGACTTGTTTTAAAAACCTTGTCAACCGCTTGGCTATTTGCTTTTCGTTTTGCTTGTCGCGTTTCGCGATTTGCATTTCGATCAGCAGAGCCTGCGATTATGACTTGTTTTTTCTTAACTCGTCAACTGCCTGCTCATTTTTTCTTTGCCGCTTGCTGTTTGGTGGCATTTGCGCCGCCTGCTGCAATCAGCGAAGACCACGACTGTAGCATCCTTTTTCTGAAGCGCGCAAGTGCCCCCGAAAAAAGTTAGCTGAGACTGCCTAAACCCTCAGTGTGATGTGGGCGGCCGAAGAGTTCAACGCAGGCGGCCTGGGCATCTTCGCTCTCGAGGATGGCTCCGAGCTGCAGCGCCAGGCGGCGCGTGTCCGCACGCAGGATCTTCTGTTTCACTGCGGCGATCTGCGATGGATGCATGGAGAAGTTGCGCAACCCCATGGCGAGCAGCAGTTCGGTGAAGGCTGGGTCGCCGGCCATTTCGCCGCATACGCTGACGCCTTTGCCGACCTTGCGTGCATACGCAATGGTTTGCGCAATGAGCTGCAGCACCGCGGGATGCCAGGGATCATAGAGATGCGCCACCGCTTCATCTGCCCGGTCAATAGCCAGGGTGTACTGGATGAGGTCGTTCGTTCCAATGGAAACAAAATCGAAGTAGCGCAGCAGGGACGGGAGCGCGATGGCGGCCGCGGGCACCTCGATCATTGCGCCGACCTCGACCACGCCATAGGCACGACCCGCATCCTGAAGCTGCTGCTTTGCGCGCGCGATGGCCTCGATCGCGAGGCGCACTTCGCTGACATGCGCCACCATGGGAATGAGGATTCGCACCTTGCCGAGTGCACTGGCCCGCAAGATGGCGCGCAGCTGCTGCCGGAACATGCCCGGCTCTGACAGGCTCCAGCGAATGGCACGCAAACCCAGCGCAGGGTTCAGCGCATGCTCGTGGCGGAGTTCAGTGGCAGTGAGGCGATCGAGGGGCTTGTCTGCCCCGATGTCGACGGTTCTGATCGTGACTGGCAGGCCCTTCATGCCTTCCACGGCGGCGCGGTAGGCTTCGAACTGCTCATCCTCTCCCGGCAGCTCGCCGCCTCGGTTCATAAATAGGAACTCGCTGCGAAACAGGCCAACCCCCACCGCACCCGCTTCCAGTGCCGCGGGCGCATCGACGGGCAGCTCGATGTTGGCCTGCAGCTCCACGCGCTCTCCGTCGAGCGTGACGGCGGGTGTGTGCCGCAAGCGCGAGAGGCGATCACGTTCGAGGCCGCTTTGCCGCTGGCGAAAGCGGTACTCCTCCAGGAGCAGCGGCGAGGGATCGACCACGACCACACCGTTGTCGCCGTCGATCACCACCCAGTCGTCCTGGCGAATGATGTGGCTCGCCTCGCGCGCGCCCACCACGGCGGGGATGTCCAAGCTGCGTGCCACGATGGCAGTATGCGATGTACGGCCGCCTACGTCAGTGATGAAGCCCGTGAAGATGCTGCGCTTGAACTGCAGCATGTCGGCCGGGGCGATGTCGTTGGCGACCAGCACGAGCGGGTCTTCACCCGCGAAGTCGCGCGGGCTGACACCTGGCGCGGGTGCGTAGGTGGACGACGGCCCACGGCCCATCGCGCGCAACAGCCGCTCGACCACCTGCTCCAGATCGGCCTTGCGCTCGCGCAGGTAGTCGTCTTCCATCTCGTCGAATTGGCGGGCCAGCACCTCGAGCTGGGCCGACAGGGCCCACTCGGCGTTGTAGTGACGCTCCTGGATCCACTGCTTGGTCGCGCCTGTCAGGGTTTCGTCGTGCAGCAGCATGAGATGCACGTCGAGCAGGGCCGATAGCTCTCCTGGCGCATCGTCGGGCAGGTCACGCTGCAAGGTGGCGAGTTCCGCCGCCACTGCGTCGCGGGCCACGCGCAGACGCTCGACTTCGTCGGCCACCTGGCTGTCTTCGATGAAGTAGTGGGCCACGTCGACGCGGCTGGACGCCACCAGCACCGCCCGCCCGATGGCCACCCCGCGTGACACCGGCAATCCGAAGACCTGAAAGCTCATGCAAACCATCCTAGCAGCGCGCACCCGCCCCACACCTGGGAACGACCCGCGCCCGCTGTCACTGCCGCGTCATCCCGCCTTCATGGCCGCGTCACGCCAACCCTTGAACATCTCGTCGAGCTTTCAAGGAGAACGCCATGCGGGATCTGCCCCTGCCGACGATGCCCATTTCCACGCTGCGTGCCGACACGTCCCGGAGGTCACTTCACCCCCGCGGCACGGCTGCCAAACCTGTCCGCCAAGACGCTGCTGGGTTTGAAGTGGTTTGGGCTCGCGATGAGAGAGACGTTCGCCAGGCGCAGCAGCTGAGGCACTTGGTCTTCGCGGAGGAGATGGGCGCGCGCCTGAGCGTCCCGCACGGCGCACCCGCCGGGCACGACATCGACATGTTCGACCCCTTTTGCGAGCACCTGCTGGTGCGTGCCACCGGCACCGGCGACGAGCCCGGCCCGGTGATCGGCACCTACCGCGTGCTGACGCCCGACTCCGCCAAGCGCGTGGGCGGCCTGTACAGCGACACCGAATTCGACCTCACCCGCCTGCGCCCGCTGCGCTCGCGCATGGTGGAGCTGGGCCGCTCCTGCGTGCACCCGGCCTGGCGCTCGGGCGGTGTGATCATGGCGCTGTGGGGCGCGCTCGCCGAGTTCATGGTGCGCAACCGGCTCGACACCATGGTGGGATGCGCCAGCGTGAGCATGCGCGATGGCGGCCACTACGCCGCGAGCCTATGGGAGCAGCTGCGTCTCACGCACCTGGCACCGATCGAGCTGCAGGTGACGCCGCGCCTGCCGTTGCCAGTGGACGACCTGCAGACCAATCTGGACGTCGAGGCCCCGGCCTTGATCAAGGGCTACCTGCGCTGCGGCGCCAAGGTGCTGGGCGCACCGGCCTGGGATCCCGACTTCAACACCGCCGACCTGCCCATGCTGATGCGCATCGCCGACCTGCCGGCCCGCTATCGCAAGCACTTCCTGGGCGCCTGAGCGACGCGGCGAGTGGCTATTCGCCTTCGCCGAACTTGTCGTTGATGAGGGCGAGCAGGGCGTCCATCGCCGCCTGCTCGTCGGGGCCGCTGGTCTCGATCTCGATCTCGCTGCCCATGCCCGCCGCCAGCATCATCACCCCCATGATGCTTTTGGCGTTGACACGCCGCGCATTGCGGCTCATGAACACATCACTCTGAAAGCCGCCGGCCAGTTTGGTGAGTTTGGCCGACGCGCGGGCGTGCAGGCCCAGCTTATTGCTGATGCTGATGCTTGTTTTGATCATTGGCACCGGGTTTGTAGGCTTGGTTCTGCGGCCGGGACGTGGCCACCTGCATGACGCCCTGCGTCGCGCCCGCCACAGCGCGCGCCACCACCGCATCGAGCGCTTCGTCGGCGTAGCACAGCGAACGCCAGAGCATGGGCACGTTGACCCCGGCGATCACCTTCACGTGCACGCCGTCGGCCAAGCGCTGCGCCACGTTGCATGGGGTGGCACCAAAGACGTCGGTAAAGATCAGCGCATCGGGGCTGCTCACTTGTGCGAGCAACTCTCGTGCGCGGCTTTCGATGGCTTCGACGGAGTCTTCAGGCAGCACGTCGAGCGCTTCGAGGCGGCGCCCGCAATCGGGGAATGTGTGCTGAGCCACGGCCTTCAACGAAGACGCCAACGGGGCGTGGGCAATGATCAGCAGTCCAGGCATGCGGGAATTATGAGAGCTTCAACGCGGAAGAACTGTGGCCCGAGCGCCGGGCCGGTGCTCGTCTCGCCACAAAAACCACACATCGTTCATCACAGCACAAGCATTCAACGCACCGACCCCTCAGAACGCCGACATCCGGCCTCATGAGGGCCACTTGATGCTCTCGAAGAAGTTGGCCACCGGCTCATTGCCCAGCTTCGCCCCCATGACCGTCGCCTGAAAGACCCAGGTGCCGCGGCTGAAGAGCCCCAGCTCCTGCGTGACCGGCTCACCGCCGGGCAACTTGCCCTGCAGGCGCAGGCGTTCGGCGAGCGGGTTGGGCGTCATCCCCGGCACCTGCATCGGCCCCAGACGTTGGGCCGTGCCGCCCAGATTGGCTTGTGCCGCGGCCCGCAGCGCGGTCAGCGCGGGCGCAACCCGCGCGGGGTCTGCCACTTCGGCATAAGCCAATGCCCAGGTTGCATCGCCGGCGCGGCAGGCCACCAGATGCATGCGAACGCGATCGCCATCCAGCGAGACCGTTCGGACATCGGTACTGGGCTTGCAAGGGAAGAGCGCAACGGCTTCGGTGGCCTCGGGGCGCACCTCGCGCCAATCGAGCGTGGGGGAACAGGCACCCACCAGGGCGAGAGCAGACAGCGCGGCCACACGGCCGCCACGGGCAAGACAACTCAGCATCGGGGCATTATCGGTATCGCTGTCCGACAATCCCCGCATGAGCCTGACCCCCACTCCACCCCAGCCCTTGGCGGGCGTCCGCGTCCTCGACCTCTCGCGCGTGCTGGCCGGACCGTGGTGCACGCAGACACTGGCCGACCTAGGCGCCGACGTCATCAAGATCGAGCGCCCGATGAAGAACGGCAGCGGCGGTGACGACACCCGCGGCTGGGGCCCGCCCTTCCTCAAGGACCGCGACGGGGCCGACACCGCCGAGGCCGCCTACTACCTGGGCACCAACCGCAACAAGCGCTCGGTCACCGTCGACATCGCCCAGCCCGAGGGCCAGGCGCTGATCCGCCGCCTGGCAGGCGAGTGCGATGTGTTCATCGAGAACTTCAAGGTCGGCGACATGGCCCGGTACGGCCTGGACGCCGCCACCTTGCGCACCGCCCACCCACGCCTCGTCTACTGCTCGGTGACCGGCTTCGGCCAGACCGGCCCCTACCGCGAGCGCGCCGGCTACGACTACGCCGTCCAAGGCATGGGCGGCCTGATGAGCGTGACCGGCGAACGCGACGACCTGCCAGGCGGCGGCCCGCAGAAGGTGGGCGTGGCGGTGGCCGACCTCTTCACCGGCATGTACGCCACGGTGGCCATCCTGGCCGCGCTGCGCCACCGCGACGCCACCGGCGAAGGCCAGGCCATCGACATGGCCCTGCTCGACACCCAGGTCGCGATGCTCGCCAACCTGGGCGCGAACTACCTCACCACGGGCGTCGCGCCCCAGCGCATCGGCAACGCGCACCAGAACATCGTGCCCTACCAGGTGTTCGAGACCGCCGACGGCCACCTCATCCTGGCCGTGGGCAACGACAGCCAGTACGCCAAGTTCTGCGAGGTGGCCGGCCGGCCCGACCTGGCGCAGGACGCCCGCTTCATCAAGAACGCCGACCGCGTGCGCCACCGGGCGACCCTGGTGCCGTTGCTGGCCGAGATCCTCAAGACCCGCAAGAAGCAGGACTGGCTGGCCGCTCTCGAAGCGGCCAAGGTGCCCTGCGGCGCCATCAACAACCTGGACGAGGTCTTTGCCGACCCGCACGTGCAGTCGCGCGGCATGACGGTGCCCATGGCCCACCCGCTGACCGACCACCTGCGCCTGGTGGCCAGCCCCATGAAGCTGTCGGCCACGCCGGTGCAGTACCGCCGCCCGCCGCCGCTGCTGGGCGAGCACACCGACGAGGTGCTGCGGGAATTCGGCTGGTCGGCCGAGGAAATTGCCGCCTTGCACCGCAGCGGCACCCTCTGAGAACCGTTCCACCCCGTGAAAGCGGGTGCAAACGCGCCCCCCAACCCCGGGGGAACGGGCCGCTTCCCGGGACACGGCGAGCCCATCTCAAGTGACACTTACGTCGTGCAACATTTGGCACGCTCGTGACGCATTTGAAGGCTCCCATGGACATGACCGACCTGAACCGCGCGCCTGCATCGGCGGCTCCCGCCGTGGCAGAGGCTGCCCCGGCTGAGCACGATCACTGGCGTGGTGTCGTGGGCGAGTTGAGCGCCGAGATCGCCGGCCCGCTGACGGCCGCCCTGGACCGCGTCCAGACGCTGGCCACCACCGGCCGCATCGACCGCGGGAGCCTGCGCGCCCTGGGTGAAGAGATCCAGCGCGCCCGCCAGATCAGCATGGCGGGCCAGCAGATCGCCCGCCTGGCCTCCGGCCAGCTGCGCCAGACGCCCGAGCGCCTGCCTCTCACCGAAACTTTGAAAGACGTGCTCACCCAGCGCGCCCGCGAGACCCAGGCCCGCAACATCCACATCAAGCAGGTGCTGCGGCCGGCCGAGGTGATCGTCGACGCCTCGCTCTTGTTCAGCCTGATCAACACCGTGCTCAGCTGGGCCATGGAACATGCCCAGTCGGGCATCGACTTCCGCGTCGACATCAAGACCTGGCCCGCCCATGCCCGCCTGGGGGTGCGCTTCGCCTACCGCCCCGCCGACCAGCAGGTCGATGTCGACAGCGAGGCCGCTCTGCAAGCCGGGCTCGACTCGATGACCTGGCGCCTCGTGCAACAGACCGCCTGGACCATGGGCCTGCCCATCGAACGCAAGACCGAAGGCGGCAGCATGCAGTTGACGCTGGAGTTCCCGCGCACCGTCAGCGATCAGCAAGAAGGCATGAGCGCGATCGAGCTCGACCAGGGCTTCTCGCCCTCGCTGCATTCCAAGCCGCTGGCCGGCAGCCAGGTGCTGGTGGTGGCCTCGCGGCGCGACGTGCGCGTGCAGGTGCGCGACGCCATCCGCAACATGGGCCTCATCGTCGACTTCGTCAATTCGGTGGACGAAGCACGCGAGTTCTGCCGTGGCGGCCTGCCGCATGCCATCGTGATCGAGTCGGTGCTGCGCGGAGACCGCTTCAACCAGCTGCGCACCGAGGTCGACGCGGACGGCGCCGAGGTGGTCTTCATCGAGATCATCGAAGAAGGCAACACCTTCGAGATCTCTGGTTTCGGCGGGCTGAGCATGGCGCGCGTCGGGCGCGACGCCATCCTCACCTCGCTGCCCTCGGCGCTGATGTTCGAGCTGGCGAAGACCGTCTGAGCCCGAGCGGCTACTTCAGGCTTCCGAACACCTTTTGAAGGATCGCGCTGCCGGCGGCTGCCGGGTTGGCGCGGATCTTCTTCTCTTCCTCACCGATCATCAGGTACAGGCCGTCGAGCGCCTTCTCGGTGACATAGGACTGGACGTTCGCGTCCTGCTTCTTGATAAAGCCGAAACCCGCCGCCTTGCCAGCCACGGCGTTGTACTTGTCGACCAGCGCCACCTTCTCGGTTTCCCTGGTCACGATGGGCAGGAACTTCGCGGCCAGCGGCTCGCGCGTCTTGTTGGCGAAGAAGGTGGTGACCGAGTTGTCGCCGCCGGTGATCACCTGCTTGGCGTCTTCCACGCTCATGCTCTTGACGGCGTTCACCAGCAAGGCCTGGGCCTCCGGCACGGCGGCCTCGGCGGCGCGGTTCATCGCCAGCTCCAGATCATCGATGCGCTTTTGCTGCCCGGTGGCCCGAAGCAGCTTGGCCGCATCGTTCAGTGCGCCCGGCAAGGGAATGCGCACCTTCGGGTTGCCGAGAAAGCCATCCGGCTTGCCCAGCAGGCCGACGGCCGCCACGGCGCCCTTTTCCAGCGCCGCGCGGATGCCGGTGGCGGCATCGGTCTCGGTGAGCCCGGCAGCGAACACCCGGCCCCAAGCCCCCAGGCCAGCGACCGACAAGACCACCGACGTAAACTTTCTGCGTTGCATCACGCATTCCCCATGAAGTTGACCCGCCATCTTGCCGCTGCCATTGTCGTGTTGGCAATTGGCGCCGCAGCAGCCTTCTACCGACCGGGGAATACGCAGCAGGCCGCACCGGACGTGTCGTTCACGCGCCTCGACGGCAGCACCGCCCGCCTGGCCCAACTCCGGGGCAAGGTCGTGCTGGTGAACTTCTGGGCCACGACCTGCGCCATCTGTGTGAAAGAGATGCCGCAGATGGTCGCCACCCACCGGAAGTTCAGCAGCCGCGGCTACGAGACACTCGCTGTCGCGATGAGCTACGACCCGCCGGTCTCGGTGGTCAGCTTCACCGAATCGCGCCGCCTGCCCTTCACCGTGGTGATCGACAACACCGGCGCGGTGGCTCGCAGCTTCGGCGACGTGGCGCTCACGCCCACCTCGGTGCTGATCAACAAGCGTGGCGAGATCGTCAAGCGCTACGTCGGCGAGCCCGACTTCGCGGCCTTGCACCAGCTGGTGGAAGAACTGCTCGCAGAAGTTTGAACTGCGGCGTCAGAGCAGCCAGTCGATCGGAAAGAGCGACAGCACATTGACCCAGGCGCGCTTGAGCACGCCGGTGTTGGGCTCGGTCGTGTACTGCTTGACCTCGCCTGCGCCGCGCTCTACCCAGATGAGTTCTTCGCCATCGGCGGACAGCTTGACCTCGTAGGCCACCGCCGGAATGCGCTCGTCGAAGGCCACGTCAAGGTCGCGCGCCAGCTCGGGGCTGTCGATCACCATGCCGAGTTCGGTGTTGAGCAGCTTGGAGCGGGGGTCGAAATTGAACGAGCCGACGAAGGCACGCGCCCCGTCCACCGCAAAGGTCTTGGCGTGCAGGCTGGCCCCCGAGCTCCCGCCAAGTGCGCCGCCGCTGCCCTTCTCCACCGCCCCGGACACGCGCCGCAGTTCAAACAGCTGCACGCCCGCCTCCAGCAGCGGCTTGCGCCACTTGGCGTAGCCGGAGTGCACGGGCGTCACGTCGTTGGCTTCCAGCGAGTTGGTGAGGATGCGCACCTTCACCCCGCGCTGCGCGAACCTGGTGAAGGCGTCCACCCCCAGCTGGCCGGGCACGAAATACGGCGACACCAGCGCCACCTCTTTCGTGGGTTCGCCCAGGATCACCCGCAGCTGGCTCGTCAGCAATGTCTGCGCCGACGCCTTGTCCAGCCCTTTGCCCGGGTCGTCGCTCACCAGGTGGGTGGTGGCCCATTGCAGCACCACCTGATCCTGCTCCAGCATGCGCGCGAAGGGGCTCTGGCGCACGGCCTCGGCGTAGCGCTCGGCCGCCGGGTTGGCAGCAAGTGCGGCCACAGCCGCGTCGAAGGCGCTGATCGTGTCGGCGTCGGCCCGCTGCACCACGCGGTCGAGCGGATAGGACGAGTCGCTGGCCCAGTAGAGGTCGAACTGGCGCGACACCTCGGGCACGACCGGACCGGCAGCGATGACGTCGAGGTCGACGAAACCCACGCCGTCGGTGGCACCGAAGTACTCGTCGCCGATGTTGCGCCCGCCCACGATCGTGGCCTGGTTGTCGGCCGTGAACGACTTGTTGTGCATGCGCCGGTTCAGGCGCGAGAAGTCGGTCAGGTAGCCCAGCATGCGCGGCGCGCGGGTCATGAAGGGATTGAACAGCCGCACCTCGATGTTGGGGTGGGCGTCGAGCGCCGCTAGCGCGGGGTCGAGGCCCGAGGTGTTGTTGTCGTCGAGCAGCAGGCGCACCCGCACGCCTCGGTTGGCGGCCTCGCGCAGCTCAGCGAAGAGCATGGTGCCCGACAGGTCGTTGTGCCAGATGTAGTACTGCACGTCGAGGCTGCGCTCGGCCGCGCGGGCCAGCACCACGCGCGCGGCGAAGGCATCGCGCGCATCGCGCAGGGGGTAGATGCCCGATTTGCCTGGGTGGGCCGCCGCCCCGGAGGCCACCGCCCGGCCGAGCTTGGTGGCGGCGGTGTCGGTGAGCGCGGTGCTCGCCGTGCGGTCGGTCAAGGGCGGCAGGGTGGTGCAGGCACTCAGGCCCGCGGCCAGCAGCAACGCCGCCAGGCGCAACATCACTCCGGCCCAGCGGCCGGAGCGTCGTTCACTGTCAGGCAGCGCTGCCGACGCCTGCATGGGCCGCTTGCTTGTCGGCGTGGTAGCTGCTGCGCACCAGGGCACCCACGGCGGCATGGGTGAAGCCCATCTTGTGGGCCTCGGCCTCGAACATCTTGAAGGTGTCGGGGTGCACGTAGCGGCGCACCGGCAGGTGGTGGCCGCTGGGGGCGAGGTACTGGCCGATGGTGAGCATGTCGATGCCGTGCTCGCGCATGTCGCGCATCACCTGCAGGATCTCTTCATCGGTCTCGCCCAGGCCGACCATGATGCCGCTCTTGGTCGGCACGTGCGGCGCGAACTCCTTGAAGCGCTTGAGCAGGTTCAGCGAGTAGGCGTAGTCGGAGCCCGGGCGCGCTTCCTTGTAGAGGCGCGGCGCGGTCTCCAGGTTGTGGTTCATCACGTCGGGCGGCGCGGCCTTGAGGATCTCCAGCGCACGGTCCATGCGGCCGCGGAAGTCCGGCGTGAGGATCTCGATGCGCGTCTTCGGCGACAGCTCGCGCACCTTGCGGATGCACTCGACGAAGTGGCCGGCGCCGCCGTCGCGCAGGTCGTCGCGGTCGACGCTCGTGATCACCACGTAGTTGAGCTTGAGCGCGGCGATGGTCTTGGCCAGGTTGAGCGGCTCGTCCACGTCCAGCGGGTCGGGGCGGCCGTGGCCCACGTCGCAGAAGGGGCAGCGGCGCGTGCACTTGTCGCCCATGATCATGAAAGTGGCGGTGCCGCCGCCGAAGCACTCGCCGATGTTGGGGCACGAAGCCTCTTCACACACCGTGTGCAGCTTGTGCTCGCGCAGGATCTGCTTGATCTCGTAGAAGCGCGTGTTGTGCGAGCCGGCCTTGACGCGGATCCAGTCGGGCTTCTTCAGCTGCTCGGCGGGCACGATCTTGATCGGGATGCGCGCCGTCTTGGCCTGCGACTTCTGCTTGGCCGTGGCGTCGTAGGAGGCCGGGTCTTGTGCGTGATGGACGACGTTGTCGGTCGACATGGGGAATGGCTTTCTTAGGCGAGGTGGGAGGCCAGGCGCTTGCCCAGCTGCTGGGCGACGTCGGCCCACTCCGCAGTGACGCCCAGTGTAGCCAGATCGACCGTTTGCAGCCCTGCGTAACCGCAAGGGTTGATCCCGCCGAAGGGGCTCAGGTCCATGCGCACATTGAGCGCCACGCCGTGGTAGGTGCAGTGCCGGCTCACTTTGATGCCCAGTGCGGCGATCTTGCCCAACCCGGCGAAGGGGTCGGTGCTTGGCCCGGTCAGCGCCGAATGGCCGAACGGGTCGCGCAGGTTGACATAGATGCCCGGTGCGCCCGCCACGCGGTGCCCGGTCACGCCGTGCTGCTCCAGCGTCTTGATGACGCAGTGCTCCAGGCGGTAGACGTATTCCTTGACGAAGATGCCCAGGCGCCGCAGGTCGATCAGCGGGTAGGCCACCACCTGGCCGGGGCCGTGGTAGGTGACCTGGCCGCCGCGGTTGGTCGGCACCACGGGGATGCCGTGGGCCGCCAGCACGTGCTCGGGCTTGCCCGCCACGCCCTGGGTGTAGACCGGGTCGTGCTCGCACAGCCAGATCTCGTCGGGTGTGTCGGCAGCACGGGCCTCGGTGAAGGCGCGCATGCGCTCCATGGTCTCCACGTAGGGCACGCGGCCCAGCATGCGGACAGCGGGTGCAACACCCCGGAGTGAGTCGGCGGCCGGAGAAGTTTCTGACATGACCCCGATTGTCGGCGCGAGCACAAAGCCGGCGCTGGGACCGTGAATTCGTGCATCCATCACGCCGCAACCTGCGTAGCAGTGCCATCCGGTGATCTTGCCGGTGCCTCACGCCAGGAGACCTTCATGCGACCCTCTTCCCTCTTCAACGCCACGCCCTTGCTGGCGGCCACGCTGCTGGCCGTCTGCGCCCCGGCGGGTGCCTCCAGCCACCGCGAGGCGCCCTTCATCGCCACCGCTCCCAAGGTGGACGCGACCGACTTCTACATGTTCCGCAGCTACGAGACCGGCCGCGCCGCCTTCACCACGCTGATCGCCAACTACCAGCCGCTGCAAGACGCCTACGGCGGCCCCAACTACTTCGCGATGGACCCCAACGCGCTGTACGAGATCCACATCGACAACGATGGCGATGCGCGCGAAGACATCACCTTCCAGTTCCGCTTCAAGAACACGCTGCGCGACGGCACCGGCAAGACGCTGCCGGTTGACAACCAGAACGTGGCCATCCCGCTGATCCAGTTCGGCCAAGTGGGCAACGTGAAGGACGCCAACCTCAACGTGTCGGAAAGCTTCACCGTGACCATGGTGCGCGGTGACCGCCGCTTCGGCCGCAGCGCGAGCGTCACCCACGCCAGCACCGGCGCGGCCAGCTTCGACAAGCCGGTCGACAACATCGGCGTGAAGACCATCCCCGACTACGCGGGCTACGCCGCCAAGCACGTCTACCCCATCAACATCCCCGGCTGCAGCACGCCAGGCAAGGTGTTCGTCGGCCAGCGCAAGGACCCGTTCGCCGTCAACCTGGGCACCATCTTCGACCTGGTCAACGCGCCGGCCGCGGTGATCACCAACCGCGCCAATGCCGGTGCGGTGGCCAACACCATCGACGACAAGAACGTGACCAGCCTGGCGCTCGAAGTGCCCACCGCCTGCCTCACCGCCGGCAACGAGCCGGTGATCGGCGGCTGGACCACCGCCAGCCTGCGCCAGGCCCGCGTGCTCGACCCCACGCCGCGCGCCGGACACCAGACCACCGAGTTCACCGGCGGCGCCTGGACGCAGGTCTCGCGCCTGGGCATGCCCCTGGTCAACGAGGTGGTGATCGGCCTCAAGGACAAGGACCGTTTCAACGGCGCGCGCCCCAAGGACGACGGCCAGTTCGCCACCTACGTCACCAACCCGAGCCTGCCCAAGCTGCTGGAGATTGCGCTCGGCCTGCCCAACATCGCGCCCACCAACTACCCGCGCACCGACCTCACGACCGCCTTCCTCACCGGGATCAGCGGCGTGAACCAGCCGCGCAACGTGGTCGGCTCCGAGATGCTGCGCCTGAACACCAGCGCTGCCCCAGTGCCGCTGGCCAACCAGAACACGCTGGGCATCGTCGGCAACATCCTCGCCAGCGGCAACGACGGCGCGGGCTTCCCCAACGGCCGCCGGCCGAACGACGACGTGGTCGACATCTCGCTCGTGGCCATGATGGGTGGCCTGTGCGTGGCCAACGGCGACAACAACGCGCTCGGCTTCGGCGCCGCGTGCAAGCCCTCGGCCGTGCCGCTGGGAGCCACCGCCTTCCAGCTGCACGACGCGGTCGATCAGTCCAAGGCACCACTGCTCGCCGGCTTCCCGTATCTCTTCACGCCGGTCGGCGGCACCCACTGAGGAGAACGCCATGCACAACACCTCCCTCAAGCTGCTTGCCTCCGCCCTGCTGACGAGTGCCCTGCTCACGGCCTGCGGAGGAGGTGGTGGTGGCGACGCCGTGCCGCCACCCGTCGCTCCCGACGTGGTCCCTGCCGAGGCCAGCGCTTCGCCCGAGGCCTTCACGGCCTGGGCCAAGTCGCAGCCACCCAGCGAGACCAGCGAGCCGCTGGGCATGGGCGGCCTGGTCACGGCCCCCACCAGCGACACCACGGACGCCGCATCGCTCTACTGATGCGCCACCCGCGCGGCGTGCTTCCGGGCATGCCGCGCCCATCTTCCGGAGGCCCCATGCGTCGACTTCTTCTCCCGCTGCTCGCGGCGCTGGCCTGCCACGCCCATGCCGCACCCTTCACCCCGGCGAGCGATGACGAGGTCGTCGAACGCCTGCCGCTTCTACTCGGCTCGCCCGACGCGCGCCGCCAGCAGCGCCTGGCCCGCGCCCGGCTGCAACAGGCCCCGGCGCAGCTGCCGCTGGCCCTGCAACTGGCCCGCGCGGCCATCGAGCGCGCCCGCCAGCTGGGCGACCCGCGCGAGCTGGGCCAGGCGCAGGCCGTGCTGGCACCGTGGTGGCTCCAGCCCGATCCACCTCCCGCGGTGCGCCTGTTGCGCGCAACGATCAGGCAGAGCCAGCACGACTTCGGCGCGGCGCTGGCCGACCTCGACGCCCTGCTGCAGCCCGGCAGCCCCGCCCCGCTCGCCCTGCAGGCCCAGGCCGAACTCACCCGCGCCTCGGTGCTGCAGGTGACGGGCCGCTGGGCCGAAGCCGGCGCCGGCTGCACCCGCTTGGCCGGCTCGCACTACGCCGCCCTGGGCAGCGCCGTTCAGTGGCCGGCCCAGGCCTGCCTGGCCGAACTGGCCAGCCTGCAAGGCCGCGCCGACGAGGCCGAACGCGCGCTGCGCCAGCTGGCCACCCAAGCCGGCACCGCCAGCCCCTGGCTCACCCTCGTGCGGGCCGAACTCGCCGAGCGCCGTGGTGACGGCGCGGCCCAGGCGCTCTACCGCGAGGCCCTTCAAGCGCCCCAACCCGAGGTCTACGCGCTGGCTGCCTACGCCGACTGGCTGCTCGCCCACGCACGGCCCGCCGAGGTGATCACCCTGCTCGCCGGCCGCGAAGAAGCCGACGCCCTGCTGCTGCGCCTGGCCATCGCCTACCGGCAACACCTCGGCCCGCGCGACCCACGCGCCGCGGCCGCCACCGCGCGGCTCACCGAACGCTTCGAGGCTGCCGCGCTGCGCGGCGACAGCCTGCACGCCCGCGAACAGGCCCGCTACGAGCTGGACCTTCGGGGCGATCCCGCCGCCGCGCTGCGGCATGCCCAGGCCAACTGGGCCCAGCAGAAGGAGCCCGCCGACGCCCTGCTGCTGGCCCGCGCGGCCCACGCCGCCGGCCAGCCGCAGGCGGCCGAGCCGGTGCGGCGCCTGGTGCGCGACACCGGTTGGCAGGACGTTCGGCTGCAGGGGCTGACATGAAACGCGTGCTGCTTCTCGCCGTATTGCTGTGGCCGCTGCTGGGCTTCGCCCACAAGCCCAGCGACGCCTACCTGCAGCTGCAGGTCGAGGGCGCCCAGGTCACCCAGCGCTTCGACATCGCACTGCGCGACCTGGAGCGCGATCTCGCGCTCGACGCCAACGACGACGGCCAGCTCGACTGGCGCGAGGTGCGCACGCGCTGGAGCGACATCGCCCAGCTCGCGCAGCGCGGTCTCGCGCTTCATGCCGATGGCCAGCCCTGCCAGGCCGGCCCGCTGGAAGCACCCCAGCTGGAAGAACACAGCGATGGCCGCTACGCCGTGCTGGCGCGCCGCTGGGCGTGCGCCGCCGACGTGCAGCAGCTCGACGTGACCTACACCCTCTTCGCCCAGACCGACCCCACGCACCGCGGCATCGTGCGCGTGCAGCGCGGCGAGCACAGCGAGACCGCCGTGCTGGTGCCCGCACCAGCCGCCCGTCGCTTCGACCTCGGCGGCGCCGGCGGCTTCACCGGCTTCGTGCGCGAAGGCGTGCACCACATCCTGATCGGCACCGACCACATCCTGTTCCTGCTGGCCTTGCTGCTGCCCGCGGTGCTGGTGCGCCGGCCGGGCCACGGGTGGCGCGCGGCGACGCGTCTTCGGCCGGTACTGGCGGAGGTGCTGCGCGTGGTCACCGCCTTCACCGTGGCGCACTCGATCACGCTCGCGCTGGCTGCTTTCGACGTGGTCAACCCGCCATCGCGTTGGGTCGAATCCATCATCGCGGCCAGCGTGGTGCTGGCCGCCCTGAACAACCTCTGGCCGGTGATCGGCGAAGGCCGCTGGAAGCTCACCTTCGCCTTCGGCCTGGTGCATGGCTTCGGTTTCGCCGGTGCGCTCAAGGACCTGGGACTCGCGCAGGGCGCACTCGCCCTGCCGCTGTTCCGCTTCAACCTCGGCGTGGAACTGGGGCAGCTCGCCATCGTGGCGGCCTTCCTGGCCGTCGTCTGGGCCGTGCGCGACACGCGCCTCTACCGCGGCGTCGGCTTGCGCGCGGGCTCGGCAGCGATCGCGGTGCTGGCCTTCGCCTGGCTGCTGGAGCGTGCGCTGGACTTCAGGTGGCCGGTGCTCGGCTGAGCGTCAGAGCACCACCTTGACCATC
>NZ_DASSRA010000221.1:0-7375 GCF_035702065.1 Rhizobacter sp.
GGCAGCTGCACCGCGCAGCCTTTGCTCGGCGGCCTGGGCAACGTCGACGACAACGTGATCAACCTGCCGGGGGGCAGCTACCGCGCAGCCGCGTTCCGCGCCTTCGACCCCGCCACCCGCCGCTGGGCCATCTGGTGGCTCGACGGCCGCCAGCCGCACAACGTGGACGTGCCGATGGTGGGCAGCTTCGAAGGCGGCACCGGCAGCTTCTACGCCGACGACACCTTCAAGGGCCGGCCCATCCGCGTGCGCTTCCTCTGGCTGGACACGCGCACCGCCACGCCACGCTGGGAGCAGACCTTCTCGACCGACGGCGGCGCCACCTGGGAGGTGAACTGGCGGATGCGCTTCGAGCGCCTCGCCTGAGTGCTCGGCCCTACTTCGTCCCGAACAGCCGGTCCCCCGCATCCCCCAGCCCCGGCACGATGTAGCCGTGCTCGTTGAGCTCGCGGTCGATCGCTGCCACGTACACCGGCACGTCGGGGTGGGCCTCGGTGAAGTGCTTCAGCCCCTCGGGCGCGGCCAGCAGGCACACGAAGCGGATCGACCTCGGCTTGGTCTCCTTCAGCCGGTCGACCGCGGCCACGGCCGAGTTGCCGGTGGCGAGCATGGGGTCGAGCACGATGGCGTCGCGCTCGTGCATGTCGGCCGGCATCTTGAAGTAGTACTCCACCGCCACCAGCGTCTTGGGGTCGCGGTACAGGCCGATGTGGCCGATGCGTGCGCCGGGAATCACGTTGAGCATGCCGTCGAGGAAGCCCGCGCCGGCCCGCATGATGCTCACGAACACCGTCTTCTTGCCGTCGATCACCGGGCTTTGCATGGGCTCCAGCGGCGTCTCGATGTCGATCAGCTGGGTGGGCATGTCGCGCGTGACCTCGTAGGCCATCAGCATGCTGATCTCGCCCAGCAGGCGGCGGAAGCTGTTGGTGCTGCGGTCTTTCTCGCGCATCAGCGTGAGCTTGTGCTGGATCAGCGGGTGGGTGAGGTGGTGGATCTGGGCGGTCATGGCGGCTCTCCTGTGGCGGCCAGCATATCTGCAAGCGCTGGCTTCGTGACGTGTCTGGCACGGGGGCTGATGCAAGAGGCGTGCGGGCTCAAGTTGCATGCGGTGCTGTCGATAGGCAGGCATGAATCCGTTCTCCTCCTCCTTGCGCGCTTGCGCCGTGCTGGCGCTGCTGGCCGGCCTGTCGCTGCCGGCGGGGGCCGCCGGCCCGGCGCTGCGCATCGTCACCGAGGAGCTGCCGCCCTACAACATGACGCAGAACGGCCGCATCACCGGCCTGAGCACCGAGGTCGTGCAGGCCGTGATGAAGGAAGCCGGCATGGACGGCGAGATCCGCTCCATGCCCTGGGCGCGCGCCTACGACACCGCGCTGCACGGCGAGAACGTGCTGATCTACTCCATCACCCGCACGGCGCAGCGCGAGAAGCTGTTCAAGTGGGTGGGCGTGGTCGCGCCGACCGACTGGTACCTGTACGCACGCACCGACCGCAAGATCCAGCTCAAGGGCCTGGATGACGCGCGCAAGTACCAGACCGCCACGGTGAACGAAGACGCCGGCGAGCAGTACCTGGTGGACAAGGGCTTCGCGATCGGCAAGAACCTGCAGTCCAGCCACAAGTACGAGCACAACTACGAGAAGCTGCGCCTCGGCCGCGTGGACCTGTGGATCTCGGACGAGCTGAACGCCGTGTACCTGGTGCGCCAGGCCGGCGAAGACCCCGCGGCGGCGATCGAACGCGTGCTGGCCCTGCCCGATCTGGCCACCGACGGTGGGCTGGGCATGGCCTTCAGCCTGAAGACGCCCGATGCCGTGGTGGAACGTTTCCGCAAGGCGCTGGAGACGATCAAGAAGAACGGCACCTATGACGGCCTCCAGAAGAAGTGGCTCTGAGGTGGCCGCCTCACCTGCCACGTCACCCACCACGCCACGCGACGACACCCCCCCGCGCTCGCTGGGCCGCCGCCTGGTGCTGGCCACGCTCGTCTTCTGCATCGTCTTCACCGTGGCCGCCGTGGCCGTGCGCACCTGGTCGGCCTGGCAGCGCAACCTCGCGGCCATGACGGCCGAGCTGGGCCTGATCGACCGGGTGTTCCAGCGCACGCTGTCCAAGGCCATCTGGGAGATGGACCGCGAGGAGATGCTGACCCACGTGGACGGTGTGGCCCAGGTGAGCCCGGTGGGCCGCGTGGAGCTGCGCATCCGCCGTGCCGGCCGCACTGCCGAGGTGCTGGAGCGGCGCCAGGACGGCGCGCCGGTCTCGTCGCTCGCGCCATCACTGCACCGCCAGCTCAGCTACGAGCCTTACGCCGGCGCCAGCGAGACGGTGGGCGAGCTCACCCTCGAAGGCGACGAGCGCGTGCTGTGGTCGCGCCTGCGCGGCGAGATCGTGGGCATCGTGCTCACGCAGCTGGTGCAGTCCGTGCTGCTGGCCGGGCTGATCATGTGGCTGTTCCACGTCATGGTGACCGTGCACGTGCGGCGCATCGCGCGCCACCTCGAGGAGGTGACCCCCATCACGCTGGACCAGACCCTGCGGCTAGACCGCACGGTTCGCCACCGCGACGAGCTGAGCCTGCTCGAAGGCGGCATCAACCAGCTGCAGGCCAAGCTCTCCGAGCATCTGGCGCGCCAGCTCCGCGACGAGCGCGACCTGGCCGCGCACCGCGACCGCCTGGCCGATCTGGTGAACGAGCAGACCGCCGAGCTGCGCGCCGCCAACGCGCAGCTGGAAGAACTCTCGCGCAGCGACCCCCTCACCGGCCTGGCCAACCGGCGCCACTTCGACGAAGTGAAGGACATCGAGTTCCGCCGCGCGCAGCGCATGGCCCAACCGCTCTCGGTGCTGCTGTGCGACGTGGACTTCTTCAAGCGCTACAACGACACCTACGGCCACGCGCTGGGCGACGTCTGCCTGAAAGACGTGGCCGACACCCTGCGCCAGACCTTCGCCCGCGCGGGCGAGCTGATCGCACGCATCGGCGGCGAGGAATTCGCCGTGCTGCTGCCGGGCATGGACGCCGAGCAGGCGCGCCAGGCCGCGGAGCGGCTGCGCCAGGCGCTGGCGGTGCGCGCCCTGCCCCACAGCGGCTCGCAGATCTCGCCGCACATCACCATGAGCATCGGCTTGGCGCAGTTCGACCCCGCCACGATGGACCGCTTCGACACCCTGCTTGACCAGGCCGACCGCGCGCTCTACCGCGCCAAGAGCCAGGGCCGCAACCAGGTGGCGACGGCCGGCTGACTGGAGAACAACGGATGACGCCGACCTCTCGCTTCCTCGCCGCCCTGGCACTCACCCTCACCTGCGGCGCGCTGCACGCGCAGACCATCCGCGCCGTGACCGAGCCATCCAACTACAGCCGCATGGAAAACGGCAAGCCGGCCGGCCCGGCCAACGAGATCGCCGAGGCCACGCTCAAGCGTGCCGGCTTCACCGACTACAGCATCGGCATGTATCCCTGGGCTCGCGCCTACGACATGGCGATGCAAGAGCCCAACGTGCTCATTTACCTGATCGCGCGCACCCCCGAGCGCGAGGCCCGTTTCAAGTGGGTGGGCGAGTACATCCGCGTCGACTACTTTCTCTACAAGCTGCGTAGCAACACGCAGCTCCACCTGCGCAGCCTCGAGCAGGCGCGCCAGCACAGCATCGCCGTGACGCGCGACGATGTACGCCACCAGTACCTGCAAGCCCAGGGCTTCACCCGGCTGGTGGTGGCACCGACGGTGGGCGACAACTTCAAGATGCTGGTCAACGGCCAGGCCGAACTGGCCGCCTTGTCGGAAGCAGGCGCGGCCCAGCTGTGCGAGGACAACCGCTTCGACTGCACGCGCCTGGAGAAAGCCTACGCGCTCGATGCCCTGACGGTGGGCATCTGGATGGCGTACAGCCTGCCGACCTCGGACGAAGTGGTGGCGCGCACCCGCGCCGCCTTCGACAAGATCAAGGCCAGCGGCACCGTGGCGAGGCTGATGAACGCCAAACGCTGATCGTTCTGCCGTCTTCGTGTGGCACGCTGCGTGCTCGGGTCACCCCCTTCACGTCACACCACCCAGGAGAAGCTTCATGGTCACAGCGTTCCAGGCAGCCGAATCGTCCTTTCAAGGCGTGGGGGGGCTGAAGATCTTCACCCGCTCGTGGCGGCCCACCGGCGGTGCACCGCGCGCGGTGCTGGTGATCTCGCACGGCTTCAACTCGCACAGCGGCCAGTACGCCTGGGCGGCTGAGCAGTTCGCGGCCGCCGGCCTGGCCGTGCATGCGCTGGACCACCGCGGCCGCGGCAAGTCGGGCGGCGAGCGCTTCTACGTGCAGAGCTATTCCGACTACACGAGCGACCTGTCGACCTTCATCAAGCTGGTCAAGTCGCAGGAGCCCGGCCTGCCGGTGTTCCTGATCGGGCACAGCGCCGGCGGCGTGATCGCCTGCGGCTACGCGCTCGAGCACCAGGCCGAACTCCGCGGCCTCATCTGCGAGAGCTTCGCCTTCAAGGTGCCGGCGCCCGACTTCGTGCTGGGCCTCGTCAAGCTCATCAGCAGCTTCGCACCGCGCCTGGGCGTGCTCAAGCTCCAGAACAAGGACTTCTCGCGCGACCCCGCCGTGGTGGCTGCGCTCAACAGCGACCCCTTGACGCTCAACGAGAACCAGCCGGCGCAGACGGTGGCCGAACTGGTGCGAGCCAACGAGCGGCTCAAGCGCGAGTTCCCCAAGATCAAGCTGCCGCTCTTCATCTTGCACGGCACGCTCGACAAGGCCACGCAGCCGGCCGGCAGCCAGTTCTTCCAGCAGACCGCCGGCTCCACCGACAAGACGCTCAAGCTCTACGAGGGCCACTTCCACGACCTGCTGGCCGACGTGGGCAAGGAAGGCGTGGTGGCCGACATCCTGGCCTGGATCGGCAAGCGGGTCTAGAACACCGTCCCATCGCTCTCGATGTGCAGCGGCGGGCTGCCGCCTTCGCGCAGGCTCTTGGCGATCTCGCGCCCGGCCGCCCAGGTGCCGCCTTCGAGGATGCAGGCGAGCGGCATCTCCTCGGGCTTCTTGTTCAAGCGTGCGCGCACGAGCGGCGCGATCTCGTCGATCAGCGCCACGGTGAGGGCACGCCATTCGACGATGGCTTCATCGGACGCGGTGTGCGTGCGCGCGGCGAAGGTCGGGTCCTTGGGCACGATCACGCGCGCATCGAGCAGCAGGCCGCCGTTGCGGTACTCGGGCAGGCCGGTCAGGCCGTCGAGTTCGGTGAGGGTGATGCCGGCCCACTCGAAGGGCTCCAGCAGCGAGTAGGTCAGCCACTGGCTCAGCTTGTGGAAGGGCACCCAGCCGGCGGTGAGGCCGCTGCCGCCGGCCAGCGGGTGCGGCCAGCAGTCGCCCAGCGGCACGCCGGCGAGCGAGCTGCCGGTGAGCCAGATGGGGCTCAGGTGGTCGAGCAGGGCCTGCAGCACGCGCATGGCGGGCAGGCGGTCGCCCTGGGCCGTGAGTGCGTCGAACAGGCGGCCGGGCCGGCCCTCCGCGCCAAAGACATCGGCCTGCGACAGCAGCGTCTCACCCAGCCGCTGCAGCAGCGTGGCGCGGCCCTCCAGGCCGACCAAGGGGTTGCCGTCGCGCACCTGGAACACCTCGGCCAAGGTGGCGGCGTCGATGCGTGCAAGCGCCTGCGCATCGACGCGCAGCGGGTCGCCGGCATCGGAGGAGAAGCACCCCTGCATGAAGGCGCGAAAGCTCGCCACGCCCAGGCCTTCGGAGCGCGTGAAACGCTCACCACTCGACGCTTCGGCGTAGCCCCAGTGCGGGCCGGCACCGGCGTCGAGCAGCACGCTCACCAGCGTGAGGTCGATGCGCGCACGGGCTTGCGCCGCGGCGTCGCGCCCGGCCAGCCGCGCGTCGAGCTCGGCCTTGCGGTTCACGCCGCCGGCCTCGAAGTGGCGCCAGCGGCTGTGGTACGGGATGCGCAGCTCGGGGTAGTTCTGCCGCGTCACGCGCTCCACGCGGCGCGCCACCTCGTCGAGCTGGCTGCGGTGCAGCGTGAAGTGGCGCGAGCGGCCTTCGTCGACGGCGCGCAGGATGTTCTGGCAGCGCTCGCGGATGGTGCTGGTTGAGCGCAGAACGGAGACCCCCGACGGAGCGCCGGGCCGCCCCAAGCCCGGCGGGCTCCCCTCGGGGGGCGACGCCGCAGGCGTCTTGGGGCCGTCGTCAGACAAGGTTGCGCCCTTTGGTGGCCGCGAGCTTCACGTCGTCGGGCACGCTGCCGTCGGTGAAGTAGCCGGCGGCGATCTTGGCCTCGATCTCCACCTTGGCGTCGGCCGGCACCAGCTCGTCGGGGATCTTGATGCGCTCGCCGACCTCGATGCCGCTGCCGGTGATGGCGTCGTACTTGTCGTTGCTCATGCTCACCAGGCGGTGGATCTTGCGGATGCCCAGCCAGTGCAGCACGTCGGGCATCAGCTCCTGGAAGCGCATGTCCTGCACGCCGGCCACGCACTCGGTGCGCAGGAAGTACTTGTCGGCGCTGTCGCCGCCCACCTGGCGCTTGCGCGCGTTGTAGACCAGGAACTTGGTGACCTCGCCCAGCGCACGGCCTTCCTTGCGGCTGTAGGCGATGAGGCCCACGCCACCCTGTTGCGCACCCTTCACGCATTCTTCAATGGCGTGGGTGAGGTAAGGGCGGCAGGTGCAGATGTCGGAGCCGAAGACGTCGGAGCCGTTGCACTCGTCGTGCACGCGCGCGGTGAGCGTCACGGCCGGGTTGGCCAGGTCGGCGGGGTTGCCGAAGATGTAGAGCGTCTGCCCCCCGATGGGCGGCAGGAAGATGCCGATGTCGCTGCGCGTCACCAGCTCGGGGTACATGCCGCCGGTCTCTTCGAACATCACGCGGCGCAGATCCGCCTCGCTCACGTTGAAGCGCTTGGCCACGCCTTCGATCCACCACACCGGCTCGACCGCGATCTTGGTGACGACCGCCGAGGCGTCGTCGAGCAGGATGCGGCCGTCGGGCTTCAGGCGCTGGAAGGCGATGGCCTGCTTGATCTCGGGCAGGTGCACGTGCGCCTGCGTGACGGCGATGGTGGGGCGGATGTCGTAGCCCTGCGCGAGGTAGTCGGCAAAGACCTCGCCCACGGCCGCGCCCCAGGGGTCGAGCGAGACGATCTTGTGCGGGTCGCTCCACTGCGGGTAGGGGCCGATGGGCGTGGTGGGGGCGGTGTTGGTGAGGTCGGCGCGGTGGCCCTTCGTCAGGTTGCCGGCGGCGACCGCGAGCGCGCGGTAGACACCGTAGCTGCCGCTGTGCGTGCCCACCACGTTGCGCTGGCCGCGGGTGGTGGTGGTGCCGACCACCGGGCCGCGCACCTTCGGATCGGCCGCGCCCCAGTGAATC
>NZ_DASSRA010000222.1:0-6854 GCF_035702065.1 Rhizobacter sp.
GCCCTCGCTGCAGGCGCATGGCATTGCGCAAGCCGACTGGCTGCCGCTGGCCACGCTGCTGATCCGCAAGCTGGGCGGCATGCTGGCCGCCATCGCAGCCGACGGCGCGAGCTTCCCCAACGTGCACTTCTTCGACACCAGCGCCATCGCCATCACCCCCGCGGCGCTGGATTCGGAGGGAACCAGTGGGGACTGGGTGAACGAGATCCACCTCACGCGCGCGGGCTACCGCAAGCTGGCGGTGCCGTGGGCAGCGGCGATCGAGCAGACGATGCGGGCCCGTTGAGCCGCAGTCAGTGTTTGTCGGTACGTGCGAGCGCGAGGAGGTGGTCGACCTCATCCTTGTACCGCACGCAATTGTTCGCGTGCCAGCGTCGGATCACCCACATCGTGCCCGCCACCACCAGGCCGAAGGCGGTGATGGCCGCGAAGGCCGAAAGACCGAAGCGCGTCATGCCGGTGTAGAACGCGCCCAGCGCCAGGATGCAGGCCTGCTCGTTGAAGTTCTGCACGGCGATCGAGCGGCCGGCACCCATCAGGTTGTGGCCGCGGTGCTGCAGCAGCGCGTTCATCGGCACCACCATGTAGCCGCCGATGGCGCCCAGCACCAGCAGGAAGGGCGCCGCCGCCCACACGTTGGTGATGACGTTCATCGCGATCACGAGCAGGCCCATCGCGATGCCCATCGGGATCACCTTGGTGGCCTGGTCCAGCCGCATGCGCATCGACGCGACCACGGCACCCACCGCCGTGCCGATGGCCACCACGCCCACCAGCGCCGAGGCCTGCGTGGTGCCGTAGCCGAGCGCGGCGGCCGCCCAGGCCAGCACGATGTAGCGGAAGTTGCCCGAGACACCCCAGATCAGCGTGGTGGTGGCCAGCGAGATCTGGCCCAGCTTGTCGCCCCACAGGCGGGCGTTGCAGCGCGAGAAGTCGCGCACCAGCGCCGTCACGCCACCCACCAGCGGCTGCAGCGGAGCGTCGGTGCGGGGGATCTTCAGGTTGAAGATCGCAGCCAGCAGGTACAGCAGGATCAACGAGGCGATGGCGGCTTCGGGCGCGGTGTCGATGCCGGTGTCGACCATCGGCATGTCGAACTGCAGCAGCATGTGCGAGACCGCATGGCCCACCAGCTGCCCGCCGAGCAGCACGCCGAGGATGATGGACGCGCTGGTCAGCCCCTCGATCCAGCCGTTGGCCTTGACCAGCTGCGAGGTGGGCAAGAGCTCGGTCAGGATGCCGTACTTGGCCGGCGAGTAGGCCGCCGCGCCCAGGCCCACGATGGCGTACGACAGCAGCGGGTGGGTGCCGAACAGCATCATCAAGCAGCCCACCACCTTGATCAGGTTCGAGAAGAACATGACCTTGCCCTTGGGCACGGCGTCGGCGAAGGCGCCCACCAGCGGCGCGAGGATCACATAGAACAGCGCGAACATCGGCACCAGGGCGGCGCGCTGCCATTCGGGTTGACCCGAGGTCTTGAGCAGTTCAACAGCGGCAACGAACAGCGCGTTATCAGCCAGCGAGCTGAAAAACTGCGCTGACATGATGGTGTAGAAACCTTTTTTCATTCGTTGGCCGGGTGGCGTCGGAGCACGAGAGCCGGGCGGTTATAGCACGCACGGTAGTCACCAGGCCGCTGGCAGAATCGGCGGCATGCCGCGTCCGATCGAAGCGTTGATTCATCCCGATGCCATTGCGCACAACCTGAAGTGCGCCCGCAACCACGCGCCGGACGCGAAAGTGTGGGCCGTGGTCAAGGCCAATGCCTACGGCCATGGCATCGAGCGCGCATACCCCGGGCTGCAGTCGGCCGATGGCTTTGCGCTGCTCGACCTGGCCGAGGCCGAGCGCGTGCGTGCGCTGGGCTGGCGCGGCCCCATCCTTTTGCTCGAAGGCTGCTTCGAGGCGCGCGACCTGGAGCTGTGTTCGCGCCTGAACCTCTGGCATGCGGTGCACCACGAGGCGCAGATCGACTGGCTGGCCACGCACAAGACGACCTGGCCGCACCACGTGTACCTGAAGATGAACAGCGGCATGAACCGGCTGGGCTTCCCGCCCGCCGCCTTCCGCTCGGCGTGGCAACGCCTGTCGGGCCTGACGCAGGTGGACCAGATCACGCTGATGACGCACCTGTCCGACGCTGACGGCGACCCCAAGACCTCGCGCGGCATCGCCCACCAGATCGAAGCCTTCAACGCGGTCACGCACGACCTGGTCGGCGAACGTTCCATCAGCAACAGCGCGGCCACGCTGCGCTATGCGCCCACCCAGCCCGAGGTGCGCGGCGACTGGGTGCGTCCGGGGATCATGCTGTACGGCTCCTCGCCCGACTTCCCGCTGCACACCATCGCCCAATGGGACCTGCGCCCGACCATGACGCTGCGCTCGCGCCTGATCGGCACGCAGCTGCTGCAGGTGGGCGACACGGTGGGCTACGGCAGCAGCTTCACTGCCGACCGCGCCATGCGCATCGGCATCGTGGCCTGCGGTTATGCCGATGGCTACCCGCGCTCGGCCACCACCGGCACGCCGGTGCTGGTGAACGGTGTGCGCACGCAGATGGTGGGCCGCGTCTCGATGGACATGATCACCGTCGACCTCTCGATGGTGCCCTACGCAGTGCCGGGCACCGAGGTCACGCTGTGGGGCCGCGGCCCGCACGACACCGCGCTGCCCATCGACGAGGTGGCGCGCGCCGCCGGCACCGTGGGCTACGAACTGATGTGCGCGCTCGCGCCCCGGGTGCCCGTCCACGTGCAATGAGCAGCCACCGGGTCGAGCCGGGCGAGGTGGAGTTCAGCGCCATCCGCGCGCAAGGCGCGGGTGGGCAGAACGTCAACAAGGTGTCGAGCGCGGTGCATCTGCGCTTCGACATTCGCGCGTCATCTCTGCCCGAGGCGGTAAAGGAACGCTTGCTGAAGGTGTCCGACCAGCGCATCACCGACGAAGGCGTGGTGGTGATCAAGGCGCAGACCTCGCGCAGCCAGGACATGAACCGCCAGGAGGCGCTGCAGCGCCTGCAGGAGCTGGTGGACAGCGTGGCCACGCCACCCAAGCCACGCAAGGCGACGCGGCCGAGCTACGGCGCCAAGCAGCGCCGCCTCGCCGGCAAGAGCCAGCGCTCAGAGATCAAGGCCGGGCGCACCAAGGTGCGTGACGGCTAGTGTCCAGTCCCCGCCGCGCCCCCTGGCGCGCCCCGCCCTGATCGGTCAGTGTTCGTGTCAGCTGCCGAGCTGTTCGCCCAGCAGGTTCAAGCTCTTCAAGTCCCCCGCCGGCAGCTTGCCGGCGTGCAGCAGGATGGCACGGTGGATGCCGCGCAGGCGCCGCCGCAGCTCCTGCTCCACGGCCTCGACCTCGGCGGCGTCTTGCGCCGCCTCGTGGCCGTTGATCCACAAGCCGCTCGCGTTCCAGCCTGTGCGCAGGCGCGCAAGCAGCTGCTGTGCGAGCGTGAGCGCGTCCATCAGCGCCTGCGACTGCGCGACCGAAGCCAGGGCCACGATGCCCACATGCGCCGTGTGCAAGGAGGCGTCGAGCAGGGCCAGGCGCTTGGGGATCTGGTCGGCCGTCATCGTCGGCTGCAAGGGCGGCTGCAGCCGGCTGGCCGCCGACACCGCACCCACGCAGCGCAGGTCGAACTCGCCGGGTACCACGCGCAAGGCCACGCTGGCCCGCGCGAGCGTCGCGCCCTGGCTGCGCAGCGAGCCCAGCACGGCTTCGGTGACGGCGAGCTGCCTGCCCTGCGCCGAGATCTGCTCGCGCTGCAGGCAGTGCGGGTAGCCCGAGCCATCGAGCCGCTCGTGGTGCTCGCCGATGGCGCGCGCCACCGCCGCCGGGTAGTCGGTGAGCTGCTGCAGCAGCAGCTGGCCCACGTGCGGGTGCACCACCAGGTGCTTGTAGCTCTGGAAGTCGAGCGTGCGCTCGGCATCGGCCTCGCCGTGTTCGGGGGCGATGTAGATCTCGCCCAGGTCGTGCAGCAGGCCGCACAGCATGGCCTGGCGCAGCTCGGGCGCAGCGGCGCCGTGGGCAATGGCCAGCACGCCGTTCAAGGCCATGGCCTGCACGGCGTGATCGAAACTCTCGGGCCGCGCGGCGCGGCCCACGGTGAGCAGCAGCTGCACCACCGAATGCAGCGGCAGCTGGGTGGCTTCGCGCAGCAGCCGGGCGCCATGCGGGCGCAGCAGCAGCGACAGCGTGCCATCGCGCTCCAGCAACGCGGCGAGCGATTCGACCAGGGTGTGCGCCGTCACGCCGTGCTCGGCCTGCAGGCAGGTTTCGAGCGGCTGGCGCAGCTGGCGGTCGAGCAGCTTGCGCTGCAGCGCTTGCGAGACCGGCTGGTCACGCGCCCACAGCTTGGTGCCGGAGATGTCGAAGATGTCGCGCGACGCGAGGATGGCCTGCGTCTCGCTGGCCTGCAGGATGACCGCCAACACGTGCGGGTTGGCGGTGCTGAAGTTCTGGGGCAGGGTAGACCGGTTCATGAGGGTGCCTCCAACAGGCCGTGACGACCTGTTTTCGGCAACCGCGCCCCGCGCTCAAGGGCGGGGTTGTGACAACACGTAGCTCAGCGCGTGCTCACACCCGTTTGAAGAGGGCGAGCAAGCCACCGGCCGCCACGAACAAGCCACCGAAGGCACGGTTCATGACCCGAATCTGGCGCGCCGACTTCAACAGCCGCAGCACCTTGGAGGCGAGCGCGGTGTAGCCCGCCATCACCACCAGGTCGGTGAAGCCCAGCGTGGCGCCGATCACCGCGTACTGCGGCGCAAGCGCTTGCGCCAGGTCGAGGAACTGCGGCACCACGGCGAGCAGGAACACGGTGCCCTTGGGGTTGACGGCATTCACCATCCAACCACGCAGCACCAGGCTGCGCCGCGGCATGCTCGCGGCCTCGCCGGTCGCCGCCACCATGGGCTCGGCCGGGGCACGCCATTGCTTGATGCCCAGCCACACGAGGTAGGCCACGCCCAGCCACTTGACGATGGCAAAGCCCAGGCTTGAGGTGGCGATCAGCGCCCCCAGGCCCAGGCCGACCACCAGCACCTGGGTCCAGATGCCCAGCACCAGACCGAAGGTGAGGTAGTAGCCGCGCGCAAAGCCGTGGTTGAGGCCCGAGCTCATGGCCGCCACGGCACCGGCGCCGGGCGAGATGCTGATGGCCCAGGAGGCGGCAAAGAAGGCGAGCCAGGTGGTGAGTTCCATGATGTCTTGAGGTCAGAGGTGGGAGGCCACGATCTCGCCCAGGCGGCGGATGTGGGCGTCGAGCTTGGCGGACCAGGGGTCGCCGTAATGCACGCGGATGAAGTGGTCGAAGCGCGTGCTGCTGCTGAAGGTCGCGCCCGGCGCGCAGCCGATGTGCTCGCGCCGCGCCTGCTCGAAGACCTTGCGCGAGTCGACCTGCGGCGGCAGCTCGATCCACAGCATGAAGCCGCCTTGCGGGCGGCTGAGCTTGCAGCCGGCCGGAAAGTGGCGCGTGACCGCATCGGCCATCTGCTGCGCCTGCAGCTTGAGCGCCGCGCGCAGCTTGCGCATGTGGTGGTCGTAGCCGCCGTCGCGGATGAACTCGGCCAGCACCTCCTGCGGCAGCATGGCGCCGGTGATGGAGGTGTGGAACTTGTGCGACTGCGCGGTCTTGAAGTGCTTGCCTGGCGCCATCCAGCCCACGCGGTAGCCGGGTGCCACGGTCTTGGTGAAGGCCGAGCAGAGGATCACCTCGTCGCGGGTGTCGAAGCTCTTGAGCACCGGCGGACGTTCGTCGCTGAAGTAGGTCTCGCCGTAGATGTCGGTCTCGATCAGCGTGAAGCCGCGCTCGGCCGCCAGCGCCACCAGCCGGCGCTTGTTCTCGACGGGCATCAGACTGCCCAGCGGGTTGTGGAAGTTGGGGATGACCATGCAGGCCTGGATCGCGCCGGGCTTCTGCGTGGCCAGGTCCAGCGCCTCGATGGAGAGGCCCTCGCGCGGGTGCGTGGGGATCTCGATCGACTTCATGCCCAGCGTGCGGATGATCTCCAGCAGCATCCAGTAGGTGGGTGACTCCACCGCCACCGTGTCGCCGGCCTGCGCGGCAGAGCGCAGGGCCAGCAGCACGGCCTCGGTGCCGCCGTTGGTGACGACGATCTCTTCCGGCCGCAGGCGCACGCCGGCGCTCACGCTGCGGCGCGCGATCTCCTGGCGCAGCGCCGCGCTGCCGGTGATCTGGTAGCGGCTGGCGAAGTCGGGCCGCTGGCGGTTGAGGCGCGCCGTGAGGTGGCGCAGCTTGGCCTCGGGCAGCAGCTCGCGCGCGGGCAACGGGCAGAACGAAGGCGCGGCCAGCGGGTCGTCGTTGCCATAGAGGAACTCGCGCGTCAGATCGTCGGCCGTCACGAAGCCGGCGCGGCCCATGCGAGTGTCTATCTGCGGTTCGGGCAGCGGCTCGTGGCGGCGGGCGACGAAGTAGCCCGACTTGGGCCGCGCCTCGACCAGCGCCTGGTTCTCCAGCCAGCGGTAGGCCAGCGTGACGGTGGAGGCGCTCACGCTGTGCTGCTGGCACAGCTGGCGCACCGAGGGCAGGCGGTCGCCCGTGCGCAGGCTGCCGGCCTGGATGGCCTGGGCCAGCTCGTCGGCCACGCGGGTGTACAGCGGCAGGTCGCCAGGCGCATTCATGCGATCCATTGTGGGACGCGTTGGCAGCATGTGACAGATACAGAGCTCGTCAGTTGTCACCAATACAGATGCCGAACGTGACATCTGTGCCGGTTCAGTTTGTCCTGTGCTGGCTATGGCGGCCTGGGGGCCACCCGGGAACACTGAACGTCCAGAAACTGACCGCCCCGGAGGCCGCCATGGTTCGCTTCACACCCCCCGTCACCCTCAAG
>NZ_DASSRA010000223.1:0-4771 GCF_035702065.1 Rhizobacter sp.
GCACAGGCACAGGCACAGGCACAGGCACAGGCACAGGCACAGGCACAGGCACAGGCACAGGCACAGGTGCAGGTGCAGGTGCAGGTGCAGGTGCAGGTGCAGGCGGCGGGGCGGGCGCCGTCACGGGCTCCTGCAGGGGCAGGTCGTTCGCCGTTTCCGTCGGCGCGGGTCGGGTGAAACGGGGCGTGCGCGGCGGCTCCGTGGGCGGCAGCACCAGCTCGGGCGCGCGGCGAGTGGGTGGGGGCGATGGCGGCACCGCCAGCGCTTCCGTCGGCGCCGGTTCGTTCACAGGCCGGGCCAGCGCAACCTGCAGCTCGCCGGCGGCGCTCGCGCTGCCTTGAGCGGCCGAAGCAGCACCCGCCGGCGCGCGCACCCCCACCAGCACGACCCGCAGCGGCGGCACGGCGCCGCTGCCCTGCTGCCCTGCGCCGGAACCGGGCGCGGTGCCCACGAGCAGCACCAGCAGCACATGCAACAGCAACGCCAGGATCAGGCAACGGCTGAAGGACGCCTGCGGCGCAGCGTCGGGCGGCCAGGGATGCGTCGCGGCCGCATCGGCGCGGGCGGTCGGCAGGCTCTCGTGTTCGGTCACCGGCTCACTCATGGGGGCCGCGGCACCCGCGCAGCTCGATGCCGGCACGACCGCGTGAGCCATTCTCGCAAACGACCCCGCGTCGGGTGGCCCTCATTCCATTGGCATCCACTGGCACGCCTTCTGCTAGACATCTTGCATACAAGATGGCGTGCACAAAACCGGGGCCACCCACCATGACCGAACCCAGAACCTTGTCGGAGCTGCGCCAGGCACTGCGCGCCGGCACCTTGACGGTGCGGCAGCTGATGCTGCGCTTCCTGGCCGAACAGTCGCAACACGCCAGCACCGCGTGGATCTCGCGCCTGCCCGACGAGGTGCTGATGGCCCAGGCCGACGCCTGCGACGCCCGCCTGCTCAGCGAAGGCGCCGGCGTGTTCGACACGCAACCGCTGCTGGGCATGCCCTTCGGCGTGAAGGACAACATCGACATGGCTGGCCTGCCCACCACGGCCGCCTGCAAGGGCTTCGCCGCCGGCCCCGCCACCGCGCACGCCACCGTGGTGCAGCGCCTGGTGGACGCCGGCGCCATCCCCGTCGGCAAGACCAACCTCGACCAGTTCGCCACCGGCCTGGTCGGCACCCGTTCACCCTATGGCGCGGTGCCCAACAGCTTCGAGCCCGGGCATGTGAGCGGCGGGTCGAGTTCGGGCTCGGCCTACGCCGTGGCCATGGGCCAGGTGCCCTTCGCACTGGGCACCGACACCGCCGGTTCGGGCCGGGTGCCGGCCGGCTTCAACAACATCGTCGGCCTCAAGCCCACGCCGGGGCGGGTGAGCACCAGCGGCGTGCTGCCGGCCTGCCGCAGCATCGACTGCGTGTCGGTGATGGCGCTCACCGTCGACGACGCGGCGCTGGTGCTCTCGGTGATCGAAGGGCCCGATGCCACCGATGCCTACAGCCACTTCGCGCCCGGCCCGGCGCGGCTCAAGCCGGTGCTGCGCGTGGGCATCCCGGCGCGCCCGGTGTTCAGCGGCCCGCAGAACGAGAGCGGCTACCGCGCCGCCTTCGCCCAGGCCGCGGCGCACGTGCAGTCGCTCGGGCACGAGGTGGTGCCGCTCGACTTCTCGCCGCTGCACGCCACCGCCGAGCTGCTGTACGGCGGCCCATGGGTGGCCGAGCGGCACGCCACGGTGCAGAATCTGCTCGACCAGAACCCCGCTGTCTTCGACCCCGCGGTGCGCCAGATCGTCGAGAGCGCGCGCCACTTCAGCGCCACCGATGCCTTCCGCGGCCAGTACAAGCTGCGCGCCGCGCAGCGCGATGCGCAGTCTTTCTGGGAACAGGCCGACCTGCTGATGGTGCCCACCGCACCCGGCCACCCCACCATGGCCGAGCTGGCCACCGACCCGCTGGGCGCCAACGCGGCACTTGGCGCGTACACCAACTTCGTCAACCTGCTGGGCTGGTGCGCGCTGGCCCTGCCCTTCGGCTTCACCGGCACCGGCCTGCCCTTCGGCGTGACCTTCATCGCACCGGGCGGGTACGACAGCGCACTCGCGCGCTTCGGCGCCGTCTGGCAGGCACGGCTGGGCCTGCCGCTGGGCGCGCTGGGAGGCAAGGGCGAGATCGCCTGCAAGCTCGGCCGCCCACCCGCGGCCGCGCCCACGCTGGCGCTGGCCGTGGTGGGCGCGCACCTGAGCGGCCTGCCGCTCAACGGCCAGATCATCGAACGCGGTGCCCAGCTGCGCACGCCCACCACCACCGCCCCGCAGTACCGCCTGTTCGCGCTGCCCGGCACCGTGCCGCCCAAGCCCGGGCTGCTGCGCGTGGACGCGGGCGGCGCGGCCATCGCCGTCGAGGTGTGGGACGTGCCGCTCGACACCGTCGGCTCCTTCCTGGCACTGATCCCGGCACCGCTCGGCCTGGGCAGCGTGACGCTGGCCGATGGCTCCTCGGTGCACGGCTTCATCTGCGAGGCCTATGCACTCGAAGGCGCGAAAGACATCACCTCGTTCGGCGGCTGGCGGGCCTACCTCGCCTCACTCAAGCGCTGAGCCCTTTTCCTTTCTCTCTTCCCACCCCTGGAGAACCGCCATGACCACCCTCAACACCCGTCGACGCCGCCTCGTCGTCACCGCCGGCGCGGCCCTCGCGCTGGGCGCACCGGCTCTCGTGCGTGCGCAGAGCGGCCCCAAGATCCGCATCGGCTACTGGCCGGTGGCGGCCGGCCTGCCCTTCTTCGCGGCCATCGAGAAGGGCTACTTCAAGGAAGCCGGGCTCGACGTGGAGCCGCTCAAGTTCGCCGGCGCCCAGCAGGTGATGGAGGCCATGCTGGCCGGCCGCTCCGACGGCAGCTCCAATGGCACCGGCTCGGGCAACCTGGGCGTGGGCGAGATCGCCTCGCCGGGCCTCTACAAGATCATCGCCACCAACCCGAGCAACGCGAAGTACGTGCTCGACCAGTTCCTGGTGCCCAAGGACAGCCCGGTCAAGAGCATCGCCGAGCTCAAGGGCAAGCGCGTCGCCTCCGGCCCCGGCATCCAGAACAAGACGCTCGCGATCACCGTGCTCGAACGCGCCGGCGCCGGAGGCACCAGCGTCACCGAACTGCCCATCGGCCAGCACGTGGCCGCGCTCGCCGCCGGGCAGGTCGACGCGGTCTACACCCTGGAGCCCACCGGCACGGTGGGCCGGCTCAACGGCACCACGCGCGTGCTCGAGGCGGGCGTGATCGCCAAGTACATCCTCGGCGACCCGCTCGCGCCCTGGCACGGCGGCTCGGCCACGCTCACCAGCGAGTTCATCAAGAAGTACCCGGCCGAGACCAAGAAGTACATCGCCGCCTATGCCAAAGGCATCGAGCTCGTGCGCACCAAGCCCGACGAGGCGCGCCAGTACCTCAAGGGCTACACCGCCATCGAAGGCCCGCTGACCGGCGAGGTGCCGCTGGCCTCGTACATGCTCTACAACGAGTTCAAGCCGAGCGACATCGCCGCCTTCCAGAAGTTCTTCGACCTCTTCACCGAGAAGGGCGTGTTCGAGAAGAAGCTGTCGGTCGAGTCGCTGATCTACAAGGGGTGAGGCCATGAGTGACAGCTCCACCGCCGTTCCTGCCACGCCCGCAGCGCCCTGGTCGGCCAGCGGCAGCGCTGCGCCACCGCAGCGCAAGACCTTCGACTGGGGCCGCCTGCTGCCGGTGGTGGGCCCGCTCGTGCTCTTCATCGTGTGGGACATCGTCGTGCGCGCCGGGCTCATCAAGCCCATCCTGCTGCCCCCGCCGCTGGCCACGCTGGAGACGCTGATCAGCGGCCTGCTGGGCGGCGCACTGCTCACCGACTTTGCGGTGACGGTGTGGCGCACGGTGCAGGCCTTCCTGATCGCGGCGGTGGTGGGCGTGCCGCTGGGCGTGCTGCTGGGCAGCAACGAGAAGGCGTATCGCAGCGTCGAGTTCCTGATCGACTTCTTCCGCTCCACGCCGAGCTCGGCGCTGATCCCGCTCTTCCTGCTGATCTTCGGGGTGAGCGACATCAACAAGGTGGCCATCGCGGCCTTTGGCGCCTTCCTGATCGTCGTGTTCAACAGCGCCTACGGCGTGATCAACGCGCGCAAGCAGCGGGTGATGGCGGCCAAGGTGATGGGAGCGAGCCGCTGGCAGATCTTCAAGGACGTGCTGGTGTGGGAGTCGTTGCAGCCGACCTTCGTGGGCTTGCGCTCGGCGGTGTCGATGGCGCTGGTGATCGTCATCGTGGCGGAGATGTTCATCGGCTCGGACAACGGGCTGGGGCATCGGATCATCGATGCGCAGCAGGTGTTGAACGTGAAGACGATGTACGCGGCGATCCTGGCGGCGGGGGCACTGGGGTATGCGCTCAACGTGCTCTTCCTCGTTGCCGAACGCAAGATCGTGCATTGGAGTGGGCGGTGAGGGTGGTGCCGCTTCGCGTGGTTGTTTCTTCCTACTTCCACCGGGTGCGCCGGGAGTCCGCCCCGGCGGGCGGGTCACTTTCATTTGTCGCGCCAAATGAAAGTAACCAAAGCAAAGGCGCTCTTCACATGGCCGAACTGCGTGGACTCAAGTCTCCTCGGCCTGTCCTCGCCATGCCACAGGATCGGCCGAACATCTGCTGCGACAGCACTACGCATCGTCTCGCCTCGCTTCGCATCGGCTCGGCCCGTCTTTTCGCGGCAAAGCGAAGCGAGCCGGGACACGAGGCCGAAGGCGAGCCTTCTCTTGGG
>NZ_DASSRA010000224.1:0-10686 GCF_035702065.1 Rhizobacter sp.
AAGAAGGCCAACGCCAGCATCGCCTCGAAGGTCTCCTATGCGCCGGGCACGGCCAAGGTCGAACCCGCGATCAAGGCGTTCGTCGGCGCGAAGCCGCAGGCGATCCTGATGGTGACGACCGGCGCGGCGGCGGCCGCGTTCATCGAGGGCTACCGCGCCGAGGGCGGCAAGGCGCAGCTGTTCGCCCATTCCGGCGCCGACATCGAGCAGCTCTCGAAGCGGCTGGCCGAGGAACAGATGCAGGGCGTCGCGATCGCCCAGGTCACGCCCAGCCCCTACAAGATCTCCAGCCGCATCACCAAGGAGTTCCTCGACATCGTCGCCAAGGCCGACAAGCTGGAAGTGCCGGTGAGCTACGCGATGATGGAGGGCTACATCGCCGGCAAGGTGATCGTCGAGGCCGTGCACCGCCAGAAGGGCAAGCCGACGCGCGAGGGCACGGTGGCCGCGCTGGACGGCATGGACAACATCAACCTCGGCGGCTACGTGATCGGCTTCAAGCCCGGCATGCACTCCGGCTCGCGCTTCGTCGAGCTGTCCATCATCAGCGGCACCGGCAAGATCCGGCAGTAACGGCGCAGCGCGATCGCCAGTTCCACCTCCATCGCCCGCGCGGCGTCGTACGGCATCGGGTTGTGCCGCTCGTACAGCCGCGGCAGCAGTCGCAGCCCGTAGTCGCGCACGAACGCATTGGCCTCGATCCCGGCCTTGTGCCGGTCGAACCGCAGGTCGGGGTCGAGCCCGGTCATGCCGACGTAGACGAAGGGCTGGCCCAGCTGGTAGCCGGGGTTGGCGGCACGAAAGCGCGGGTTGTTCCAGACCTGGTCGGCAAGTTCGACCACGTACACGTGGTAGTGGTGCGAGCGAGGCGGCTTGGGGGAGGCTTTGCGGGGCATGGCGTCTCCCTACAATTCTCGCCTTCATGCCGCGCCTGCCAAAGCCCCGAACCGTCAGCATCCGCGATGTGGCCGACCTGGCCGGCGTGTCGCTGGGCAGTGCGTCGCGCGTGATCAACAAGGTCGAGAACGTGGGCGCGGGCACGCGCGAGAAGGTCGAGGCGGCCATCGCTCAGCTGGGCTACCGGCCCAACCACGCGGCGCAGTCGCTGCGGCTGCGCAGCACGCGCACCATCGGCTGCCTGCTCACCGACGTGAGCAACCCGCTCTACGCCAAGCTCTACCGCGCGCTCGAGGAGCGCATGCGCAGTGCCGGCTACATGATGCTGCTGGCCAACGGGCTGAACCAGCCCGAGCGCGAGGTGGAGATCCTCTCGACCTTCAAGACGCGCGGCATGGATGGCCTCTTGATCGCCCCCGGCGGCGAGCGCGATGCACAGGTGCTGACGACCATCCGCGAGCTGGGCATTCCGACCGTGGTGCTCGACCGCGACCTTGCGCTGGACCTGGACGACACACCCACCGACCGCGTGCTCTTCGACCACCGCCCCGGCATGAAGCAGCTGGTGCAAGAGCTCGCCGCGCTGGGTCACACGCGCATGGCGCTGGTGGTGACGCAGTCGCCCAACCGCCCGATGCGCGGGCGCATCGAAGGCTTTCGCGCCGGCCACAAGGCCAGCGGCCTGGCGCTCGACGATGCGCTGCTGGTGCGCCTGCCGAGCGCCACCAGCTCCGCCTTCGAGGCGGTCAAGCAGCTGCTGCAGCGGCCCGCGCGGCCGACGGCGCTCATCGTGATGGGCACCAACATCCTCAGCGAGACGCTGAACGCCATCAGCGCCTGTGCGCTGCGCATTCCGCAGGATGTCTCGCTGGTGGCCGTGGGCGACCCCGACTTCGCGGCCAACCACGTGCCGCCGATCTCGTCGCTGCGCGTCGACCTCGACGAGGTGGCCGATGCCGCCTGCCGCCTGCTGCTCTCGCGCATGCGCGGTGAGAGCAGCGAGGGCGCGCGCACGGTTCGCATCGCGAACCGCTTCATCGAGCGGGCGTCGTGCGGCCCCGCGCCGCAGCAGGGGAAGGCTTAGCCTTCGACCAGGGCCGTGCAGGCCTTCTCGTCGAGCAGGGGCAGCGGGCCGACGGGCTTGGCCAGCGCGTCGACGATGGGCGTGAAGCCGGGCGACTTCAGCAGCGTGACGGCCAGGTTCATGCTGGGTGCGAAGCCGCACTCGGCCGTCGTGTAGATCAGGGCCTGGTACTGGACCTGGGTGACCTTGCTCAGCAGGGCCTGGTCGGCCGCATTCAGCGAAGGGGTGGCGGCGTGGGTGGCCGCGGCGCACAGGGCGATCAAGGCCCCGGAAAACAGCTTCTTCATGACTTCACAACTTCTGGGTGATGGCCTTTTGGGCCGACACCGTGAAGCGTATCGGGGGCAACCCGAATGTGAAACACGCAGTTACAGATAGCGCTGCCCCGGCGCGCAATCCGTCGCGCAATCTCCGGTCGCCGTTCAGGCCAGGCTCAGCACCAGCTTGCCGAAGTGCGTATTCCTCGACATGGTGGCCAGTGCCTCGGCCGCCTGCTCGAACGGGAAACAGCGGTCGATGGGCAGGCCGAGCTGGCCGCTCGCGATGGCTTCGCCCAGGTCGCTGCGCACGCGGCTGACGATGTCGCGCACCTCCTGCACGCTGCGCGTGCGAAAGGTCACGCCGATGTAGTGGATGCGCTTGAGCGCATGCAGGTCGAAGTCGAACTCGGCGCGCGTGCCGGCCAGGCGGCCGACGTTGACGATGCGGCCCAGCACCGCGGCGGCGCGCATGTTGTTGTTGGCCTGTGTGCCCGAAAGCTGGTCGACGATGAGGTGCACGCCCTTGCCGCCGGTGGCGTCGAGCACCTGCTGCGGCCACTGTTCGTCTTTGGTGTCGATGGCCAGCTGGGCGCCGAACTCGCCGAGGCGCGCGCGCCGCTCGGCCGTGGTCGAGCTGCCGATGACCAGGCCCGCGCCCTTGAAGCGCGCGATCTGCAGGCCCATCAGGCCCACGCCGGTGGAGGCGCCCTGGATCAGCACGCTGTCGCCGCGCTGCAGGCGGCCGTTGGTGACCAGCGCGTCGTGCATGGTGAGCAGCGCGATGGGCAGCGTGGCGGCCTGCTCGAAGCTCATCGTCGCCGAGGGCACGGGCAGGATGCGGCCCTTGTCGGCGACGGCGTACTCGGCGAAGGCGCCCTTGCCCGAGCCCATCACGCGGTCGCCGGGCTTGAACTCGGTGACGCCGGGGCCGACCTCGGCCACCTCGCCCGCCCATTCCATGCCCAGCGGCGTGCCGGGGCCGCCCAGGCTGCCGTGGGCGTGGCCGGCGGCCATGCCGATGTCGGCGCGGTTGAGGCCGCAGGCGCGCACGCGCACCAGCACTTCGTCGTGGCCCGGGTTCGGGCGCTCGGTCTCCTGGATGCGCAGGCCGTCTGCGCCGGCCTGGATGGCGGCCTTCATCTTCATGGGGTGTCTCCGTGAGGGTGGTTCGACGATTCTGTCAGGGCGTTGGTGAGCGCACGACGCCAATGCTCAAGCCCCCGTCGATCAGCAGCGCGTGGCCGTTGACGTAGCTCGACTCGTGCGAGACGAGGTAGAGCGTGGCATAGGCCACTTCCCAGCCCGTGCCCTGGCGGCCAAAGGGCACGGCCAGCGCGCGGTTGGGGCGCTTGCGCGTGGCGTCGCGGCCCATGGGGGTGTCCATCAGTCCCGGCAGCACGGCGTTGCAGCGGATGCCCTTGGGCTCGCCGGCCACCGCAATCGAGCGTGCGAGCGCCACCTGCGCCGCCTTCGACGATTCATAGGCTGGGTTGCGGCTGGCGTTGCGCAGGGCGGCGAGCGAGGACATCAGCACGATGCTGCTGCCGGGCTCCATCAGCTCCAGCGCGGCTTGCGAGAAGAACATGTGGCTGCGCAGGTTGACGGCGTACTCGGTGTCCCAGCTCTCGGGGGTGATCTTCGTGAGCGGCAGGCCATAGGAGATGCCCACGTTGAGCACCAGGCCGTCGAGCCCGCCCAGCTGCTGCGCGGCGCGCTGCACCAGCGGGGCGATGCCGGCCACGTCGCGCACGTCGGCGGTGTGGGCGAAGGCCAGGCCGCCTTCGCGCGTGATCTGGTCGACGGTGGCCTGGGCGGCGTCGGCGCGGAGGTCGACGCAGGCGACGCGCGCGCCTTCGCGCGCGAACAGCACCGAGATCGCGCGGCCGTTGCCGATGGGCGGGTTCTCTTCGGGGATGTGGCGCTGGCCGGCGCCGATGACGAGCACGCGGCGGCCCTGCAGGCGGCCGCGCGCGGGCGCCTGGCCCAGGGTTTCGGGGTGCATCTGGCGGCTGGGGTCGAGGGCGGTGGGTGCGAGGTTCATGGGGTTTCTTTGTCGGCGTTGGCGCATCTCCGCCCGTTCAGCCTGAGGTATCGAAGGCGTGTACCGGCCTGAGCGGGCCTTCGATACCTCAGGCTGAGCGGTTGTCGGCGGGCGAGGGGTTTACTTGATGGTGCCTGCCGGCTCGATGTCCACCTCGAAGTTCTCGAGGAAGCGGCTGACCAGCATGTAGAAGCCGATCGTCAGCACCAGCTCGGCCGTCTGCCGGTGGCCGAAACGCGCGGCCACCTGGTCGAACAGCTCATCGCGCGCCTTCACCTCGTGGCACACCGCATCGGTGAAGTGCAGCACCAGGCGCTCGTCGTCGCTCAGCACCGTGGTGTCGGCGCCGATCTCCAGCGCGGCCACCTTGTCATCGGCCAGCCCCACCTGCCGCGCCACGCGCTTGTGCTGGTGCACCTCGTAGCTCGCATGGCTCAGGAGGCCCACGCGCAGGATGGCGATCTCGCGCAAGCGCGAGTCGAGCTCGTTGTCGCGCAGCAGCGCCGAGCCCAGCGCCAGGAAGCCTGCCGCCGCCGACGGCCCGGCGTGGGGCAGCATGCGGTAGAGGTTGAGCGGGTTGCGCGACTTGAGCAGTGCCTGGTACGACTCGGGCGCGTGGGCCATGTCGAAGTAGGGAATGCGGGCCATGCGGCGATCTCCTGATGAAACGTTTCATCAAGAATAGCATGTGGACGGAGGACGACAATCCGTGGCCATGGACCTTGCCGATACCGCTGCTGCCGCAGACCCCACCACCGACCCTGCGCTGGAGCGCTTTCTCGCGCATCTGGCGGGCAGCCTGGCCGATGGCAGCTTCGCCAAGCTGGTGCTGGCCAAGCCGGCGCGCACGGGCGACGACCTGCTGCGCGTGACGGCGCGCCAGGTGCTGCTGCGCGGCGAGCCGGCGCTCTCGCTGGTCTACACCCACAAGACGCGCGACATCACCAAGAACCACGCCTTCGACGAAGGCCTGGCGGTGTTGCGCGAACTGCTGGGCCCGGTCTTGCGCAACGCGCACCTGCACACGCGCGACGAAGACTGGCAGCTCAACATCAGCAAGAAGGGCCGCGGCCTGCTGCACGTGGCGGCGGCCACGCAGGGCGGCGATGCGGCGACCACGCACGACCGCGAGAAGCAACGCTGGCTCGAACTCACCCGCCCCTTCCTCACCGAGCTGGGCGTGACCACCGCGCAGCACCAGCTCATCCCCGCGATGGCGCGCAAGTGGAAGCAGATCAACAAGTTCGTCGAGGTGTTCGCGCACGCGCTGGCGTCATCGCGCCTGGCCGAGGCGAAGGAGGTCCACGTGATCGACTTCGGCTCGGGCAAGGGCTACCTCACCTTCGCCATCCACGACTGGCTCACGCACAGCAAGGGCGTGCAGGCGCAGGTGACGGGCGTGGAGCTGCGCCCCGACATGGTGGCGCTGTGCAACAAGGCCATTGCCAAGCTCGACCTGCAAGGCCTGCGCATCGAAGAGGGTGATGTGCGCAGCTACCAGCCGGGGAAGCTCGACGTGATGATCGCGCTGCATGCCTGCGACACCGCCACCGACCACGCCATCCACCTGGGCCTGCGCGCCGGGGCCGAGATCATCATGTGCTCGCCCTGCTGCCACAAGGAACTGCGCCCGCAGCTCTTGAGCCCCCACCCGCTCAAGCCCATCCTGCAGCACGGCGTGCACCTGGGCCAGCAGGCCGAGATGCTCACCGACGGCCTGCGCGCGATGCTGCTCGACGCCTGCGGCTACGACACCCAGGTGTTCGAGTTCGTCTCGCTGGAGCACACCAACAAGAACAAGATGATCCTGGCGGTGAAGCGCTTGCAGCCGCGGCCGAATGACGAGGTGCTGCAGCAGGTGCGCGAGATCAAGGACTTCTACCGCATCCAGGCGCAGTGTCTGGAGACGCTGCTGCGTGAGGATGGGTTGTTGCCGGCTTAGGGTTGAGCGGGCCTTCGATACCTCAGGCTGAGCGGGTGGTGGTGCGCAGCGGCCGTCGAATACAAACAGCCCGCTCAGGCTGAGGTATCGAAGCCCCGCTCCACCCCACCCCGAGCCACCCGCCCTACTGCGCCGCCGACGCGCCCGCCGGCACCGGCACCACCTGGCCCGGCGTGTCCGACGGCCCCTTGCCCGGCGGGATGTGGGGCAGGTGGTGGGCGATGCCCTTGTGGCAGTCGATGCAGGTCTTCTCCTTGCTCGCCAGGTAGGTGGTGTGCATGTTCTGCGCGCGCACGCTCTGGCGGGTGAAGTCCATCGACTCGTACTGGTGGCAGTTGCGGCACTCCAGCGAGTCGTTGGCCTTGAAGCGCGCCCACTCGTGCTGCGCGAGTTCGAGCCGCTTCTCGGCGAACTTCTCTGGCGTGTTGATGGTGCCGAAGACCTTGCCCCACACCTCCTTCGAGGCCTGCATCTTGCGGGCGATCTTGTCCGTCCAGTCGTGCGGCACGTGGCAGTTGGAGCACACCGCGCGCACGCCGGAGCGGTTGGTGTAGTGGATGGTGGTCTTGAGCTCGGCGAACACGTTGTCGCGCATCTCGTGGCAACCGGTGCAGAAGGTCTCGGTGTTGGTGGCCTCCATGGCGGTGTTGAAGCCGCCCCAGAAGACGATGCCCCCGACGAAGCCGAGGAGGGTGAGGAAGCCCAGGCTGTAATGCACGCTGGGCCGTGTGATGACGCGCCAGTAGCGCTTGATGAATGAGATCACCGTGCGTTCTCCCGCCTTATTTGGTCTGTGGGCGGGCGTCGGTGCCCAGGCCCTGGAAGCGGTTGCCCACCAGCGGCGTCACGTCTTCCTGCGCCACGTGGCACTGCTGGCAGAAGTAGCGCCGGGTGGAGATGCGGTCGAGCACCTTGCCGCTGCGGTCGATGTAGTGCGTGGCGCTGACCGGCACCGCCAGGCTCACGGCCGTCTTGTCGCGGGCGTGGCAGTCCAGGCACTTGTTGAAGTTGCGGTCGATCTGGTAGCCGTCCACGCGGTGCGGAATGATGGGCGGCTGCAAGTCGTAGTTGCGCGTCAGGCGGCGGTCGTTGTTGACCGCGTTGCCCAGGCGTGGTGGCTCGGTCGACTTCATGATCGGCACGGGGCCGCGGGCGGCGTCGGTGAAGCCGGCCGGGGCGGAGGCGGCTTGCGCCCAGCCGGCGGCGGCGGCGGTTGCGAGGAAGAGTCCCAAGGCGAGATGCATCAGCTTCATGGCGTCACACCTTCACGATCTTGATCGCGCACTTCTTGAAGTCGGTCTGCAGCGAGATGGGGTCGGTGGCGTCGAGCGTCAGCTTGTTGATGAGCTGGCTGGCATCGAACCAGGGCACGAACACCATGCCGCGCGGCGGCTTGTTGCGGCCGCGCGTTTCGACCCGCGTGCGCATGCGGCCGCGCCGCGATTCGAGTTCGACCTCCACGCCGCGGCGCACGCCCAGCTCCTTGGCGTCGTCGGGGTGCATGTAGCAGACGGCGTTGGGCACGGCCTTGTGCAGCTCGGGCACGCGGCGCGTCATGGAGCCGGAGTGCCAGTGCTCCAGCACGCGGCCGGTGGAGAGCCAGAACGGGAACTCGGTGTCGGGCGCCTCGGCCGGCGGCTCGTAGGGCAGCGCGAAGATCACCGCCTTGCCGTCCTTGTGGCCGTAGAACTGGTAGTCGGTGCCGGCCTTCACATACGGGTCGCTGCCTTCCTTGTAGCGCCAGCGCGTTTCCTTGCCGTCGACCACCGGCCAGCGCAGGCCGCGCACCTGGTGGTAGGTGTCGAAGGGGGCGAGGTCGTGCCCGTGGCCGCGGCCGAACTGGGCGTACTCCTCGAACAGGCCCTTCTGCACGTAGAAGCCGAAGGCCTTGGACTCGTCGTTGGCGTAGCCGGCCTCGATCTGCGAGGTGGGGAAGCGGTCGACCTGCCCGTTGGCGAACAGCACCTGGAACAGCGTCTTGCCCTTGAGCTGCGGCGCCTTGGCCAGCAACTCGGCGGGCCACACCTCTTCGATCTTGAAGCGCTTGCTGAACTCCATCAGCTGCCACAGGTCGCTCTTGGCTTCGCCCGGCGCGTTGACGAGCTGGTGCCAGAAGTGCGTGCGCCGCTCGGCGTTGCCGTAGGCGCCTTCCTTCTCGACCCACATCGCGGTGGGCAGGATCAGGTCGGCCGCCACACCGGTGACGGTGGGGTAGGCGTCGGAGACGACGACGAAGTTGTCGGGGTTGCGGTAGCCTGGGTAGCCTTCCTGTGCCAGGTTGGCGCCGGCCTGCATGTTGTTGTTGACCATCACCCAGTAGGCGTTGAGCTTGCCGTCTTTCAGCATGCGGTTCTGAAGCACCGCGTGGTAGCCCGGGGTGGTGGGGATGGTGCCTTCGGGCACTTTCCAGATCTCTTCGGTGTGCTTGCGGTGCTCGGGGTTGGCCACCACCATGTCGGCCGGCAGGCGGTGCGAGAAGGTGCCCACCTCGCGCGCCGTGCCACAGGCGCTGGGCTGGCCGGTCAGCGAGAAGGGGCTGTTGCCCGGCGTGGAGATCTTGCCGGTGAGCAGGTGGATGTTGTAGACCATGTTGTTGCACCAGACACCGCGCGTGTGCTGGTTGAAGCCCATGGTCCAGAACGACATCACCTTGACCTTCGGGTCGGCGTACAGCTCGGCCAGCGCGAGCAGGCGGTTGGCCGGCACGCCGGAGAGCTTGGCGGTGTAGTCGAGCGTGTAGGTGGAGACGAACTTGGCGAAGTCGTCATACGTCATCGGCTCGGAGCCGTTGGCGTCCTTGGCGTTCTTGGCCGCCTTCTGCAGCGGGTGCTCGGGGCGCAGGCCGTAGCCGATGTCGGTGTTGCCGCGGCGGAAGTTGGTGTGCTTGTCGACGAAGGCGCGGTTCACGCGCCCGGTGCTGATGATGTGGTGGGCGATGAAGTTGAGGATGGCCAGATCCGTCTGCGGCGTGAAGGTGAGTTCGACGTCGGCCAGCTCGTAGGAGCGGTGCTCGAAGGTGGAGAGCACCGCCACCTTCACGTGCGGGGCGGACAGGCGCCGGTCGGTCACGCGCGTCCAGAGCACCGGGTGCATCTCGGCCATGTTGGAGCCCCACAGCACGAAGGCGTCGGCGACTTCGATGTCGTCGTAGCAGCCCATCGGCTCGTCCATGCCGAAGGTGCGCATCATGCCGGCCACGGCCGAGGCCATGCAGTGGCGCGCGTTGGGGTCGATGTTGTTGGTGCGAAAGCCCGCCTTCATCAGCTTGAGCGCGGCGTAGCCTTCCCACACCGTCCACTGGCCGGAGCCGAACATGCCCACCGCCGTCGGGCCTTTCTCCTTCAGTGCCTTCTTCCACTGCGTGGCCATGGTGTCGAAGGCCATGTCCCAGCTGACCTGCTCGAACTCGCCGTCCTTGGCGTACTGGCCGTTCTTCATGCGCAAGAGCGGCTTGGTAAGCCGGTCTTCGCCGTACATGATCTTGCTGAGGAAGTAGCCCTTCACGCAGTTGAGGCCCTTGTTGACCTCGGCCTGCACGTCGCCGTGCGTGGCAATCACGCGGTTGTCTTTCACGCCCACCGTCACGCCGCAGCCGGTGCCGCAGAAGCGGCACGGGGCCTTGGACCATTTCACGTTGGGGTCGGACGCGGGCGCGGCCTGGGCCAGGCCCGGCAGGGGCACGCCGGCCACCATGCCGGCGGTGGCGGCGGCGGTCTGGCGGATGAAGTCACGTCGGACCAGGGGCATCGGGCATCTCCTCGTTCATGGCGGACAGCGAGTCCGCGCATTGGTAGACCACGGTCGCCGAGAGCACACCCTCGGTGCGCTGGATGGCGGCGATCTGGTCCAGGATCTCGCCGCCGGTGGCGGCTTCGAGCGTGACGATCAGCTTGCCGGTGGGCGAGATGGCGTGCACCTCGGCCGCCGGCAGTGTGGTTACAAAAGCGGCCACGCGCTCGGCGCGCCGCGGGGTCGAATGCACCACCAGGCTGGTGATGTGCAACTCGTCGTCGCCGGCGGCGGGCTGGCGGGCCGCGCGGGCGGCCAGGCTTGCGGGAATCGCCATGCGCATCAGCTCCCCGGCGGGCCGGCGAGCAGTTGGTACATCCAGACCAGGAAACCATAGCCGCCCACGAACATGACGGCCAGGACGGGCGCCAGGATGGCGAGAAAGAGCAGGCTGCGGGTTTCTTCTGGTTTGGTCGAGGGGGCTTGCAAGTCGCTCACTTCGCGTGTCTCCCGCCATGCACACAGGTGGGGCGACTGTCTCTCCGGCGGCCCGGTTCGTCAAGAGGCCTATCCCGGGCCGCTTGAGATGGATCAAGCTTTGCGGCCCGCGGATCGGCAAACGACGGTCAGTTTTTCGGCACGGCTTGCCGCAGCGACCTCCGCCGATGCGGGCTGTGGCCTTGAAACGGGGGAACGTCGTTTGCCGCGGCAACAGAAACCTGTCCCGAGGTTC
>NZ_DASSRA010000225.1:0-4235 GCF_035702065.1 Rhizobacter sp.
GACGCCGTGCTTCACCACTGTCCTGCCGGCTTCGGTGAGCGGGCAGTTGCCGCCTTGCGCGGCGGCCAGGTCGACGATCACCGAGCCCGGCTTCATGGCCTTGACCATCTCTTCGGTCACGAGCACCGGCGCCGCGCGGCCGGGGATCAGCGCGGTGGTGATCACGATGTCGGCCGCGGCCACGCGCTTGGCCACCTCGACCTTCTGGCGGTCGAGCCAGCTCTGCGGCATGGGCTTGGCGTAGCCGCCCACGCCTTCGGCCGCTTCCTTCTCTTCGGGCGTGTCGTAGGACACGTCGATGAACTTGGCGCCCAGCGACTCAACCTGCTCCTTCACCGAGGGGCGCACGTCAGAGGCTTCGATCACGGCACCGAGGCGCTTGGCGGTGGCAATGGCCTGCAGGCCGGCCACGCCCACGCCGAGGATCACCACGCGCGCGGCCTTCACGGTGCCGGCGGCGGTCATCAGCATGGGGAAGAAGCGCTGGTACTTGTCGGCCGCGATCATCACGGCCTTGTAGCCGGCGATGTTGGCCTGGCTGCTGAGAACGTCCATGCTTTGCGCACGCGTGGTGCGCGGCGCGGCTTCGAGCGCGAAGCTGGTGACGCCCGCACCGGCCAGGCGCTGCAGGCCGTCGCGGTCGAAGGGGTTGAGCATGCCGACCAGCGCGGCGCCGGTCTTCATGAGGCTCAGCTCCGAGTCGAGCGGCGAGCGCACCTTGAGCACCAGGTCGGCCTCGAAGGCGCCGGCCTGGTCGGTGATCTCGGCACCCACGGCCCGGTAGGCCTCGTCGGTGGCGCTGGCGGCAACGCCGGCTCCCGATTGAATGCGCAGCGTGTGGCCCTGGGCCTTGAGCTTCTTGGCCGTCTCGGGCGTGACAGCAACGCGTGTCTCGCCGGCCACCGTCTCCAGCGGTACCCCAATCAACATGGATCTCACTCCTCAGTCGCCGACGCGACAGTAACTTGCGCCGAACTTACAAAACACGCGAGCGTAACGCATTGTGAGGTGCGGTCCGCCGTAGAACGTCTTATGCCAGCGACACCTACCATCCGTGCATGAGCGAACGTTGGAAACCCAGTGTCACCGTCGCCGCGATCATCGAGCGCGTGATCGACGCAGAAGCGCGCTTCCTGCTGGTGGAAGAGGACACAGCCGAGGGCCTGAAGCTCAACAACCCGGCCGGCCACCTCGAGATCGGCGAGTCCCCCGAGCAAGGGGTGGTGCGTGAAGCGCTGGAAGAAACCACCTGCCACTTCACGCCGAGCTGCCTCGTGGGCGTCTACATGGCGCGCTATCAGCGCCCCGCGGCGGGCGAAGACGTGACCTACCTGCGCTTCGCCTACGCGGGCACCGTGAGCGACCCCGACCCCACGCGCACGCTCGACACCGGCATCGTGCGCACGCTGTGGATGAGCATCGAGGAGCTGCGCGCCTGCCGTGACCGCCACCGCAGCGAGCTCGTGCTGGCCTGCATCGAGGACTACCTGGCCGGCAAGCGCTACCCGCTTGGCATCGTCCACGCCGCCGACACGGTGCACACCCCCGAGATCAAAGCCTGAGTTCGTCAACGCTGTAACGCAGGCGACTCCGTTTCGCGCGCGGCTCACTAAGCTCGTGTGCATGCAGACCTCCGACACCCCCTCGACCGGTGGCGAGATGCCCGCCGGCTACCAACGGCACACGCGCCGCAGCCCGCTCACCGACCCGTGGGAACCGCTGTTTGCGCGCGAAGCGGGCGAGGCCGTGCAGCTCGCGCTGGTGGTGCGCGACGCACACTGCAATTCGCGCGGCTTCGCGCACGGCGGGTTGATCTCATCGCTGGCCGACAACGCCATGGGCCTGTCGGTCGGCCACGTCGCACGTGCGCAGCTTGGGAACGACAAGGCCAGCGCGGTGACGGTCGCGCTGGCGCTGGACTTCATCGACTCGGCCAAGGTGGGCGAGTGCCTGGAGTTCCACCCACAGGTGCTCAAGGTCGGTCGCACGCTGGCCTTCGTGGACTGCCGCGTGGTGTGCGGCGAGCGGCTGGTCGCCCGGGCCAACGCGAGCTTCCGCCTGCTGGGCTGATCGCCCTACATCACCGCCTCGGTGGCTTGCCGCCACTGCACGATCTCGGCAATCGTCAGCGTCGGCATGCCGTGGCTCAGCGCAAAGGCCTCCACCTGCGCGCCGCGCGCCATCGTGCCGTCGGGGTTCATCAGCTCGCACAGCACCGCCGCCGGCTGCAAGCCGGCCAGGCGCATGAGGTCGACGGAGCCTTCGGTGTGGCCGTCGCGCTCCAGCACGCCGCCGGGCCGGGCGCGCAGCGGGAACACGTGGCCGGGGCTGACCAGATCGTCAGGCTGCGCGCCTTCGGCGATGGCGGCGCGGATGGTGGTCACCCGGTCGGCGGCGCTGACACCAGTGGCCACGCCGTGGCGCGCCTCGATCGAAACCGTGAAGGCGGTGCCGTAGCGGCTGCCGTTGCGCGCCACCATCGGCGGCAGCTGCAGCCGCTGCAGGTGCTCGTGGGGCAGGCACAGGCAGACGATGCCGCTGCCCTCGCGGATCAGCAAGGCCATGGTCTCAGGCGTGATGCGCTCGGCAGCGACGATCAGGTCGGCCTCGTTCTCGCGTTCGTCGTCGTCGAACAGGAGGATGGGACGGCCGGCGTAGAGGGCCCGCAAGGCATTGCGCAAGCGGGAAGGGAAGGCGTTGAAGCCGGGGTGTTGAACGGACATGGTTGAAACGCTCCTCGCGTGGGGTGGCAAAAAAGCCGGGCGAAAAACATTCCAGGGGCGTGCGCACGCGTGCGCCTGCGGGCGTCCGCGTGTTCGCACGTCTTCTTTCATCCGGACTGTGACCGTCGGCTCTGGCATCGCACCAGATCTGCTGACCCTTCCCCTTGGAGGCGGAAGGCGCTCGCGGGCTCGCCGCTGCGTGTCGACCACGAGACGGCATACCGCCGGTGGGGAGTTCCACCCCGCCCTGAAGACGTGTGCCGGCCTGAGAAGGCCGGCGCTGCCAGCGTAGCCAGGGCGCAAGCCCCTGCAAGTCACCCACACGACACGGCCACCTAAAATTGCGCCCATGAAGAAACCCCAGCGTGTCGTCGTCGGCCTGTCGGGCGGCGTCGATTCGGCCGTCAGTGCGCACCTGCTCAAGCAGCAGGGCCACGAGGTCATCGGCATCTTCATGAAGAACTGGGAAGACGATGACGACGACGAGTACTGCTCCTCGCGGCAGGACTTTCTCGACGCCGCCAGCGTGGCCGACGTGCTGGGCATCGAGATCGAGCACGTCAACTTCGCGGCCGACTACAAGGACCGCGTCTTCGCCGAGTTCCTGCGCGAGTACCAGGCCGGGCGCACGCCCAACCCCGACGTGCTGTGCAACGCCGAGATCAAGTTCAAGGCCTTCCTCGACCACGCCATGCGCCTGGGCGCCGAGAAGATCGCCACGGGTCACTACGCCCGTGTGCGAGAAGTGAACGGCGAACACCAGCTGCTGAAGGGGCTGGACCCGCTCAAGGACCAGAGCTACTTCCTGCACCGCCTCACGCAGGCGCAGCTCGCCAAGACCCTGTTCCCGGTCGGCGAGCTGCCCAAGACCGAGGTGCGCCGCATCGCCGCCGAGATCGGCCTGCCCAATGCGAAGAAGAAGGACTCGACGGGCATCTGCTTCATTGGCGAGCGGCCCTTCCGCGAGTTCCTGAATCGCTACCTGGCCAACCAGCCCGGCCCGATCAAGGACGACCGCGGCCGCACGGTCGGTGAGCACGTCGGCCTGAGCTTCTACACGCTGGGCCAGCGCAAGGGCATCGGCATCGGCGGGCTGAAGGAACGTGGCGCGGCCAAGGGCGGCAGCGAGCACGAGCCCTGGTTCGTGGCGCGCAAGGACATGGCCGCCAACACGCTGTACGTGGTGCAGGGGCACGATCATCCCTGGCTGTTGTCGCATCGCTTGTGGGCCGGCGACGCGAGCTGGGTGTCCGGCCAGGCGCCGGCTGCGGCGTCCATCGCGGCCAAGACACGTTATCGGCAATCGGATTCGGCCTGCGACCTCTCGCCTGGAGAAAGCAGCGCGTTCGCATTGGACTTTCCCCAGGCGCAATGGGCCGTCACCCCCGGACAGTCGGCGGTGTTGTACGACGGCGAGGTCTGCCTGGGCGGCGGCGTCATCGCGGCGTTTGCCTGACGCAGATCATGGTCCCGCGCGGCCGCGCGGAGGACCATCTCGCCAGTGGGACAACC
>NZ_DASSRA010000226.1:0-7213 GCF_035702065.1 Rhizobacter sp.
GCGCGAGCTGCGTCACCACCGTCTGCCAGATCGTGTCGGCGCTCTTGGCACGCACGTAGGTGGCGATCTCCGCCGGCGTCTTGGAGGCGATGTAGGCCGAGGCGGCCGTGAGGTTTGCCGCCAGCCCGTCGGCGATCACCAGCCGCGCCAGGAAGTAATCGGCCTGGCCGCGGAAGTCCGACGGGGCGGCCATGGTCGCGATGCTGCCGGCCGGCAGCTCGCTGGCCGGCGAGAGCCCGCCGCTGATCGGCAGCAGCTTGTGCACGATCGCCGGGTTGGCGGCCACGACGAGCGGCGAGGTCATCACCGCGAAGACGTTCACCGCGCCGGCCGACTGGCCCATCAGCGTCACGTTGCCGGCGTTGCCGCCGAAGTTGGCGACGTTGCGGTTGACGAACTGCAGCGCCTTGATGATGTCGAGGATGGCGAAGTTGCCGGAGTCGTCGAGCGCGTTGGTGCCGCTCTTGAGCTGCCCGAGGTTGAAGAAGCCGAGCAGCCCGAGCCGGTAGTTCACCGACACGACCACGGCGTTGGCGGTGCGCGCGAGGTTGGCGCCGTCGTACATCGGGTCGGCGGTGTAGCCGGTGATGTTGCTGCCACCGTGCACCCACACGATGACCGGCAGGTTGGTGGCGGCGCTCGCGGGGCGCCAGACGTTGAGGTACAGGCAGTCCTCCGAGCCGACGGTCTGGCCCAGCGAGCTGCCGATGGTCGCGTCGTAGCGGTTGTTCAGGCCCGGGCCGTAGAGCCGGCCGGCCGACGAGCAGGCATTGCCGAAGGTCTGGGTGTAGCGCGGCGTGGTCCAGGCGTCGGCCTCGGCCGGCGCGCGCCAGCGCAGGTCGCCGACCGGCGCCTTCGCATAGGGCACGCCCTTCCAGGCGTAGGTGCCGCTGCTGGCCGAGAGGTCGCTGCCGACCACCGTGCCCAGGTGGGTGCTGCGCTGCGTGGGCGGCACGTCTTCGTAGGGCACGCAGGTGAAGGACGCGGCGGCGTTGACGTCACCGCTGCCGCTGTAGCGCGCCCACTTGGGGTACTCGCACAGCGGCCGGGTGCGGCCGACGCTGCCCGAGGCGGTGTCGCCCATCACCTGAGCCGTCGGCGCGGTGCCCTGCTCGACCCAGGCCTCGAGCGTGCTCAGCGAATCCCAGGCCACGTTGAAGGCCGTGGCGAGCGCATGGCCGTAGCCCGGGGCCTCGTAGTAGCGCACGAACTTGGCCACTTCGGCGGGGCCCATGCGGGCCTGCAGGCGCTGGTAGTACTCCTCGGTGCCGCGCGAGCTGACGAGCACGTCCGACAGGCCGTGCGCGAGCAGCAGCTTGCCGCCCTTGGCCGCGAAGGCGTCGAGGTCGACCGGCACGTCGAGCAGGGTTGACAGCTCGCTCAGGCGCGGGCCCCAGGGGCCGGGGTTCTCGGGGTCGAGCGAGAGCGAGTCGTAGCCGACGTCGTGGGTCACGCCGTAGCGGATCATCGCGTCGAGCTGCCGGCTGATGTAGGGCGCGGTGCTCGGCATCGGGTGCGCCGGCTGCGAGGTGTTGAGGTTGAGGAAGGTGATGGTCGGCTGCAGCGGGCTCGGGTTGCTGGTGATGCCGAGGTCGGCGCCCCACACGTTGTAGCCCGGGTAGCCGGTTTCGCCGCTGGCCAGCGTGAAGTTGAAGCGCGTCGAGGCGTTCATTGCCTTCAGCGTGGCGATCTGCACGTCGGACAGGCAGGTGTCGCCCGTGTCCGCGCCATCGGGGCAGCGCAGCGGCGTGCCGTTGAACGAGGCGGTCGCCGGGTCGAAGAGGGCGTTGCAGCGGTTCTGGTTGCTGATGAGTCCGTCGACGAGGCCGTCGAGGCCGTCGCAGGCCTGCAGCGCCGCGTCGTAGACCAGCTTGCGCTTGGGCGTGTTCGGGTAGGCGCCGGGCTGCGCCAGTGCGCGGTTCGCGCGGTGGCCGGCGAGCATCGCCGACATCTGCTTCCATGCCGGGTACCAGGCGATGACGCCTGTCCAGTCGTCGGGCCAGCGCGTGGCCACCTCCAGCGCCTCGCGCCCGCCGGTGGAGCCGCCGGCGAAGTAGGACTGCTGGATCGTTGCTGTGCCATAGCGCGCCTTGATCAGGAAGGCGGACGCGTCGCGCGTCTTCTTCAGCGCCTCGCCGGCCCAGTTGCGCAGCATCTCCTCGTTGAGCAGGAAGGCGCCGTCGAGCGAGCCCAGCGCGCCGCCCTGGTGGCCGCCATTGCTCGCGAACACGGCGTAGCCGCGGCCGATCGGCAGGGGCTGGTCGGCCGGCCCGGCCGGCACGTTGCCGACCACGTTCGGGATGCTGCCGTCGAAACCGCCGCCGCCGAACATCATCGCCTTGCCGTTCCAGGTCGTCGGCATCGCGACGCGGAACTGGATCGCTTCGGCCACGGTGTCGATCGGCGCGATCGCGCCGTTGACGAGGCAGTGCTCAGGGATCACGCGTGCACCGCTGCCCGAGGCCGCCACCACGGTGGCCGACGTGACCGTGCCGCCACCGGTGGGCAGGCCGATGGCGCTCGCCGGGATGGCCATGCCGGCGAGGTCCGCGCAGGCGAGCGGCGCTGCGGGCGGCGGTGATGCGGGCGGGCTGTCGCTGCCGCCGCCGCAGGCGGTGAGCGCCGCGGTGACGGCGGCTGTGGCGACCGCCGCGAACGCGAGGCGCAGCGCGTGAGGTACTGGGTGCATGGTGTCTCCTGGTCTTGTGTGTTGGGGCAACCCCGCGGTGCAGGAACCCGCAAAGACAAGAGTCCCGGGCTGTCGGCACGCGAAGGCAGTGTCGAAGCGCGCTTGTCGGCGCTCAATGTCATGACGGCACACCCGCAGGCCGTCTGCGATGTGCGCGAGGTCCACCGCGAAAACCCGGAGGCGGTTTGCCCTGATCGGCGCGGCAGCAGCGCCTGGCCTCTGCTAGCCTGTCCCGCCGCCGAGCGACGAGAACGACGAGAGCGAACCATGAGCGCAGCCCCCGACCCCCCACGCGGCGAGCCGATCGACGCCCGTCTGATCCAGCTGCTGCACCAGGACGCGCCGGCCGAGGTCTTCGCCCAGCACCTGGCCGAGGCAGAGGCCTTGCCCGACGACACGCCTGGCAAGTCGGCCCAGACCGAGCTCGTGCGCATGGCGATGGCGGTGCGCAACCGGCTCGAGCTGCTGCAGCAGCGCGAGCAGGGCATGCTGGCCGTGATCGAGTCGGCGCAGGATCTCTCCAGCCGCCTGAACCTCACCAGCCTGCTGCGCGCCATCGTCTCGAAGGCGCGCAACCTGCTCGGCTCGGACCTCGCGTGGCTGTCGACCCACGATGCCGAGAGCGGCGAGTTCCACGTGGTGGTGGCAGAAGGCGGGCTGTCGCGCAGCGTGACCGACATGGTCGCGCGGCGCGACCGCGGCGTCGTCAGCGTCGTGATGAGCACCCAGCTGCCGTTCACCACGCCGGATTACCTGCACGACCGCCGCTTCGCGCACGACGCCCGGCTCGACGACACCTTCCGCGACGAGGGCATCACTGCGCTGGTGGGCGTGCCGCTGATCTGGGACGGCGAGGTCACCGGCCTGCTGTTCGTGGCCGACCGCTACCACCGCGTGCACACCGCGCAGAGCATCTCGATCCTGTGCACGCTGGCCACGCACGCCGCCGTCGCGCTGCGCAATGCGCGCGACTTCGAACGCGCCAGCGAGGCACTGGCCCATGCCGACGCGGCACGCGCCGAGCTGGAGCGGCACCTGCGCAGCATCCAGGCCGCGGCCGATGCCCATGAACAGATGACTTCGCTGCTGTCGCGCGGGGCCTCGCTGGCGACGCTGTGCAGCTCGGTGGCGCAGCTGCTCGGCGGCAGTCTCTTGATACTGGACGAAGCCGCCCAGGCGATCGCCCGCGGCGCCGCGGAGACCTACACCGGCGAGGCGGCCCAGAACTACGCCCCGCACGGCGAGCACAGCGCCGACATCGCGCGTGCGCTGCGCCTGAGCCGCCAGACCGGCCGCTCGGTCCAGGCCTACGAAGTGGGTGACGAACGCTGCCGCGTGATGCCGGTGATCGGCGGTGATGACATCCTCGGTTCGGTCGCCCTCTTCCACCGCGGCGAGCTCGAGGAGCTGGCGGTGCGCACGCTGGAGCGCAGTTCCAGCGTCATCGGCATCGTGCTGCTCTCGCAGGAGCGCATGGAGGCGAACAAGAGCCGCGGGGTTGCGGCGCTGCTGCGCGCGCTGGTGTCGCCGCGCCAGGACGAGGCCGCGCTGATGGCCGACCGGGCCGCGCGGCTCGGCGTCGACCTCGCCCAGCCGCTGGCGCTGCTGCTGGTCGAGATGGACCACCCGAGCGCGGGCTACGCGGCGCGGCGCTTTCGCGCCTTTCCGCCGCAGGACGGCGTGCTGGTCGACGACATCGACGGCGTGCTCGTGATGCTGTGTGCTGCGAGCCGCGCGCCGGAGCTGCGCCAGCTCGCGACCCAGTGGGCCAGCAGCGAGATGGCGGCCGTGCACCGCGGCGTGGCGTCACGGCCGATCGCGACGGTGGGGGAGATCCCGGCGGTTTACGCCACCATGCGCCGCGCCCTGGGCGTTCTCCGGCGCATGGGGGTGCAGGGCCACGTGATCGGCCAGAACGAGCTGGCGCTGTACTCGACGCTGTTCGAGACGCACGACCGCGGCAGCCTGGAGACCTTCCTCGAGGCCACCATCGGCGCCCTGACCTCGCACGACCGCAAGCGCGGCACCGAACTTGCGGCCACGCTGCTGTGCTACTTCGACTGCAACCAGAACGCCACGACCACGGCGCAGCGGCTGGGCATCCACGTCAACACGGTGCGCCAGCGCCTGGCCACGACCGAGGACCTGATCGGCCACTGGGGCAGTGCCACGCGCGCGCTCGAACTCCACATCGCGTTGCGACTCTGGCACCTCGGCTCGCCAGCGTGACCGCCTTGCCCGGCACGATTTGGCCCTGGAAATCATGGCTGTATGGATATACAGTGCGTTCTCCAGCCCCCGTTTCAAGAGTCCTGTGATGAACGCGCCCCTGTTGCCCGAGGTATTCCTCGGCCTTGATGCCTTGAATGAGCCCCAGTTGCCGCTGGCCGCAGAAGGGGTGCAGCGCTACGTCTGGGAGGGCCGGTTCGGCGCCATGCTGATCGAGGTCCGGGACGGCCACGCCTACGTGAACGGGCAGCGCGTCGAGCCCTTGATGCAGCCCTCGCCCGCGCAGGAGTAGCCGGCATGGACGATTCGTCTGCGGCTCCCTCCGCCCGTGTCGGCCGAGACCGCACGCCCGCGGCGCAGCCGCCTCGCACCAGCGTCGCCGTCAGCTTCGGGTCGCCCGCCAGCGAATCCGGCGTCACGCGCCTGGACCTGAACGACATCTTCATCCGCAACCAGCAGGCCACCTTCATGATGCGCGTGGCCGGCCACGCGATGCGCGAGGCCGGCATCGACGACGGCGACATCGTCCTGGTGGACCGCGCCGTCGCGCCGGCCTGCGGCCATGTGGTGGTCGCCGTGGTCGAGCACGAGTTCATCTGCCGCCGCCTGGCGCGGAGCGGTGCCGCCTTCAGCCTGAGCGCCACCGACCCGGCCGTGGCCGACATCCACCCGCGCGAAGGCCAGGAGTTCGCGCTCTGGGGTGTCGTCACGACCGTGATGAAGTCGCTGCCGGTCTGACCGGCCTGGGGCCAGCCGTGTTCGCGCTCGTCGACGTCAACAACATGTACGTCAGCTGCGAGCGGGTGTTCCGGCCCTCGCTCATCGGCCGGCCCGTGGTCGTGCTGTCGAACAACGACGGCGCCTGCATCGCACGCAGCAACGAAGCCAAGGACCTGTGCGTGAAGATGGCGCAGCCCTGGTTCGAGGTGCGTCACCTCGAACGCTCGGCCGGGCTCATCGCACTGTCCGCCAACTTCGAGGTCTACGGCGACATGTCCAGCCGCATGATGGCGCTCGCCGCGCAGTACGCACCGCGCCAGGAGATCTACAGCATCGACGAGTGCTTCCTCGACTTCGAGGGCGTGCGCGGCGACCTGGTCGCCATCGGGCGCGACCTGCGCAGCACCGTGCTGCAGTCAACCGGCCTGCCGACCAGCGTGGGCATCGGGCCGACCAAGACACTGGCCAAGCTGGCCAACCACGTGGCCAAGACGGCCGACCGCAAGCCCGGCAGCTACCCGGCAGCGGTCGCACAGGTCTGCCACTTCGGGCAGATGGGACGGGCCGAGCTCGACGACATCCTGCGCAACACCGAGGTCGGCAACGTCTGGGGCGTCGGGCGCAAGACCACCGCCCGCCTCCACGAGGGCGGCATCCGCAGCGTGCTCGACCTCGTCCGTGCCGACGTGAGCTCGCTGCGCCGGCAGTTCAGCGTGGTGCTGGAGAAGACCGTGCTGGAGTTGCGCGGCACCTCCTGCCTCGACGTGGACGATGCGCCCGCACCCAACCAGCAGATCATGTGTTCGCGCTCCTTCGGTGAGCCGGCAACCGAGCTGACCGCGCTCACCGAGATCGTCAGCGGCTTCGCGTCGCGGGTGGCCGAGAAGCTGCGTGCGCAGCAGAGCGTGGCAGCCGCCGTGCGCGTGTTCATCACCACCAGCCCGTTCCGCCGCAAGGACGCCCAGCACAGCCCAAGCATCACCCTGCCCGTTCGGCCGACGGCGGACACGCGGGTGCTCATCGCGGCCGCGGTGCGGGCGCTCGAAGCCATGTACCGGCCGGGCTTCAACTATGTCAAGGCGGGCGTGATGCTGGTCGACCTGAGCCCGCAGGCGCAGTCGCAGGTAGAACTCGACCTGTTCACGACGGCATGCGAGCCGTCGGTCGACGACACGAGCAAGGCGACGGCGCGTCTGATGACGGCCGTGGATGCCTTGAACCAACGCTTCGGCTTGGGCGCCGTGTCGGTGGCGAGCACGCTTCGGCAGGGACAGGCAGCGCGTCATGCGTCGAAGCAGGAAAGACGCTCGCCGCGGTACACCACACGGCTGGCGGAGATGGCGGCCGTGAAGGCGTGAACCGACAAGGTCGCGCCGCTGGTCCGCGGCTACAGCACGTCGAGTTCTGCGAAAAGCAAAACGCCCAGTCTCGGGACTGGGCGCTTGTTTGTCAGTGGTAGGCCGCCCGTGAGTCGAACACGGCACCAACAGATTATGAGTCTGCTGCTCTAACCAATCATGAGCTAGCGGCCCGAAGGCCCGCATTGTAGGTAGCTACTTCACGCTCAAGGCGTTG
>NZ_DASSRA010000227.1:0-2961 GCF_035702065.1 Rhizobacter sp.
GCTGCCTGGGCGCGGCGGGCTGTTCTTCGCTGCCGTGGTCGAACACCGAGAACGCCAACCCGCCGATCGGCTCGACCGCCGCCTCCAAGCAGGCCGCCACGGCCAGGCCGGCGGCGCCCGCAGCTTCCCAGCCGCAGGCCGCCTCCGACGCCGAGGTGGTGGTCACACCTGCTGCGCAAAAGGCCTTCGACGACGCACGCCGCGCCATGCGCGCCGGCCGCATGGACGAAGCCGAACGCGGCTTCAAGAGCGTGGTGCAGTTCCACCCCGAGCTGGGCGGGCCGCACGCCAACCTGGGCGTGATCTACCGCCAGGCCAACAAGCTGCCGCAGTCGGCCACCGAGCTCGAGCTGGCCGTGAAGGCCAGCCCGCGCCAGCCGCTGTACTTCAACCAGCTGGGCATCACCTACCGCCAGCAAGGCCAGTTCACCAAGGCACGCGAGGCCTACGAGCGTGCCCTCGAACTCGACCCCAACTACGCCGCCGCCACGCTCAACCTGGCCATCCTGGCCGACCTCTACCTCTGGGACAGCAAGCGTGCGCTGGAGCTCTACGATCGCTACCTGGCGCTGACGCCGGCGGGCGACGCCAACGTCACCAAGTGGGTGGCCGACCTGAAGAACCGCACCAAGGCGGCCGCAGCCGCAACTGCTCCGGCCGCCACCCCGGCCCGCAAGGAGAAGGAATGAAGCACACCCTGCTGAGCCTGGCCCTCGTGGCTGGCGCCGCGCCCGCGCTGGCGCAGGACCGCGCCGACATCGACGGCACCAAGATCATCGGCAACCGCGAGTTGCCCAAGGTCTTGTACATCGTGCCCTGGAAGAAACCCACGCCCAGCGAGCTGGCCGGCCGCCCGGGCAACAGCCTCATGGACGAGGCATTGGCCCCGATCGACCGCGACGTGTTCCGCCGCCAGGTGCGCTACGACGCCCAGATGACTGCCACCCCGCAAGCGGCGCCTGCTGCGCCGCAACCCCAAACCAAATAACCCATCGAATCAGCCGTTACAGGAGAGCACCATGATCGACTTCGCAGTCAAATTCTTCCAGGACAGTGGCGTTGCCATCTACTTCAGCATCGTCATCATGGCGGTCGGCCTGGCCATCGCCATCGAACGCTTTGTGTTCCTGCGCCGCGCACGCACCGAGAACCGCAAGCTGTGGGCGAAGGTGCTCCCCATGCTGCAGAGCGGCAAGTTCAAGGAAGTGCACAGCGCGGCTTCTGGCTCCGACGCCGCCATCGGCAAGATCGTGGCCAACGGCCTGGAGCGCATGCAAAGCCCGGCCCGCCGCGAGGACATCGACGCGGCGATGGAAGAGGGCATGATGGAAATCGTGCCCCGCCTGGAGAAGCGCACCCACTACATCGCTACGCTGGCCAACGTGATCACGCTGGTCGGCCTCTTGGGCACCATCATCGGCCTGATCAAGGGCTTCACGGCCGTGGCCGCGGTCAACCCGGCCGAGAAGGCGGAGCTGCTGTCGGCCTCGATCTCGATCGCCATGAACAACACCGCGTTCGCGCTGTCGGTGGCCATTCCCTTCCTGCTGATCCACGCCTTCCTGCAGGCGCGCACCAGCGAGATCGTCGACGGTCTTGAAGCCGCCAAGATCAGCTTCCTGAACGTCACCGGTCGACTGAAGGCTGAGCAACAGGCCGGAGTCCGCTGACATGCCAGTCCGTCGCCCGCGCAAACACGCGGTGCACCTGGAGGTGACCGCGTTCATCAACGTGATCGTGGTGCTCGTGCCTTTCCTGCTGTCTACGGCGGTGTTCTCGCACCTGGCGGTGCTGGAGCTCTCCCTGCCGGCCAAGAACTCCGGCGTGGAGCAGCTGAAGGTCAACGACCTCAAGCTGGAGGTCGTGATCCGGCCTGATGCGCTGGACGTCGGTGACCGCATCGGCGGGCTGATCCAGCGCATCCCGAGCACACCCCAGGGCTACGACATCGCGGCGCTCTCCACCCTCATGCAGCAGATCAAGGCCAAGTACCCCGACACCAAGGCTGCCAGCGTGCTGGCCCAGCCCAACACCGCGTACGACGTGCTCGTGCAGGTGATGGACGCCGTGCGCGAGACCAAGCCGCCGGGTGCCAAGGGCAAGACGCCCAACCTCGAGCTGTTCCCCGACATCTCGATCGGCGACGCCCCGATCAGCGTCGTCAAGAAATAGGGACGGGCCTCACATGAAACTGACGCCGATCCAGAAGCGCGCGGCCCGCATGGCGCGCAATCAGTCCGGGCTCGACATGAACCTCGTGGCGCTGATCGACATCTTCACCATCCTGATCTTCTTCCTGATGTCCAGCACCGGCATCGAGGTGCTGACCAACGCGCGCGCCGTCAAGCTGCCGCTGTCGTCGGCCGAGAAGGCGCCGCGCCAGACCATCGTGGTGGCGGTGAGCGACACCGACATCGTGGTCGATGGCCGCAAGGTGGCCAGCGTGGCCGAGGCCAACGCTTTGAAGGATGACCTGATCCCCGGCCTCAAGGCCGAGCTCGACCTGCTGGCCAGCCGGCAGGTGGTGGGCGCCGACAAGGACGGCAGCAGCAAGGCCGTGACCATCATGGGCGACAAGACGCTGCCCTACAGCCTGCTGCGCAAGGTGATGTACACCAGTGCGCGCGCGAACTTCACCGAGATCGCGTTCGCCGTGCAGAGGAAGACCTGACCATGGCTGCCCTCGCAATCACCTTCCGGCCCACAGTCCTCGCCTGGGCCAGCGTGCCCGAAGACGACCAGCGCTACCGGCGCATCCTGAACACGGTGCTCGTCATCGTCGCGTTGCTGTGCCTCTTCCTGTTGCTGATGCCCAAGCCGAAGGTCGACCGGGCCGCACCGGCTCGGGCGTGCCGGGCTTGGCCTCGATGGCCTTGTCGGCCTCGGGCTTGGCGATCTCCGGCGGCTTGGGCTTGGGCGGCGGCTCGCGCTGCTCGATCATCAGCTTGGCCAGGCGCGGCG
>NZ_DASSRA010000228.1:0-14813 GCF_035702065.1 Rhizobacter sp.
GTCGACCATGGGGGTTCGCAGGCCGTCGACGATCCAGATGTCGTCGAAGCCGCCGAAGAAGCCTTTGGTGTTGCTCATCTCATGGTCCCTTTGCTCTAGCTGCACGCACATCACCACCCGCTCGGGCTGAGGTATCGAAGCCTGGCACGGCCTGCGCGGGCCTTCGATACCTCAGGCTGAGCGGGTGGTGGCGTGCTGGCATGTCTGTCATTCATCCGTGCCGGTTCACTTCACGCGCGGGAGGACCAACCTCTCCACGCTCCCGTCATACAAGGCCTCCACCAGCGCCGCCCGGTGCGTGAGCACCGCGCGCTGGTTGATCGAGCCCTTGTCCGTCACCTCGCCCTTGTCGATGGACGGCGGCACGCTCATCACGTGCAGGCGCGCCACGCGGTTGGCGCTGCCCGTGCCGCCCAGCCACAACTGGTCGGCCAGCGACTGGAAGAAGGCCTGCACCTGCGGATGGCTCAGCACGTCGTTCGCCGACGCGCCATCGGCCAGGCCCGCCACGCGGCGGCACTCTTCCAGGCGCGGGAAGACCAGCGCGCCCACCTCGTCGCGGTTGAGGCCGGTGATCACCGTGTCCTGCACCAGCGGCGCGCCGAGCGCCACGATGCGCGCCTTGAGCGGCCCCACGCTCACGAAGGTGGCGGTGGAGAGCTTGAAGTCTTCGGCGATGCGGCCATCGAACATCAGGCCCTTGGTGGGCTCGGCCGGGTCGACGAAGTTGACGGCGTCGCCGGTGCGGTAGAAGCCTTCCTCATCGAAGGCCTGCGCGGTGTTCTCGGCGTCGCGCCAGTAGCCGGGCATGACGTTGGGGCCGCGGAAGCGCACCTCGGTCTTGTCACCGTGCGGAACGAGCTTCACCTCCACCCCCGGGCAGGGCAGGCCGATGAAGCCGGCGCGTGCGTCGGTGCCGAGCACGAAGGTGCACGAGGGCGAGGCCTCGGTCATGCCCAGCCCGCCGATCACGCGCACGCGCTCGCCCACCGTGGCCTCGGCGTGCGCATCGAGCAGGTTCCAGGTGGCCTGCGAGATGCCGGCGCCGCCGCACATGAAGGCCTGCACGCGCTTGAACACCGATTCGCGCAAGGCCGCGTCGCTGCTCATCGCCGCCGCGATCTCGTCGAAGCCCTTGGGCACGTTGAAGTAGACCGTGGGCTGGATCTCGCGCAGGTTGCGCAGCGTCTCGCCAATGCCCTTGGGCGTGGGCTTGCCGTCGTCGATGTAGAGCGTGCCGCCGTTGTAGAGCGCGATGCCGATGTTGTGGTTGCCGCCGAACACGTGGTTCCAGGGCAGCCAGTCGATCAGCACCGGCGGCTCTTCCCCGAGGAAGGCCATGCACTGGCGGATCATCTGCAGGTTGCTGCACCACATGCGCTGCGTGGTCACCACGCCCTTGGGCGCCTTGGTCGAGCCCGAGGTGAACATGAACTTGGCGATGGTGTCGGCGTTGACGCGCGCGTGCGCTGCGGCACCGCTGGCCGCGGGCGGCGTGTCGAGCAGGGCCGCGAAGCGCGTCGTCGCGCGGCCTTCGAGCTCGCCCTCGGTCAGCACCACCTCGACATCGGTGCCCACGCAGGCGCCGAGTGCGCGCGCATACGGCGCGCCGTGGCTGGCAAACACCAGGCCGGGCTGCAGGGTGTCGATGATGTGGTGCAGCTTGGCGTAGTCCTGCGCCACCAGCGAGTAGGCCGAAGACAGCGTGGCGTAGGGCACGCCGGCCCACAGCGCGCCCATGGCGAGCGTGAGGTGCTCGAGGTCGTTGTCGGACAGGATGACCACCGGCCGCTCGGCCGAGAGACCGCGGTTCACCAGCGCCTGGCCCACGGCCTGGGCGCGTTGCAGCATGTCGGCGTACGAGATGCGGCGCCAATCGCCGCCGTTGATTCGCTTGGCCACGAATGTGCGATCCGGCGCCTCGCGGGCCCACTGCTCCAGCCGGTCGGTGATGCGCTCGGGGTAGGCGCCCAGCGGCTCGGTGGAGCGCAGCAAGCAAATGCCGTCGGCGCGCGTCTCCAGGCTCGCGCTCACCGCGCCGCCAACCGCGGCCTTCCTGTATCTGACAGCCCCTTGGTCGGCGAGTACGCCGCCCGATCCCCCCAGGGGATTCGGGCCGGCTTGGGGCGGCCCGGCGCTCGGCCCGTTCACGACTTCACCACCTTGCCCGCGCGCTTCTCCAGGAAGGCGCGCAGCCGGTCCTTGGCCTCGGGCGTGCTCTCGGCCACCGCCGCCATCAGCGATTCGGTGAACAGGCCCTCGGCCTGCGACTGGTCGGCGATGCGCGGCAGCGCGTGCGTGACGGCGTAGTTGGACAGCGGCGCGTTCTGCGCGATGCGCAGCGCCAGCTCCAGCCCCTTGGCAAAGCCCTGGCCTTGCGGCACCACGTACTGCACCAGGCCGGCGGCCAGGCCTTCTTGCGCGTCGTACACGCGGCCGGTGAGCATCATGTCGGCCATGCGGGCCACGCCCATCAGGCGCGGGATGCGCGCCGAGCCGCCGCCGCCCACGAACAGCCCGCGCTGGCCTTCGGGCAGGCCGAAGTAGGCCGAGTCTTCGGCCACGCGGCTGTGCGTGGCCGACGCCAGCTCCAGGCCGCCACCCACCACCGCGCCATGCAGCACGCAGACGACCGGCACACGGCCGAACTGCACTTGATCAAACGCGGCGTGCCACATGCGCGAGTGCAGCACGCCCTCGCCCACGTCGCGCTCCACGAGTTCGGACAGGTCGAGCCCGGCGCAGAAGTGGTCGCCCTCGCCGCTGACGATGGCCACGCGGGCCTCGTCGGGCAGGTTGACGAAGGCGGTGTGCAGTTGCTGAATCAGCGTGTCGGAGATGGCGTTGCGCTTGGCCGGCCGGTTGAGGCGGATGTGCACCACGGGGCCGGCCTGGCTCACCTGCAGCAGATCGAGAGACGCCAGCAGGCCGGTCGCGGGTCGGAAGTCAGTGCTCATTGCAGGCAGGGCTCAATTAGTTAAAAAACACAACTACTTTTGTCGGTTGCCATCATAGGAGCCCGCCCTCTCATCCGCAACATTCCCCCTGCAGAGGCGCCTAGGTGTTTACCCTTGATGGTGACGCCGATTTAGTTCAATTGCATAATCAATCGCGACACCTTCTTCACGCACTCCACCATGAGCAAACTGATAGACGCCAAGGCCGTGGCCGGCCTGATCCCCGATGGTTCGACGGTCTGGCTGGGCGGCCTGGCCATGATGGGTTTCGCCGAGGAGATCGCCAAGGCCATCGAGGCCGCGTTCCTCGAGACCGGCCACCCACGCAACCTCACCACCTGGGCCTCGGGCGCGATCGGCAATGCGAAAGACGGCGGCATGGTGCACTTCGCCCACCCCGGCATGCTCAAGCGCATGGTGGCCGGACACTACGGCCAGACCGGCGCGGCCATGATGAAGCGCGTGATGGCCGGTGAGGTGGAGGCCTACAACTTCCCGCAGGGCACGCTGGCCAACCTGCCCAAGTACGTGGCCGCACGCACGCCGGGCCTCTTGACCAAGGTCGGCCTGGGCACCTTCGTCGACCCACGGCTCGAAGGCGGCAAGATGAACGCCGCCACCACCGAGAGCCTGAACCAGGTGGTGCAGTTCGCGGGCGAAGAGTGGCTGTTCTACCCCAGCCCGAAGATCGACGTGGCGCTGATCCGCGGCACGCTGGCCGACGAGAAGGGCAACATCAGCATGGACAAGGAGGGCGTGCTGCTGGAGACGCTCTCCATCGCGCAGGCCGTCAAGGCCAACGGCGGCATCGTCATCGCGCAGGTCGAGCGCATCGTCAAGGCCGGCTCGCTGCACCCCAAGGCGGTGAAGATCCCCGGCCTGGTGGTCGACCACCTGGTGATCGGCCAGCCCGAGAACCACATGCAGACCATCACCACGGCCTACAACCCGGCGCTGTCCGGCGACATCAAGGTGCCGGTGAAGAACCTGCCGCCCATGCCGCTCGATGCGCGCAAGGTGATCGCCCGCCGCGCCGCGGCCGAGTTGATCGCGGGCGCCGTGGTCAACCTGGGCATCGGCGTGCCGGCCGGCGTGTCGGCCATCGCGAACGAAGAAGGCCTGGGCGATGCCTTCGAGCTCAGCGTGGAGAGCGGCGTCAACGGAGGCGTGCCGCAGATGGGCGGCGACTTTGCGCTCGCGCTCAATGCCGAATCCATCATCGAGCAGCCGCTGCAGTTCAACTTCTACGACGGCGGCGGCATCGACGTGAGCTGCCTGGGCCTGGCGCAGGCGGATGCGAGCGGCAACGTCAACGTGAGCAAGTTCAGCGGCCGGCCGGTGGGCTGCGGCGGCTTCATCAACATCACGCAGAGCGCCAAGAAGCTGGTGTTCTGCGGCACCTTCACCGCCGACGGGCTGGAGCTGGCCATCGGCGACGGCCAGATCCGCGTGCTGAAGGAAGGCGCGGTGAAGAAGTTCATCCGCCAGGTCGAGCAGATCACCTTCAGCGGCCACGAGTCGGTGGGCCGCCAGCAGGAGGTGCTGTTCGTCACCGAGCGCGCGGTGTTCCACCTCGGGCCCGACGGCCTGGAGCTGGTGGAGATTGCACCCGGCATCGACCTGGAGCGCGACGTGCTCGCGCAGATGGAGTTCAGGCCCGTGGTGCGCCAACCCAGGCTGATGGATGCCGGGCTCTTCAGCGAGCGATGGGGCGGGCTGGCCGAGGCGATGCGGCGCGCCAAACCGCTGAAGTGAAAGGGAAAAGGGCCTGCTTGTGCAGGCCCTTCTTCATCATCCGTGGTGGTGGTGATGGTGGGGCCGTGGCCGCGCCTGGTCGGGCCGGCTGTAGTCGCACACCCCGTCCGGGAAGGTCTGCTGGAGCTTGGCAATGGCTGCCGCATCGGGCACCCACGGCGCGTAGGTCCCATCGAACACCGCCCGCATGACGGGTTTGAGCGCGCACTGGTAGATGCCACCTTCGAGCGGCGCCCCGGCCACGATGCGCGAGGTGGCGTAGATCGGGAAGCGCTGCGTGCACGGGCCCGGCGGCAGCGTGTCGAGGATGCCGTTCCAGGCGTCGTTGCCGGCGTAGATCAGCTGGCCCGAGACGTCGAAGCAGCTGTCGACCGCGCGCGCCGGCCGGTTGCCGGCGACACCCTTCTTCGGGTTGGCGCGGATGTTGGCCATCCACTCATCCATCACCGCGATCGCCTCCAGCGACTGGCTGGCCTTGGGCTGGCCGGGCATCGTGTCGGTGAACCAGATCACGAGGTGGTCGGAGTTGCCCATCTTCTGCAGCACGCGCTTGCGCACCGCGAACGACTGGTGCACGTTGTGCATGTCGAGCTCGCGCTCCATGTACTGGCGGTGGTCGATGGTGGGCAGCGGGATGTCGCCGCTGAACACCATGCCCGAGGTGTAGGCCGCGCGCATGGCGATGGGGTCGCCGTGGGTGCGCGGTGCCGGCTGGTCGGGCGCGGGGCTGAGGTTCATGTTGCGCACGCTCCACGGGTCGAAGTAGCCGGGGATGGTGAGCGCCTTGTTGATCTCGGCCTGCGAGGTGCCGAAGAACGGGAAGCCTTCCTGCACCATCTCGCTCGGGTGCTTCCAGCCACCGATCTTGAAGTTGAGGTCGAGGAACTCGTCGGGCGTGATCTTGCCCTCCTTCAGCGAGCGCAGGCCGTACTGCACGCCCACGTTGTCCCAGGTCGGGCGGGCTGCGCCTGTGGCATCGACGCCGTAGATGTTGCGCAGGTCGTCGTAGTGCGTCCAGCGGATCGCGGCGATGTCGCTTTGCGGCTCGTAGAGCTGCTGGTTGGGTGCCTGCCCGTACCACGGGTTCATCGCCAGCGGCGTCAGCCCGCGCCAGGCCGGCACGCACTCGGTGCTGCCCACCGCCGTGCTGTAGCCGAGCGCCGTCTTCAGCGGCGCCAGCGGGTCGTTGACCTTGGCGAAGCCTTCCTCGGCATTCATGCCGACCAGCCAGCTGCGGTTCTTGGTGACGCGCCACTTCGGGTTGGCGCGGTCGGTGGCGTCCATGTAGTGCTCGAGCAGCTCGCAGTCGCCGACGTGGATGGTCTGCGTGACCATGTCGGGGTAGGACTGCACCGGCAGGGCGGCGTCGAGGATGCCCGGCTGGTTCTGCGCCAGGATGTACTGCTGGATCGCGCCGCCCGAGCCGCCCAGGCCGTAGGTGTAGAGCGGCACGCCGTAGCGCTCGACGAAGCGCTCCTTGGTCATCATGGCGGTCTCGGCGGCCAGCTGCAGGTTGTAGTGCGTGCCGGTGTTGTTGCCGCTCGAATGCACGATGGCCGTGCCGGTGCGCAGGATGTCGGGGTTCATCGAACCGCTGTGCAGCGTGCCCTGCGTGTGGCCGATCGCCACGCCGCCCTGGAACCAGTACTGCAGGCGCTTGTTCCACAAGCTCAGGTCCGGCGCGGCCGGGTTCTCGCCGCGCGGCGCCAGCATCGCGAAGCTGTAGAGAAAGCGGTTGATGGTGCCGCGCTCCTGGCGCACGATGAAGTCGACCTGGCGGCCGTCGGCCAGCGTGGTCTTCGCCATGTCGGCGGGTGTCGAGCCGTCGGTGGGCAGCGGCTTCCACTGGTTGCCGGTGCTTCGGTAGAAGTAGCTCACGAAGGTCTCGATCGAGCAGGTCTTGCTGTAGCCGATCTTGGTGCCACCGGCGTCGAACACCGGAAAGCCGGGCGGCGCGGCCGACTCGACCAGCGGCTGCCGGCCGACGGCGCCCTGCGTGGTGGTGCAGACGAAGGGCTGCTGCTGCGGACCCGAGTAGATGGGGCCGGTGATGGGGTAGTTGGTGAGCACGAGGCGGTCGCGCACGTGGCCGTTCTTGTGCCGCACCTCCAGCAGGTTGCGGCCGTTGACCAGGCCGGTGATCACGCCTTCCAGGCCATCGTCAACCGGTGACAGCACGCCCTGCACGGGCTGGCCGTTGAGCCGCAGCTCCAGCTTGTTGCGCAAGCCTGGCGCGGCGCGGACTGCGATGCGTGCGTCGCCGCCCGACACGTACTGCGGCGGGCTGGAGAGCACGCTGAGCTCGACCGAGCCGCCGCCGCCATCGCGGTCATCGCGGTCATCGCGATCGCCATCCCCGCGAGAGTTCGACGACATCGCCTGCGCCTTCTCGGAGCTGGCTTGCGCGCTGAGCTCGCTCTCGCTGCCATCACTGCCGCCGCCACACGCGGCCAGCCACAACACACTGGCCACTGAAACGGCCTGAACCTTCCAGGTTTTCATGGGTGCTGTCTCCTCTGGTCCGTTCGGACCTTGTGGGTTGTTCGAACTGAGAACCCGGGGTGGCCGGGCCAGGTCACCTTAGACCTGCGGGCGACGGCCGCATACCGGTTTTACTCGGGGGTCGCGCCGTTTCCAGCGGGCCCGGGGCGGCTACGCCGCGCGCTTGCGGCCGCGCGCCACCTTGTGCAGCAGCTCGACCAGCATCGCCCGCTCGGCGGCACTGAGCTCGCCCAGCGCCTGGCGCTCGCCTTCGAGCACGCTGGCCAGTGACTTGCGCGCCAGCGCGGCGCCCGCCGGCGTGGCGCGGATGTGCTGTGCGCGCGCATCGGTGCGGCTGCGTTCGCGCTTGACCAGGCCGCGCTTCTCCAGGCGGTCGATCCACACCGTGATGTTGGGCGGCGTCACCGCCAGCGCGCGCGCGAGCTGGCGCGCCGACACGTCGGGGTTCTCGTGGATCAGGTTGAGCATCGTGAACTCGACCGGCCGCAGATCGAAGGGCTCACCCACCAGTTCGGCGAACACCTGGGTGGTGGTGATCGCGGCCTGCGCCAGCTGGTAGCCCACGACGTGGTGCATGCCGGCCTCGGTCAGCCGGGCCAGAGGGGTCTGGTCGTCGGTGTGTGCGCTCATCAGGCGATTGTCGCGCGCCGCGGCATGCCGCTTGCCGCCTGCCCGCCGCCACGCACAAGTGCACCAGATGAACCATCTTGAAATCGCGCTCACAGCGGGATAACCCGATTTCTGCCCGAAAACTACTTAACTACATTAACTATTCAGGCGCATGCATCAGACACCCCAAAAGCCGCCGTCAGGAAGCCACCACAACCGGAGACACCCCGATGAAATGGACCCGTTTACACAGCCGCGCGCTCTCCCTCGCGTCGTTGCCCTTGTTGCTGATCGCCACCGCCTGCGGCGGTGACGACGACGAGACACTGCCCCAGCTGAGCGCTGCCACGCCCGGCACCTTGTCGGGCACCTGCGCCAGCCTCGCCGGCCGGCTCACGGCCTTGGCCAACACCACCATCACCGCCACCACCGACGTGGCGGCCGGCACGCTCACCGTGGCCGGGCAGCCGGTGCCGCAGCATTGCCGCGTCACCGGCTCGATGTATTCGCGCGTCGGCACCGACGGCAACAACTACGCCATCGGCTTCGAGATGCGCCTGCCCAACGCCTGGAACGGGCGCTTCTTCTACCAGGGCAACGGCGGCATCGACGGCAGCGTGGTCACCGCCACCGGCGCCGTGAACGGCGGCGGCGGCCTCACCAACGCGCTGGCCATGGGCTTTGCCGTGATCAGCTCCGACGCCGGCCACGCCGGCTCGCTCGGCCCCAACTTCGGCGCCGACCCGCAGGCCCGGCTCGACTACGGCTACCAGGCGGCGCAAAAGCTCACGCCCATGGCCAAGAGCCTGATCACCACCGCCTACGGCAAGGGACCGGACCGCTCCTACTTCGGCGGCTGCTCCAACGGCGGGCGCCACACCATGGTGGCGATGAACCGCCTGGCCGAGCAGTACGACGGCTTCCTCGCCGGCGCACCGGGCTACAACCTGCCCAAGGCGGCCATCGCCAACATCTTCGGCGCGCAGCGCTACGCCACCGTGGCCACCAACCCGGCCGACCTCTCCACCGCCTTCACGGCGGCCGAGCGCACGACGGTGGCCACCGCCATCCTCGCCAAGTGCGACGCCCTCGACGGCAGCAGCGATGGCATCGTGCAGGACGTGGAGGCCTGCCGCACCGCCTTCAACTTCCAGAACGACGTGCCCACCTGCACCGGCGCGCGCGACGGCAGCTGCCTCACGACCGCGCAGAAGAGCGCCATCGCGCCCATCTTCAGCGGCGCGGTCACCAGCACCGGCAGCTCGTTCTACGCGAGCTTCCCGTACGACCCGGGCATCGCCGGCGGCGGCATCCCATTCTGGGAGTTCATCGCCCCGGTCGCGCTCGACACCGGTGGCGTGGGCATCATCTGGAAGGTGCCGCCCGAGCCGGTGGCCGGCTTCAACGGCCCGGCCTTCGCGCTCGGCATGAACATCGACACCGCGCTCGGCTGGATCACCGCCACCAACGCCACCTACACCGAGTCGGCCATGAGCTTCATGACGCCGCCCGACCCGACCAACCTCGCCACGCTGAAGAACCGCGGCGCCAAGGTCATGGTCTACCACGGCGTGGCCGACCCGATCTTCTCGGTGGACGACACCAAGGCCTGGTACGACGGCCTGCGCGCCCGCAACGGCGGTGACGCCACCGGCAACTTCGCCAAGTTCTACCGCGGGCCCGGCATGGGCCACTGCTCGGGCGGCCCCGCCACCGACCAGTTCGACATGCTCACGCCGCTGGTGGCGTGGGTCGAGCAAGGCACGATCCCCGGGGCCATCACCGCCACCGCACGCGGCGCGGGCAACCCGGCCGGCGTCAACGCCGACCTGCCGGCCGGCTGGTCGGCCAACCGCACCCGCCCGCTGTGCCCCTACCCGCTGGTGGCGCGCTACAAGGGCACGGGCGACATCGAACTGGCTTCCAGCTTCGCCTGCCAGTAAAGCGTTTTCCCGAGGGGTTGGGCCCGTGCTCTGCACGGGCCTTTTTTCATGCCGCGCGCACGGCGGCGGCCGGTGCCACGGCAGCCCCATCGCCCTTGTTCACGCTGCACATCACGATCAGTTCCTTGTCGGCCGGGAACACGTAGGCCATCTTGTCGACCGGCAACTTGGTCTGCGGGTGCAGGCTCTTGAACTCGATCCAGCCGCCGCCCGCATCGGCACAGGCCATGGTCTTGGCGTTCAGCTCGTCGATGTTCACGCCCGGTGCGGCCACGGCGGGCTTGTCGGCCTTGCTCGGGTCCATGCCGAAGGCGCGGAAGTAGCCGCGGCGGTCGAGCACGATGATGAAGAGGTCGCGGTCGACAAAGCCGCCGTCGCGCCGGTGAAAGCTCGCAATCGCCTGGCTGCTGCCCACGCTGCGGATGAGCGCCACCGCCTTGTCGACCAGGGCCCGCGCCTCGTCGGCGCAGCCCTGGCGCAGCTTCATCGCGATCACCGCGGACGACAGCTGCCGTGCCTGCTCGCGCAGCTTCTCGGCCGAGCGCACCGAGCTGTCGACCATCAGCGCGTTGCTGCGCGTGATGCCGTCCAGGCTCTGCACCGACTGCTCCATGCCCTGCAGCCCCGAGCGCTGGGCCGCGCTCGACTGCGAGATCACGCGCGCCTTGTCGGCCACCTGGGAGATGCCTTGCACCACCGTGTGAAGCGAGCGGCTGGCATCGCGGATGCGGCCCATGCTCGTGCCCACCTCGGCCGCCGAGCCTTCGATCAGCGTCTTCACCTCGGTGGCGGCTTGCGCGCAGCGCTGGGCCAGGGTGCGCACCTCGGAGGCCACCACCGCAAAGCCGCGGCCGGCCTCGCCGGCGCGTGCCGCCTCGACCGCCGCGTTCAAGGCGAGGATGTTGGTCTGGAAGGCGATGCCATTGATCACGCCGATGATGTCGGTCATCTGGCTGGAGCGCCTCTCCAGCCCCTGCATCGACGCCACCGCCGACTCGACCACCGCGTTGCCACCTTCGGCGGCCTCGCGCACCCGGGCGGCCAGGCCATCGGCCTCCTGCGCGTCGGCCGCATTCACCTGCACGGCGCCGACGAGCGAGGCCATGCTGTGAGACGTCTGCTCCAGGCTGCGAGCCTGCTCCTCGGTGCGGTCGTGCAAGGCATGGGCGCTTGAAGACAGGCTGTCGCCTGCCATGGCCACCAGCTGCGCCTCGCTGCGGATGCTGGACACGAGGTGCGACAGGCGGCGCGTCATGGCCTCCATGTCGCGGCCGATGTGCGAGAGCTCGTCGCGGCCCTTCAGCTCGCGCGACTGGGTCAGGTCACCGGCGCACACCGCCTTGATCATCTCGTCGAGCGCACGGATGGACGCGCTCAGGCTCGTGTGGAAGCACAGCACCAGGTAGACCCACAGCGCCGCTCCCGCGGCCACGGCCGGCGGCGCGAAGCGGCTTTGCGCGAAGAGCACCAGCAGCACACCGCCCGCGAGCGGCGGTGCCACCAGCAAGACGAGCTTGCGCGACAGCGACAGATGCTGCATTGCCGCAATGCCGGGCGCGAAGAAGAATGACCTGAACCGAGCAAACATGCGTACCTCCACCGGGCGAAGCACCGCCCATGGTGCGTGCTCTATCGGCCGGGCAGCGCGGGATCTGAGCCAGGAATACCCGACAGTTGCGCCCCCGAAGCACGCCGCGTGCGAACAGCGGCCCAAGCCCGCCTCCGGGCGAACACCAGCCCAGCCTCGGCAAGCCGCTGGCACACTGCGTGGGCGTGACTTTTTTCCATCCCCCCGTTGTCCAGCCTCTGTGAGGAGCACCATGTTTTCACTCCCCCTCAAAGCCTGCGCCGCCGCGTGCCTCTGCCTGGCCACCGTGGCCCAGGCGCAGACCAAGCCGCCGCTCAAGGTCGGCTTCATGCTGCCCTACACCGGCACCTACGCGGCGCTCGGCAACATGATCGAGAACGGCTTCAAGCTCTACGTGCAGGAGCAAGGCGGCAAGCTTGGCGGGCGCGAGCTGCAGTACTTCAAGGTGGACGACGAGTCCGAGCCCTCCAAGGCCACCGACAACGTCAACAAGCTGATCAAGCGCGACCAGGTCGACGTGCTGGTCGGCACCGTGCACTCGGGCGTGGCCCTCGCGATGGCGCGCGCCGCCAAGGAGAGCAACACGCTCCTGATCGTGCCCAATGCCGGCGCCGACGCGATCACCGGGCCGCTCTGCTCGCCCAGCATCGTGCGCAGTTCCTTCAGCAACTGGCAGCCCGGCTATGCCACCGGCGTGGTGGCCGCGCAGAAGGGCCACAAGCGCGCCATGACCATCACCTGGAACTACGCCGCCGGCAGCGAGACGGTGAAGGGCTTCACCGAGGCCTTCGAGAAGGGCGGCGGCAAGGTGCTGAAGGACCTGACCCTGCCCTTCCCCAACGTCGAGTTCCAGGCCCTGCTCACCGAGATCGCGGCGCAGAAGCCCGACGTGGTGTTCGCCTTCTTCGCAGGCGGCGGTGCCGTCAAGTTCGTCAAGGACTACGCGGCCGCCGGCCTCAACAAGACCATCCCGCTGGTGGCCTCGGGCTTCCTCACCGACGGCACGATCGAGGCGCAGGGCGAGGCGGCGCAAGGCATCCTCACCGGCCTGCACTACGCCGACAACCTGGACACGCCGCGCAACAACGCCTTCCGCAAGAGCTTCGCGATCACCTACAAGGCGAATGCCGACGTGTACGCCGTGCAAGGGTATGACGCCGCGCAGCTGCTGGGCGCCGGCCTCACGGCCGTGAAGGGCGACTTCACCCAACGCGACGCGCTCACCGCCGCCATGCGCAAGACCACCGTCGACAGCCCGCGCGGCAAGTTCACGCTCTCGGCCGCCGGCAACCCGGTGCAAGACATGTACCTGCGCGAGGTGAAGGGCAAGTACAACGAGTCGCGTGGGGTGGCGGTGAAGGCACTGGCCGATCCGGCGCGGGGGTGCAAGCTCTGAGGGTCAGTCGTTCACCGGCTGGCGGGCGTGTGCAAGCCCCGCCACGACGAGGCGACTCGTCTGGTGATCCACCTCCTGATGGCCGGGACACCGGCCGAATGAGCTTCTTCGCCGAATGAATCCAGGCACACCACTTGACGGCCAGGCCGATGACCTGGGATTCACTCACCGGGTGCGCAAGAACGGTGACGTGGAGGTTCTTCACCGCGGCCGCCTCGCAGCCAGCTTGCGAGGCGCTGCGGCACAGGAGTTCGTCGCCGAAATGGAGTCAGGCACGTTCGGAGAAGCGCAACAACTCATGGCCCGCCTCACGGGAAACTACAAGCACGGGAACGAGCGAGCCGCAAAGAACCACCCGAGGAATCGGGGGTGAACGGGTCACCCTTTCATCGGAGGCCTGGAAGCTCCGCAACCAACCCCACCACCCACCTGCTGCCACCCATGACGCCCTTCATTGCCGTGTTGCTGGGCGGTTCGCTCGCGGGCCTGCTGGACATCATCTTTGCCATCTCGTTCGCGGCGTACAACGGGGCCACGCCCGTTCGCTTGCTGCAAACCGTCGCCAGCGGATTGCTGGGCTCCGCAGCCTTCGGTGGAGGCATCCCCGTCGCTGCGCTGGGGCTGGCATTGCACTTCGGCATGTCGCTTCTGTGGGCCGGCGTGTTTCTCGCAGCGGCCAAGCTGGTTCACGCGCTGGCACTCCACCCCATCGCATCGGGCATCGCATTCGGGGTCGTCGTCTTTCTCGTCATGCGGCTCGTGGTCTTGCCGCTCTCGGCCTTTCCTTACCCGGTGAGCTTCAAGCCGCTTGCGACCACGCTCGATCTCTTGTCCCACATGCTGTTGTTTGGCATGCCCATTGCCTTCGCAGTCCGCAAGGCCCTGCTCACGCGCGCGCCCGATGCGTGACGATTTCCTCTGCGCGGCCCGGCCTCTCAGGACAGCCCGCACGCCCCTCACTCCTCATCGCGCGGCTTGAACTGGTTCGCCAACGCCGCCTGCTGATTCGGCGGCACCGGGTCGTAGTGGCTCAGCTCCAGCGTGAAGCGGCCCTCGCCACCCGTCAGCCCGTTGAGCTGCGTCTGGTAGGCCGACAGCTCGGCCAGCGGCGCCTCGCCGCGCACGACGATGGTCCCGTCGATGAGGGTCTGCGTGCCGCTGATCTGGCCGCGGCGTGAGGCCAGGTCGCCGGTGATGTCGCCGAGGTTCTGCTCCTGCGCGGTGATCTCCACCTTGACGATGGGCTCCAGCACGATGGGGCGCGCCTTCATCACCGCGTCGATGGTGGCCTTGCGGCCGGCGACGATGAAGGCGATCTCCTTCGAGTCCACGCTGTGGTGCTTGCCGTCGTGCACCGTCACGCGCAGGTCGTGCACCGGGTAGCCGGCGAGCACGCCGCCTTCGAGCGCCTGGCGCACGCCCTTCTCCACCGCGGGAATGAACTGGCCCGGGATGCTGCCGCCCTTCACCGCATCGACGAACTGGAAGCCCTCGCCGCGCTGCAGCGGCTCCACGCGCAGGAAGACCTCGCCGAACTGGCCGGCGCCGCCGGTCTGCTTCTTGTGGCGGTGGTGGCCTTCGGCCGGCGCGGTGACCGTTTCGCGGTAGGCGATGCGCGGCGGCCGGGTCTCGACCTCGAAGCGGTAGACCTCGCGCAGCCGCTCGAGCATCACCCGCAGGTGCAGCTCGCCGAGGCCGTCGATGATGGTCTCGTTGGTGGTGGCCACGTGCTCGATCTTCAGGCAGGGGTCCTCGCTGATCAGCTTCTGCAGGATGTCGTGCAGCCGCTGTTCGTCGCCGCGCCGCTTGGGCGTGATCGCCAGGCCGTGCACCGGCACCGGGAACTCCAGCGGCTTCAGGTGGATGTGCGAGTCCTCCGCGGCATCGTGCAGCACGGCGTCGAAGTGCAGCTCCTCCACCTTCGCGATCGCGCAGAGGTCGCCCGCGACGTCGCCCTGCGACTGCGCCGGCACGGTGATGTCGAGCTTCACCATCGGCTCCAGCACGCACGGGGACGCCTTGGCGAACGCGTCGAAGCACGAGCGCTTGCCGGCCTCGACGAA